>JAGLOJ010000001.1 GCA_023139045.1 Candidatus Sabulitectum sp.
ACCCATGTGTGCCTTCGTGGCACACAGGAATCAATTGAAGCTGCCTGTGATTCAATTGCCGGTAGAAAGGCAGAAATCGTTCTGCTGTCCTGATTGCGGCAAAGAAATGATTCTCTGTGGTGTCCTGCATCGATTGCGAGGCCCGCCGTGATAAACGAACGACAGAGACAATACCAATTCAGTTCACCGCTGAATGTGCAGGCAAAGCGGCATGGGAGAGGTTTAGCCATCCAAAGGGACCAAAGCTCCGCAGCTAAAGTTATTCAAATCGAACGCACTCATTTTGGTTCGAATCCTGATCTCAAGTGGTATTCTTGCAGCGTTATTGACTGCGATCAAGAGGATATGCATACTAATCGAGTTATATAGGAAATTCAAGTACTGCCGAGCAGAGCTAAATTCAACAGAGGATTGTAGCGCACAAAGTGCGAGCTACGAATCCTTATTCGTTATGCGTCTGCGTTGTTGCGGCCGGGAACGAGCACAAAGACTGGAGGCGCGGAGAGGAGGAAGAGAACGATCAAACAATTAAAGGGACACGCGAAACCACGGGTCGGCGTGCCTGTGGTCGGCAGAACACAAAGTTCCACAATACTGGCGCAACGCGCGTCGGCTAAGAAAAGGAGGGCATGATGACCATTCAACTTGATCACGTAAAGAAAGTAACGGCCAGGGCTGTGGCCGAAGGCGCCTACAAGCGGCTCCGCGGCCGTGAGCATGTGGCGGTGTTCATCCGGCATACGCCGCTGCCCGCCGGCATGAGCCTGCGCATTGGATATCACGAATACGAACTCGACAAGGAGTCGTATCTGGTGTTTGTGGATCTCATGCATGAGGCGAACTTCGCACACCCAGTCCTGTACGAGCTGCACAGTCTGGAGGACGGGACGGTCCGGACCATTGAAGAGGAATTCCCAATCGCGGATCCGGAACTCGAGCGCAGCTTGATTCCGCACATCCTACCAGGAAAGGAGGGTAAGTAAATGGCCTACGAAAACATGTCAGGAAACATCACTCGGCCTACGGTCGACAATCATCATGCCCTGCTCTTCGTGGGGGTGTGTAATCGGGAACGGTACGTGCTGAGTCTCATCCGCTGGACCAATCTGCTCCACGAGATGTACGGCTATGCGCTGGCAAATATCCGCATTATTGTGGGACCGTACAGCAATCCTGGTTGGGCGTCGATGGTAGCGGGAACGGATGTAACATATAACGCGACTCGCGCGGACCTGGACAATGCAATGGCTGCCTATGCGGCCGGAAGCACTGACCCGCATGAGCTAGGCGCGGACGATAACCTGTTCATCTTCACGTTCAACCACGGTGGCCAGGACGGGAGTGGGTGTTATCTTTGCTGTGACAGCTTTACGGAAAAGTACTATGCAAGCGATTTCGCCACCCGGATCGCTGCAATTCATTGCAGGCAGATCGTGCTGCTAGCCGGGCAGTGCCATGCAGGCGGCTTTGTAGATCCGTTCATCAACAACCTCTGGTCCGGTACGCGCGGTGCGGTTATGGCGGGCTGTCGATCGGATCAAAATACATACGAAGCGGTGTTCGATAAGCTGTTCGCATCGGCGTTCAACGGGCGCATGGTTCAGAACGCGCTCGACGATAACATTGATCTGGGTATCACCGGGAACGGAGTGGGTGTGACGCTGATTCCAGGTTACCACACCAAGCGGATCGATTGGGGGCCCACGGGTGTCCTGAGCATGAGAGAGGCATTCAACTGGGTGTATGACCATTACATAAACTCGGTTCGGCCTGCGGAACCGCAGATCACGGAGATCCCGCTGTACAAACAGTATCCCTGGACGGATGCTGGCCAACCCTTGCATATCCGAATGGGCGAACCGGACCTGGTAGTGCAGGACTGCGCAGGAGACGCTGGCGCAGAGCCGAGCGTATGTACGAGCCCGTGGCATTCGCCGGACGTGTATGCGGATAACACAGATCAGTTTCCGACAACGAGCCAGAATGAGTATGTACCGGCGCATGACAACCGATTCCTCGTGCGCACTGCGAACCGGGGCACGGCACCGACCGACGACGTGTGGCGCATCATGGAAGTGCGCGGACTCGGATTCACGGGCGGGCCCGTGGGGCCACCCCGGATTGACCGGGCCGTGGAAACGTCGGGCTCGGACACGGTGCCGGTGCGGCTTCGGCCCGGACGGGCGCATACTCAGTACCAACGCATCTTCATCGGCGGCGATTTTGGGCACGGCTGCGTTTCGGTGGCCGCCAAATGCCTGACCGATGCGATGAGCCATTCGCTGTGGAACATCACAGCCGACAATGACCAGGCCCAGTGCAACCTAAATCCGGCGATGGTGAGCGGGACGGTATCGGCAAGCGGAAGCAGCACGAACTCAAATGCCGGCACGATCGTGCGCTCAATTCCGATCATGGCGGAAAAAGCGGGCACGTTTAAGCTGATGGTCGGCAAACTCGACGGGGACCTGCCCGTCAAGTTCAAGGTCACAACGAAACAGCTCATGCTTCGGAAGGGGCAAGACGGCGAATTGCGATTGGAACTGTCGTTGAAGTCCCGGATCAAAGACGGTGCAAAAGGAGTACTGCCAGTGAACTTGCTGCGCAACGATAAGGTCATCGGCGGCATGACATTTCTGGTGGAAGTTGCGACTGCATACATGGATGTAGCGGTGTTCGATACGCGCGGGCTTCCAGTCGCAAAAGCAGAGGTGATCCTCAGACAGCCTGGGGATCCACGGATGCTTACGGCCGGAACGAATCGAAAAGGGGGAGCCCGCTTCGGTCCCTTGAACCCGGGCTTCTACTTTGCCGAGGTCGCGGGAAACGATTTGCATCCTCTCCGCATCCATGTGGCGCCGGATGGCAAGCATTACATCAAACTGATCGTAGAGAAACTGCCCGAAGCATGGCAGCGGAGCGTCGGGCGGGAAGAGGGCCGGCAGCTTGCAGCAGCTGGAAAACGGAGGAATAAGTAGAACGGCCCACCAAGAAGGCAGGAGACGAGCCCTGTTCGCCGACGCTCCGCAACTGTTGCCGGATCTGAAGGATTACGCTGAATGGACGGTAGACGTTGTGGGAAAATGCCGATCTGGGAATCGGCTCCTGCATTTGAGGGGAGGTCGACTACATCATGAAGGCAATATAAGAGGTGCATCATGGTACCTTGAGAGTGCCGAGTTTTACCTCTTCCTGATTTTTCCACCCCAAGAATCAATTCTATCCGCTTGAGTTTTTAATCGCAAGCATTCTTTTGTCGAATCCGTCTCCCCACGCATTTCAGTTGGATCGTATGCAGTATGTCTTGCCAATGATGTAAGCAGGCTCCGATTGACTTCATTATTTATGTACGGATTGGCTCTGATATGGTAACTGTAAATAAATATCTGTACTGAAATGGTGATGCTAGTAATGTGATAGAATAATGAAGGCATGTATTAGTCTAATGTCAGACCTCCTGTCATGTTAAGCTTAACATATTAGGAGGTCTGAACTTATTGGTGACAGAATTATTGTTCCACCGGCAACGAACGAAAAGGATGCCAGAAAGCGTTCAGATGAATATGAGTGCTACGACTGGTGGTTCTGCCACAAACCTCTGGAAAAATAAACAGGTGAACGGGAATTCTGTTTAAGGCACTTTGATTTACAGGCAGGCTTTCAGCCCGCAGGGGCTCTCTGAGTTGTGAAATTCCTGCTGTCTGTCCGGCAATTCTGATATCTTTTTTAAAAGAAGCTTTCAGCAATCCTCCATGATCCTTCCTGAAGCATCATCGGATAGCCGTAGACGGAATCCTCGTTTGCAATGGATATGTAAACCAGGGCAGTATCTCCCCGCATGGTATGGCTTTCGCAGAAGATCATGTCTCTTGAACCGGGAAGTTCTCTTCTGAAAAAAGGAGAGTCAATTATCACTGTGATCAGTTTCTGTACATCAAGAGAAGCTACTTCGGAAGGACTGATCTGGACATCAAGTTGCTGACGAAGCTGCAGGGCCACCTGGTCAGGGGCAAAACTCATCATGGCAATTACCATTGAGAGAGCTTCCCGGTTCTCCATTGTGAGTCCTTCGTAGACAGTCTTACCATCAGCCCGGTAGACTGCATCAATTATTGAGTTCATGTCCTCTTCGGGGGAGGCGGTCACAACGGCTGTCAGAGCCAGAAGAAACAGAATAACTCTTCTCATGCAATTTCCCTTCAAAAGAGTGGAACATGGAGGCCGGGATAACCCGGCCTCCATAAAATTACTCTACCTTACACTCCCAGAAGAGTTCCAAGAACTTCAACCAGGGCTTCTTCGTTGGCGGGGTCTGCTCCCACTGCATGGAACGCAACAGTACCATCCTGGGCAATCACATAAAATGTGGGAATGCCTTCTACGAAGTACTCCTGAGCAACCTCGTCACCGTTGATAACGATTGGATAAGTGTAACCATTCTCTATCATGAAAGCGGCAGGGTCTTCCTGTTCCCAGGTGTTAACACCAATAACCACAAGCTCGTCACCATAAGTCTCGTGAAGTACCTGAAGTGAGGGCATAACCTGACGGCACGGGCGGCACCATGTTGCCCAGAAGTCCATGATAACCACTTTACCCCGGAGGTCCTCCAGAGCAATGCTTCCCCCATCGGGAGTATCAAGTGTCCAGAGAGGAGCAGGTACACCAACGGCAACGGCACCTACGTATTCCTCGGAAGAATATCCCTCAGGACGCAGCAGCTGGAAAACTGAAGGTTCTGGCTGAGCTTCAACATTCAGGTCAACGAGAGTAATGGTATACTCCATTCCCGATCCGTCAGGTCCCCATACAGAGATCTTGTTCGCCCGGGGAAGGTGTGTCTCTGCATCTATCCACCAGATGGATGTGTAGCGAGGCATATGCACCTCAACCACATGGCAAAGGTGACCTTCAATTGTTTCCTGTTCAAGCATTTCGTATCCGGCGGCATTCAGCTCAGCGCCGTAGGGCTCGGTGGGAATCAGATACTCCACCATGATAGTTCCCTGAGGGGCATTCTGCACCAGGCGGGAGGCTCCCATTTCAATGGATCCGAAGTGAAATTCCCCTGTAGCAGAATCGATAAAGTAGGCACTGATTCCATCAGAGGCAACAGTTCCGGAAACGACTTCATCACCCATGGTCAGGATGTAATCGACATAAACCGAAGCTTCCTCGGTAGTAGCTCCCTTCTGAAGCACAACATCACCCACTACGGAAATATCAGTAGTATCTCCATCTACGAAGAACCCATCAAGAAAGATACCGTATGAAACTGCATCAACACCAAGAACAGCATCTGTTGCAGCAATAAGAAGACCCTCAGGATTTGCAGCGATGTCAAGAGGAATCTCAGGGCTTTCAGTATCAGTAGTAATCACTTCTTCTGCCGGTTCTCCGCAAGCGAAAAACAGAAACAGAAAACCAACGATTGCCAGTTTTTTCATCATTTTCCTTTCATTGCCTTTGCAAAAGTTTCCGGATATCTGCTGCTCTCTCGTCATCAGAACCAGGCGTTTCTGCTATCCCGGGAACATGAGACAACAGTGGTGCCCGGAAGAGGCAACGGAGACCATCAAGACCTATTGTTCCTTCACCAAAATGTTCATGCCTGTCACGACGGCTGTCGCATTCAACCTTTGAGTCATTGAGATGAAACGCTTTTATGTGATCGCGACCAAGAATACTATCAAGCTGCTTAACAAAAAAAGAAACGGTTTCCTCGTCAGTGATCCTGTATCCCGCTCCGTGAGCATGAGCCGTATCAATACAGTAACCTATTAATTCCTGAATTTCAGAGCTATCCCTGATGGCGGCAAGTTCCTCCAGGCGGCAGCCTACCGTAGTACCGGCACCTGCTGTGTTTTCGAGAAGAAGCATCGGGCCTGCTTTTACAGTGGGAAGGAGTTGTCTCAGGGAAGAAGAAATCATTTCAATACCCTTCTCAATACCTGCCTTCTGGTGAGCTCCCGGGTGCATCACCAGGTACTGAATACCCAGGGTTTCACAGCGCCTGAGTTCCTCAACCAGAGCAATATGCGACTTCTCAACAACCTCCGGATTGGCTGAAGCAAAATTTATCAGGTATGAAGCATGTGAAATGATAGTAAGCCCCTCTGACGCTTCACGGAATTTAGCAATATTGGCCGGAGAGACTTCCTCATTCTTCCATCTTCTCTGGTTTGCTGTGAAAATCTGCCCCGTATTCAGCTCAAGTTCTCTCAATTTAAGGGGAGCTTTGTGTATGCCGCCTGCGGTAGAAACATGAATACCAGCAATCATATATTGAAGGTCCTTATGAAGTGTTCAGCTGTTCTTTTGGCTCGTTGAACCAGTTTTTCTCTCAGTGGAATCATCCGTTCCCGAATGCTTTCTGAATTCACCCATGCCCTCTCAACTGTGGCAATGGTTGTTTTTCCGGGGATACCGGCTTCGCCCGAAGGAATGTATTCCTCCAATTCCGCCTGTTCCATGAACCTTGTGCACTTGCTGGCATAGGAAATAGCCACTGGAACAGTTCCAGTCGCAACGGAGATTATTGCTCCGTGAAGAGGCGTAGTTATCAGCACTCTGCACCGAGAAATGAGATTGACAAATTCATCAGGTTTCGATGGATCTGCAAGCATAACACGGGAGGCGTGATTCATCCGGCTCCTTACCAGATCACAAAATTCGTGATCATCATTTGAAAGGGAACCGGTATGAAAGGGAAAAAGAATTATCTCCGAACCGTGCTTATCTACATGTGTGTCGAGAATATCAGCCCATGCGTCTGCTGCCGGAAGAGGATCTACCTCCTTGTGCAATCCCAGCTTCTTTCGCAGTTCAAGCGGAAGAAGCTTTCTTGACCTGTTTGAAACATCCCTTGGAGCAGCCCCAAGGATATTAGTTTTCCTGTATGTGTGATTTACTTCAGAGAGAGTAAGAGCACAATCCGCTGCGAGTATCATCTCGGGCTCCCGGAACCCGAGTTTGTGCAGCACATTGAAAGAACCCCTGTCCCGGACGGTAATTCCATCACATGCCTTTAAAGCAGCCTTTGTGAGAAGGGGGGTTAAAGGAGCCAGCTCTGATCCCTGACCAATACCTATGGCCCAGGCAAAGGATTTTCTTCTAAAAAGAAAAGCAAGAAACAAAGGCAGCAGGTTGTAAGGGCTGTAGAACAGGGAAGATACATCCTGTACCAGTTCTCCGCCACCGACAATAACAATATCACTCCATTTTATACCCGAAATGATCGCTCCGAGCCTGCCGCGGGAAACATCAAAGCACTTGATTCCAGGGTATCTCCGCCTGGTGAGTTCGGGTTCTGCCGTGAGAACTCCGATCTCAACTCCCATTATGCTGAGAGCATCGAACTGGGCTTTGAAGATAACGGTATCGCCCAGGTTTGAACCGCCAGCCTCAAGCTCTCCCCAGCTGAACGAAACAACCTTTTTCAGTGTCCTCCTCCGAAGTCCCGGACGATCTCCGCCATCTGCCGGAGTCTAGTGTCTGCCATGCCCAGAATTGTGTCAGCGGGGTAGGTTCCGTGGGAACTCTTTTCTCCTGCCTCAATGCCGGTAAGCAGGGAAATACCCTCCTCTATAGATGAAATCGGATAAATATGAAACTGCTTCTTTTCCACAGCTTCAATCACATCACTGTGGAGCTGAAGGTTAACAACATTGGAGTTTGGAATAAGAACACCCTGGGTACCGGTAAGACCCCGTTCTTTGCAGACCTTGAAGTGACCCTCAATTTTGTAGTTCACTCCACCGATGGGCTGAATCCTGCCGTGCTGGTTCACCGAACCGGTAACAGCGAGATCCTGCCGGAGGGGAATACCGGACAAGGCGCTGAGTAGTGCATACAACTCTGTGGAACTGGCGCTGTCTCCATCAACTCCACCGTAGCTCTGCTCAAACACAATTCCTGCTGAAAGACTGAGAGGATAATCCATAGCAAAACGATCCCGGAAGAAACCGGTAATCACATACACGCCCTTTGTATGCAACCTTCCGGACATCTCGGCTTCACGCTCCACATTGATAATACCCTCAACACCGGGACTGACTGTTGCGGTAATTCTGCTGGGAAGGCCGAAAGAATGGTCAGCTCCTGAATACACAGCAAGGCCGTTAAGCTGACCTACTGCAGAGCCCTCTGTATCCACCATGACCTGGTTTTCCAGTATCCTGCTCATGGCATAATCTTCGCCGAGACTCAATCTGTACCGCTTCTCCCGGATAGCCCTGGCCACATCTTCAGCGGTTACAGTATCTCTGCCATCCTGCCCCGCCCAGTAGGATGCCTGTCTTACATAGTCGGCAACCATGTTGAATTTCAGGGATATCTTGTCTTTTCTTCCTGTAAGTCTTACTGCCTGCTCTGCTATGGAAGTCATTGCATCTCTGTTCAGTGGGAGAATCGACTCCGATTCACAGATATAGGCAATTACTCCGGCGAAATCTCGAATGTTCTCATCACTCAAATCCATTCTGTCATCAAAATCGGCTCTGACCCTGAACAAATAGCTGAAGTCAGGATCCTGGGCAGCAAGGGTTGTGTAGAGCCATCCCGGGCCAATGAGAACAACCTTGACATCAACATCGATAGGTTCAGGCTGCAGTTCGATAGGCATAAAAGCTCTGGTAATTTCGTTTGGTCTGGTAATTACAGTTCTGTTTCGCACAGTCTGAATAAGAGTCTGCCACAGTCCCGGCTGACGTACAACATCCATTGCATTGATGATAAGATATCCACCGTTAGCTCTGAGGAATGAACCGGCGCGTATCATTGTGTGATCGCTGTAGGGTTTGTTGTCTATCACAATCCGGTCAATGTTTCCGAAAAGCCTGACAGCATCCGGGAACTGTTCCACAACAACCGGACGTTTCTTGCGGTCGGAATTATCAACTATCAAGTTCACTTCGAATATTATGTAGGGATCAACCTCTTCGGAATTGTCTGAGAACACATCGATATTGGTGAGAATTGTCTCTGCAATCCGTTCTACATATTCAGCAGATTCTTTACTCCCAAGTCCGGAAAGCCTGTCCAGAATTCCTGTCACCGTGGGTTTCAGTATTCTTCTGTACAGCCTCTCAATCTCTACCTGAGCCTTTATTTCAATAGACTGTGAGTGTCTAATAGCAGAAGTGAGCAGCTTAAACAACTTAGTATGGAGAGTTCTGTACTCCTTCAATTTTTCAGGTGTGATTTTCCCCTCCGCAGCCAACTGCTGCAGTTCTTCGTAGGTATATGGTTTTCCATTAATCACAGGGAGCACATCCGGTCTGCCGTGCCCTTGTCCTGCAGGTATACTCACCACTGCGAAACCAGCCTCAACTGAAGCTTTCTCAACCTTCTCCATCTGCTCTTTTTTCTGTTCGGAAAAACTTTCAAGCAGGGCACCTTTTTCCGCGGCTGTGCTTTCACTCCTGAGAACAACGGGAATGTTCTTCTGCAGAAGCTCAACACACAGCTCAATCCCTTCCTTGAACTGTTTCCCCTCCCCTGCCGGGAAAACAAGAGCACTTGGTCTGGTGGAATCTTCGAAGTTATAGACATAGCAGAGGTCTGTGAGCTTACCTGTAGTTGTATCAATTTGATCAAGTATCCGCTTAACTGTGGTTTCTCTTCCACTACCGGAAACCCCTGTCACAAACATGTTATAACCGCTGCTGGGAATTTCAAGCCCGAGTTTTACCGCCCTGACAGCTCGATCCTGACCGACAATTTCTCTTGAGGGAGTGAGTTCACTGCTTTTGCTGAATTCAAAGAAATCATGGGGACACGTCCACTTGAGCTGAACTGGTTTCAGAGGCTTGACTTCCATTTTCCTACCTTCCAGAGTGGGTGATATCAGAATACACCGTATCACATAGAATACCATAATTTGTGATTTTTTCAAGACTCTGCCGGGAGACCCCGTATAGTTATAATTCAGTAGCATTTCAAACATCAGAAGGAGGAACAAATGCAGGAGTTTCTGGATTCACTGCCCGGCATGCTGTCAACTTACGGGCTCAAAATACTGACTGCGCTGGCAATCGTTCTGGTTGGCCGGTGGGTCGCCGCGGCTATTCGAAAGACGGTTAGAAAGGCCCTGCTGAAAAAAAATGTAGATTCCACCATCGTAAATTTCTCTTGTTCAATTGCTTACGTATCACTTATGGCTTTCATTGTAGTAGCTGCTCTTGGACAGCTCGGTGTTCAAACTTCCTCCATAGTGGCCATACTTGGAGCATCGGCTCTTGCCATTGGTCTGGCTCTTCAGGGATCACTTTCCAATCTCTCCGCCGGAGTAATACTCATGGTAACAAGACCCTTCAAAATCGGCGATTATATTGAAGCTGGCGGCGATGCCGGTGTTGTTGAACTTATCAGTCTTCTTGCAACAACTCTGAAAACGGTTGATAACAAGAAAATAATCATCCCGAACTCCAAGCTCATCGGTGGCTCAATAATAAATTACACTGCCGAAGAAATTCGCAGGGTTGATCTTACAGTAGGAGTCTCATACGACAGCGATCTGAGAGCTGTGCGAAAAATTCTCATGGATGAGATAACAAAAGACACAAGGGTTCTCAAAGACCCTGCTCCATTTGTCGGAGTAGTTGAGATGGCAGACAGCTCTGTAAATCTTGTGGTTCGCCCATGGGTGAATACAGCAGATTACTGGAATGTTTTCTTCTCTCTTAATGAGAACCTGAAACTGCGACTGGATGCAGAGGGAATACCAATTCCATTTCCCCAGACGGACATACACCTTTACAAGCAGGCACTGTAACTATTCAATAACCTGTCTAACCACTGTTCGCTCCGCTGTGGCCTCGCAGCGGAGCAACAGGGTTGCTCCAGGCCGCCGGAGAAGAACTGAGGCCTTCCTGTACAAGGGCGATGGAGCAAACACATCCACTACCCCAGTTTCATCTTCAACCATGAAGAAACCGGAACCGCCTTTCAGAGATCTGCTGGTAAGAACTCTTCCCCATACAAGAGAATTGCCTCTGTCGGGCATATCTGCGATACGCATCGTTCCCGAGGGTCTGCATTCGAACGCCAGGGGGTGAGCCTCTATGGTTACCTCAAGAAGCTCCAGCTCTCTTGAAGCCCTTACAGAAGGCAGGTAGGAAGGCAACAGAGGTGGAGGCATACCAAATGGAAACAGAGGACTTGCCCCTTCTTTTATACACCATACTGCCTGCGAGCGATTCATTCCCATAGAGTCAAAACAACCGGCCATGGCCATATTCTGAGCGAGTTTCAGACCAATTCCGGCAGTTCTGATCTGTACCGGATGCGAGTAAGGTCTTCCCTTTTTGATCTTCTCATATTCAGTCTCACCCATCCCTGCCAGGTAGCCCAAGCCCATCATAAGGTTGTCATCATCCGGTGAGGTACAGAACCACTCGCACCTGTTCACATCGGGCGGGAGTATCCCGAGTCCCAGTCTGCGGGCTTCCTCCACATAAACAGGATGCCGGTAAAACCCTCCGCCTGCGGCCAGAAATGAAGCCATGGCAGCAGCTGGTCTTTCTGCTTTTATGGCAGCATAGGCTGATGCTACCGCAGCATAAATCATTGAATGAGCCTTGCAAAAACCGTAACCTGCGTAGCCGGAAAGCAGTTCCCAGCCACGCTCTGCCATCTTCCTGGAAAATCCCTTTCCCATACACCGGGAGATGATCTCTTCTTTTTCAACATCCCGGCGCTTTAACCTCCGGCGCATGAGATCACCCTCTGCGGGAGAAAGCCCCAGCAGTACACATGCGGCCTCAGTTACATTCTCCTGATAGAGCATGACACCTCGGTTTTCAAGGAGAATGTTCCGCAGAACAGCTGGAATATTACTCTCACCCCCAGCCATGTACTTATCGCGACCTCCACCCGATGCCGCCCCCGGTCTGACCAGTGCCAGTGCCCTTGCCACATCCTCTACTGAACGAATGTTCATTCTTTTCAGAAGCCCGCGCATGGCTGGGCTTTCAATATGCGGTACACCGATTGTGCTGCCGGCATTGATCAACGCCTGTGTTCCACTGTTCAGAAAACCATTGTGATTTACAAGTTTGACGGGATTGATCTCCCCGGCGGCCAGGGAAAGCGATGTCAGCCCTCTCTGCCCGAGGAGATCCATTTTGATAAGACCTGCGTACTCAACTCCGTGCATATCCAGCTGGGTAACCGGCAGACCTCCGCTGCACATCTCCACCGGTGCTGTTGATGCGATAAGTCCATCCCCTACCACTACGCCGCAGGGATGGGGCATCAAGTGCGATGGAAGACCCAGAAGCAGCTTCGCCTGCTCCATAACCTTCGCCGGTAAAGACTGTTTCCAGATCGGGTTCCAGGGACTCCTGGAGAGCTTTGCCAGCACATCGGTTTCGTCCCGTGATACCCCACAGGCCGCTGCAGCCACTCGAACGGCAGACTTTGTTCTGTAAGTAACAGTTGCGGAAACTGCTGCTGTTCTCTCGCCCCACTCCTTCAGGAACCACTGATAGACCTTGTCTCTTCTGCTTCCGTCTATGTCCAGGTCAATGTCAGGGGGATCATCACGAAGACGGTTGAAGAACCGTGAAAATGAAAGCCCGTACCTTATGGGACATATTGCTGACAAGCCAAGAAGCCTCGAAACAAGACTACCCGCAGCAGACCCTCTGGCAATTGCCAGTATTCCATTCTCTCTGCAATAGGTAATTACCCGGTGAAAAACCAGAAAGTACCCGCACAAACCTGCACCGTTCAGCTCCCGGAGTTCATCGATCAGTCTTTTCTCTGCTGCCTCACTTTTACCGTATACCTCACGGAGCCCTGGTAAAAGTATCTCTTTAAGTCGGGCGTTGTCATCGTCGGTTATAACCGGAGACCGGTAGGGGCTCTGAATGGGAAGTGTACAGACAAGCTCACTCAACCGCAGGTTATTCTCAAGAGCAAAGGGAGCAGACTCCCACAGCTCCGAAGAGTAAAGAGGAAGATGCTCCCCACAGGGGAACAGAGGTGGCTGCCGCACATGTGGCAAAGGAAGCAGTTCATCGGCTTTCCGAAGCATGGAATGAACAAGCGCAGAATTTTCACCGGCAAACATGGAGGGAAAGCAGGCAATTGGAAGAACTCCGGCAGGGCAATCCGGATCGGACTCACCGGGAAGCACCGGAATGTAAACCAGCCCCAGCCAGCCTTTCTCAATTACCGATGTTCCCTGCAAATTATCCTTCACAATGCAGAAAAGATCGCTGGAGTCTGAAAAGGCTGCAATGTGATCAACCCGCTCTGGAACATGAACAGAAGTAATCAATCTGCACAACTGCCCCCATCCGGAAACAAGAGCCCCCACCACCATATCACCGCCAACGGTATTAATCTCAGCGCCGGCTACACCCCTGACTCCGGCCTTAATCGCTGCAACGGCAAAACGGTGCAGACCGTACACACCTCCGGTGTCTGCCAGCATCACACCGCCAAAACCGCACCGCACCGCCTCTTCAACCAGAGACTCAGGTAAATCTGTTCCCCAGGAGAAGCTGTATGCACTTTTTACCCAAAGAAGAAGTGGCTTTTCCATGAGTATATACTACACGTATGTTTATTCTTCAGGCAATCTATGATCTTAATGGCAACCTCCTTCGTCATGCAATCTTTCCAGATGAAGGATTAAGTTGAGAGATAGAAGTTATTCCTCAGGGAACATTGGCTTGGGAATTAGATCCACTGAAGGACTATCAGAGGCTTTACTTATCGATGTAGACAGTCAGTAGTGTTGTTTTATTTACACTATCAACCCACAATATTACATTCAGTACAATGCCATTATTTACTCAATAAGCAATCGTTATAGTGATGATTACAATAATATTCCAAGCATACAAATGCAGTAGAACGGCGAGCTTCGTTACCAATAAACAGGGTATCACTGTCTACTGATTTGAAGCGTTGCCGATACTTGGAACAGACTCTGATAATCCTTTTATAATCCAGACAAATGCTATATTGCTTCGCGCGCCAGGTGATTCTCCGATCAAAAAATTAGTAACGATAAACACTGGATGGTAGGTCAATTCTCTTGAGTGATGATAACTACCATTGCGAACTGAAACCGAACAAAATACCCAGGTATATCCCGAGCAAATGCTCAGTTGAATTCTCCGATCAGAGCAACTGGCGATAATTGTTGATCTGACAAGCCAATGCTTCTGAGTGATTTGACCGAGCATCTGCCGTATATATATTCACTTCGTGTTAGTGATACGGTGTGTAGGATGTGTTTCCTGTAATTGAAAGGACTGTACCATGAATCCTCAGAGATGCTTTGGTCTCTTAATACCTACTGTGATTCTGACTCTTCTTCTTGCTGCTTCTGTCTCCAGCGGTGAGTCTTTGTACTCGAAAAAGTATGATTCATCTACTTCAGGTAGTATTATCTGGTCGATCAAGGAAAGCCATAACCAAATCATTGCAGATGACTTTGTTATTCAGGGAGCCAACGCAATTGTTGAAGACGCTGATTTCTGGATCGTGATGGACCATCCAACAACGCTTCCTTCCGCTTTGAAACTGTTTTTTTATGAATCTTCAGCGGGTGGATACCCCGACTCCCTTATCCAGCAAACCCAGTGGAAAACTGATTTTACATACGAAAACACCGGAGAGATTATGATGGGGATGGATGTTTACAGATTCAGTATCCCCCTTACAGGCGATGAGCAATTCAATGCCAGTGCTGATACCAGATACTGGGTGGGTATTCTGGCTCAGTCCACCGGTGGTTTGTCTTCTGCACTGGGCACAATAGTTACAGGAGAGATCACCTGTATATGGATAGGTAGTCGTTGGTACACCACAGGCGAGGCCAGTCCTTTTCCAGCATCCGATGCGTTCTTTGCTCTGGCGGGAACTCTGGAGAATTCCCTCGACAATGTTACCTGGGGTGCAATTAAAAACTCTTTTTAGCCCGGATCTCCTGTTTTTCAGGCAGGCGATAGTTGGAAAGCTACCGCCTTTGTTTTGAAGTTCGTAGAACAAGATGCATGAATACATAAACTGAATGATGAAGTGCGCTTCCGCATCACTGAGTGAAGCATCTTGGGGATATTTTAGTCTTCTTTCGGAGACATAAGGGTGTCTTTGTTACAAGACTTGTGTCATGATCATACGTGGGGCTGGTCAGACGGGAAAAACTACTGTGGTCAGAATGCTGGCTGAGCAGCAGATTGCTCAGACTCTTCTGGCAACAGATGGCAACACAGCTTTCTGGGCGCGTGTCCAAAACAAAGGGGGATTTTTCACATGCGGGAAACCGGGAGTCAGTCGAAGCTTTAAGGCTAATCTGGTTTATCGAAGATGGGAAAAGCTTTCCGAAGCCCATACAGCAGGACAACGAAAACCCAGGTCAATCCCTGCAAATGACATAGACAGAGAAGAGTGTCTTGATGATTTCAGAGAGGTAACCTTCGACAGTACGACAGTCAGGGCCAACAGCACCTGGCCCACCGATTCCGGTATCGTCCTTTATTCTCTGGAGCGGGCCTACCGGAACAGCCAACTTGCTCAACATCAGGTACGGTATACCAAACCTGATGCCATGGCATGTTCCGGAATGGTTGAAGAAAATCCGATCCTGTCATTTCAATATCAGCGTTGCTTCAGGTAAGGTGTCAAGAAGAAGCGGAAAAAGCTCTACCATGTTCTTTACGGAACGCCGAGAAAACAATCCCGCCATGAGAATGTTATAATGATTCCGTCGAAGGCTGAACGGTTATTCGAAATCCTCACCTCAATCAATTCAGATTTGACTCTTGTCGAAGAAATGGATACTTGATGGGACAAGCACTCCATCCACAGAAAAGGTAATGAGCATCTCTGACAGGTCTGCTGCCATGCTTGTCAAAGGAGATCGTGAACCCGTTTAGGTTACCGCCCTCAAACTGACAGTAGCCGTAGCGGATTCGTTACTGTATGCACCGGAAGGTAATGCCAATGATGACGCTCAGCTGCATTCTCTTG
Organism: Candidatus Sabulitectum sp.; assembly: GCA_023139045.1. GTDB lineage: Bacteria > Fermentibacterota > Fermentibacteria > Fermentibacterales > JCC-6 > Sabulitectum. Next base: position 15,991 of record JAGLOJ010000001.1, read on the forward strand.
TGAATGAAGTTCATTTACCTCATCATCATACTGACTTCTCGAACATGTCATACCACGCTGAGCCACCAATCTTCTCTTCGGTGACATTACCTGTAGGACTCAGAGTGAAGCTCAAGTACTTCGGTTTTGCCTTCCGTTTCAGAAAGGCAGATATGGAGGTTCTACCAGTAGTATCTTCATCTGGCTCGTACTGTTTCCCTATTTCGTCCCAAATGGAGCAGTAGTGTACCACAAATGTCTGGTCATCCGGTGGAGGGCCCAGATCGATTACCTGATACCTGCTCTGTATCTGTGACAGGAATCCTGCCCATCTGCCATCTTTTCGTACACGTGCAGCGTACTCGTTAATCTTCCGGTAGTGCTCAGAGAATAACTCGTTCCTTTCATCCACATACTTGGAACTTTTATTCCACCTGGATCGGATCCTGAAAAAAATGACCCCCACGCATAGCATCAGGATGATTACACCCTGAGTTGTGAATTTGCTGAAAATATCACTCATACATTCTCCTTTGATTGGCACGCCTACTATCTATCGCATATATAATATACTAAGATATTGCGTGTTGGCGTATACATAATGGTAATCTGGTAGGAGGTAGCTCGTAAGCTACCCCCTCCCAACAGAACGGTACGTACCGGCCAGGTATACCGCTCTTCGATCAGTAACCGATCCATTCAGGATCGAGAAAAAGCGAGAGTAAAGTCAAACAGGAACAAAAGTCCACGCTCTCTGAACCAATCAAGAGTCATAACGAAACGAACTGGTCGTCTCATTACCGATTGCCATCGATCCATCTTGATCCAGACTCGGTGCGCTTCATCAGGAGCAAAGCCTGCCTTAATCATGATTCTCTGGAATTTCCTTGGATTCTTCCATTTCTTCAACTGAGTTGATCTCAATCTACTCCGAATCCATGCATCAAGG
>JAGLOJ010000010.1 GCA_023139045.1 Candidatus Sabulitectum sp.
AAAATCTCTTGCCATGCCTTGCAATTTCTGAGCGATTCAAGATTATCAGGCATGCAAATTATTGTTAAACCTGACCGTACTCAATCCAGAGTACTATTTTCAGGATATCAAAGAGTCCATCTTGAAAATGGCGATTGGTGCCTTAGTCCTCTGCTTGGGTTCATTGTTCCAAATGAAGCAGTAATGGGAATGCGTAAACTTATCGGATCAGTGAACACCATTTTTGCTGGTTATAATGTTAAGGGCTATACAGTATCTGCAGGTATCGCTGATTGCTATGCATATGCTTCTGTGTCACCAAGTAATACGGAAGTTGCGAAGCATATTATTTCAAAGACAGAAATAGATCATGGGAGATAGATAGGGATTAATGGATTAGCACCCCATAGTGGATACTTTTCAAACTTTTTGTAGAAGGAGTTCTACTGCTCAGTAGAAGTTGTTCTACTTGGCACCCCTTATGATTTCCATAATGCAGACAAAACTCACGCTAGTCTTACACTGCATCAATAGGATTTCCATTTGCCAAATAGTTCTGGAATTCATCCGAAATTCTTCTATCATCAGCGACCCGTTCCCAGAAATCATGGGCTATTTCCTTTATAGGGGCAAGCATATCTTGCTCGAGGTTTACAAAGCTGGACTCGGGCGGTGTAAATGAATATGCGGGGATCTCACCCCCACTTCTTGGGGCGAATCCCATTGAACACATATCATACATGGGCAACAAGCGGAATACATCTCCCTCTATCGCAAAACTCAAATTACCTAGATGCATGTCCGTATTATTAATAAGTTGACCGAAGCACCATAGTACCTCTGCATCAAACACATGCTGCCAACTAATCAGGTTCCTTTTATATAGCGCACTAAGGGTTTGTGGCCATCCCCCTCCGATTCCAGTGAATTCAGCATCAATAGATCGAAGAGAAACCATGGACATTCGGCCATACTCTCCCGATCTGTCGAATCTCTGTGATTCTAGAAACAACCTTCCATCCATTTCAAGCAATCTAGTTTCGGCAGCAGGAAAATCCTCACTGTGAATTGTTTCAATGGCATGAAACTCAGTTAGCAGTATATCGCGCCATCTACTCTCAAGTGCATTGTCTCCTTTGGGGGAAAACTTGACAATAACATGCGAAGAACTCCTTGTGCTATATGCTGTAAACTTAGGTTGCTCCCCACCTGCAGACGACCCTGGAATTACTCCAGCCATCACGCTATCTGCAAGTGCCGGATAATCCCTATCAGGTACAGCCGTTGGTTTACGCCTAATCCGTAATAGTGCTTGCTCTCCAAACTTGAAATTGCCGGGTAAATCATCACCATTCGAAACAAGATAGCGTCCAATATGATTTGTGTTCCAAAGCTTGGGATCATCTGGAAATTCACCTGACTGAGAAGCCAACTCCTTTGCAATTTGTCTACCCATAAACCCTTGTGGAGCTGCGTCATAAAGGAAATATGGCAAATCATCATATAGTCCATTTCCTTTTTCTCCAAGGAGTCGTGAAGGCATTCCTGTAGCTGGTTCAAGAAAAAAGCCACCATTAGTCAATGGTCGAACATAAGCCACCAAAACAGTATTTCCATATGCATCAACCATGCTTAAGGGAAGTTTATTGCTTCCACCGAAAGCGTTGCATGTTGCAGCATATGTCAGCGATCTTCCGTTTCGCAATTTGATTACATCGTCACCCATTTTTCTTATATGACGGACAACTGCTGTCTGGTTCAAGCCAGTTACTGCTTGTATTTCCTTAGAGGATGCCGGTCCTCGTTCTAAATAGTCTCTGATCTGTAATGTCATGCAAACTCCTCACTGCTAGTAGTGACTAGTATAATGACTAGCATAATGACTAGCATTTACCCAATTCATAACATCACATACTCCTTATTGTCAAGGAGTTGCATTTAGACATGGTGCTTTAGAGACTAGAATAGTGACTAGGATTATGCATAACTTAAGCAAACTGCTTTAGAGTAGTGAACCCACTCCGTACTGAAAACTCATCGAACTATTTGTAGAAGTTGTTCTACTTAGTACCCCGAACAGGATTCGAACCCGATTGGTTTTCACCATAATCGGGTTGTGGTTCACATTTTTGAATAGTCAGGTTACTGTCCAGGTACACAAGTCTGCTTGTTGATCATAATGATACCGAATGTAGTGGTTATAAGTTTACCAGTAGTAGAGTTATTATTGCCTCACCGACCTGACCTTGCCGATTGCGAGTCTGTGTTTAAACAGAAGGGGCTGCGGAATTACTCCGCGAACCCCTTCTGTATCTGTTCAGGATTATCCTCTTGCCTGGAGTTTGTCCAGCATGTCTCTTGTGGTGTTTTCAAGATCCCAATCCGGCTTCCAGCCCCATTCTTCCCTGGCTGCGGAATCATCAATGGACGCTGGCCAGGTGTCAGCAATTGCCTGACGGAAATCCGGTTCGTAAGTTACTTCAAAATCAGGGATGTGTTTCCTTATCTCAGCGGTAAGATCGCCTGCGGTAAACGAGAGGGCACTGAGATTGTATTCACAGCAGTGAATCAGCTTTTCCTTATCAGCTTCAGCCAGGTCAATTGTGGCCTTGATACAGTCCGGCATGTACATCATAGGCAGCATGGTGTCTTCCTTGACAAAGCAGGTGTATCTGCCTTCTTCAACGGCCTTGTAGAAAATATCAACGGCATAGTCTGTAGTACCGCCTCCTGGAGGAGTTTCTGAACTGATGATGCCGGGGTAGCGAACGCCCCGGATGTCCACACCGAGATTTTTTACGTAGTAGTTGCTCAAAAGTTCTCCGCAAACCTTGGTTACACCGTACATGGACTTGGGCTTAAGAATAGTTTCCTGGGGGGTGTCAAACCTTGGGGTTTCCGGTCCGAACACTGCAATGGAGCTTGGAATTATAACTGTTCCGAGATCAAGCTCAACAGCGGCATCCATAATGTTTATGGAGCCGTTCATGTTGACATTCCAGCAGAGAGAAGGATGCTTCTCGCCTGTGGCACTGAGAATTGCAGCCATGTGGTAAATGGTGTTTACTCCGTATTTGTGAATCAATGCGAAAACTGCAGCTCTGTCAGTTACATCCAGAATATCACAGGGGCCTGATTCCGCGAGCTTGCCTTCCAGTTTACGGATATCTGTAGCAATTACATTCTCTGAACCATATCTTCTTCTGAGTTCTCCGGTCAGCTCGCTGCCGATCTGGCCCATTGCACCGGTAACAAGGACTTTTTTTTGTGTCATGTAGGTTCTCCGCTGAAGGGTTAATTGTGTTTTGTCACGGCAATTCTAAGGATTTACCCGGTGAATTTCAAGTATCCTTGTTCCAACCTCAATCCTGTCAAGACCGCCGGTTTCATTCACAGCTGCAAAAACGGTGTAACGGCAGTCCAGTCGCCTCTGATTGTCGAGCACAATAAAGAACTGGCTTCCACCCGTGTCCATCCCGGAGTCGGCCATACCAACAACACCCCTGCGATAGGAGACTGTGTTGTTTTCTGCTGGAATGGTGTATCCCGGGCCACCATAACCGTTACCTTCCGGACAACCGGCCTGAGCCACAAATCCGGGAATAACTCTGTGAAAATATATTCCATCATAGAATCCGGTTTCTGCAAGATGCCAGAAACTGCGGCAGGTTAATGGTGCATTCTCTTTAAGAAGGGTCACTGTGAATTCTCCGGCATCGGTAACAAGTACAACCTGGTCAGGTACATTTTCGAGGACTGGTGCATCATCAGGGAGGCTTCCATTCCGGGGCGTTGCAAAGTCTCTGCCGGTTGCATCAGCTGCTACCGCTCCCACCATTACATATTCATCGTTAAGAAGATAATCCAGCCTGTCCGGGGGAATTATCCACCCAAGCTGAAGTAGAGCCGTGATAGCCGAAACTCTTATAGCTGGTACTGAACTTCCATAAAGAGAATCTTCAAGGATTGGAACCTGTCCTACACCAGCCAGAGACATGTGTCCGATTGGCCCGGCTGTTGAAGCCATACCTATCAGCAGGTCGCTTCTTCCGGTGGCCAGAGCAGCATTCATCCTTACATACGGTGAAGGATCATCAAGCATTTCAGAGGCTGCATTGGGATTTCTCTGAATCACGGCGTTTCTAACGGCCCAGTTGGGATCATTAATAAAACCTGCAGCGTCATCGGGAGAAAGAGCATTTACATAGTACAGTCGCTGCAGGTCTGTAAGTTCTTCTGTATCCACCGATGGAAGACGACTGCCGCTCTCGGAACAATACCTGAGAACGGACGAGAGGTTTTCACCGGTTGCATTCTCATCCTGTACAGCCAGCCCAGGCCTGCCGGAGAATTCCAGCCAGAGATTTCTTGTTCCAGTATCAAGAGAATCCCAGTTTTCGTTAATATATTCGGCAAGCTGATTCACAGACTCGGGCTGAAGCTGGAAAGCCATTCTGTGGAACTGCCTGAGTATTGCGAATTTGACCAGATCCGGACTCTCCGGCAGGAGAAAAGCATCTCCGTACTCAATGAGAACAGATTCCTGAGCGGAAGGAAATGGATTCCCTTCCAGCATGGCATCAAGTGCCTCCTGAGGGGATGGAACACTTGCCAGTAGGACAAACAGAGCAATGCAGATCATAGTATCCTCCGGGTTAAATGCGATTCACTGTAAAGTAAATTATAATTCATGCTCGGCGAGATCGCCGGTTTTATAAATGGAAAGGTTGATATGTCAAATACAATTATTGAAAATGCACGCATGGGAAAGGCTGACAATGTTGTTCGCCTTGCACTTAGAGGTGAAAGCCTTTCTCTTGAGGATGCACTTCAGAAAATAGCAGCGGGACATGCGGTTGTTCCGTCAAACAACACAAGAGAGATTCCTGATCCCTGCATTATAGGCGGGGGAAGCAGAATCAAGGTAAATGCCAATATCGGCAGCTCCATGGATCACGAATCCATGGATGAAGAGCTTGAGAAACTGAAAATGGCTGTATCCTCCGGGGCACACACAGTTATGGATCTTTCCACAGGTACATCCTGGAAAACCATACTGGACAGCATCACAGCAGCAAGCCCGGTACCACTGGGAACAGTCCCGGTTTATCAGGTTTTCGGTATGGCAATGGACAAAGACCGCGATGTGGCCGATGTATCTGCTGAGGAGATTTTTTCAGCGGTTGAAGATCACTGCAAAGCAGGAGTAGATTACCTTACCCTTCACTGTGGTGTCACCAGACGATCGGTAGCCCTGCTCCGTGCCCAGGGACGCAAAATGGGAATAGTTTCCCGAGGGGGCTCTCTCATGGCTGAGTGGATGGAAAAGCGCGGTGAAGAGAACCCGCTTTACACAGGATTTGACAGATTATCAGAAATACTCCGGGAATACGATGTCACCTATTCTCTCGGTGACGGCCTTCGTCCGGGATGTCTCGCTGATGCGGGAGACCGGGGGCAGATCGAAGAATTGATCTCCCTTGGAGAACTTCAGAAGAAAGCTCTCGCGTCAGGAGTTCAGACAATGATTGAGGGTCCGGGACATGTACCAATGGATCAGATTGCAGAGAATATAAGAATTCAGAAAAGCCTGTGCGGCGGGGCGCCATTCTACGTACTTGGGCCCATTGTGACAGATATTGCACCCGGCTACGATCACATCACAAGTGCAATTGGAGGTGCCATCGCAGCCTGGAACGGGGCTGATTTCCTCTGCTATGTAACCCCGGCAGAACACCTGAGACTACCGGATATCGAAGATGTTCGGGTAGGTGTTATAACGGCCAGGATTGCAGCACATGCAGCAGATATTGCAAGAGGAATTCCCGGAGCCATGGATCCCGACAATGCCATGGCTGAAGCCAGAGCATCATTCGACTGGAAACAGCAGTTCAAGCTGGCCATGGATCCAGTAACCGCAAGAAAATTTCGTGATGAAGCATTACCGGAGGACGAGGATGTCTGTTCAATGTGCGGACACCTCTGCGCCCTGAAAACCAGTCGCAGGGCAATGGGCGAAAAGGATTAGGTATTCTTCACCATTGCATCGGTGTAGTAAAGTGATGACGGAACCACTGGGAATTCTACTCTGGTTCTGTACACCACAAACTCATCCGGATCCCATCGAAGGCACTGAAACACATCTGTAAGTATCTCGGAATACCTGGGAATAAGTGGTGTGTACGCGCAACCCGTTCCAGTGCCGATCATCATGGGCTTTACGTTCATTGGAATGCGATCTCTGTCTGATCGGTAGGCAAGTGCACCACCGTGGGTGTAGTAGTCGAACAGCATTTTTGCCTTTGGATTACCAGCCATAGTCTCAGCCATGGTCTCATGAAAGAAAAGATCCAGCACCAGATTCTGAACAGGAGTATAAATCTTCACCGAAACCTCATGGTGCTCTTCGCCCTCATCTGGCTCAATGGGAAAAATTCCTCTGGATACGGTTCCCGTAACAGTATCAATAAGGTTAGTATTCCCCACAGGGCCATCTTCCAGCTCATACACCGGACCGCAACTGTGGGAGGTGACTGTTTTCAGTGATGGTAGTGGATCACTGCAATATCTTTCCAGAAACGGAACTTTTTCCATGAGATTGCAGGTCACTGCCGGATCGATAGTATCTGTGAAGAGCTGCTCTTCGCGCTCTTTGCCGGTAAAGAAGCATGGGGTATCAATAACCCACTTCACTCCCGGACGATTTCTTCTTATATCGAACAAACCCTTGACTTCCGCAACATCAATCATCCCGCCAACAGCTGATGGTCCGAAAAACCACGTAACAAGCTGCGTTTCCGCCTGAAGACCAAGAAGATGGCTCTGAGCATAGTAGGCTTGCTTCCTGAGAGCGTTGTAAGCCTGATCTTTGCCGTCACGGGAACTTGCCATAAGCATCATATCCATAGACTGTCTGTCTCCGGAATGTATATCAATTATCTCATAAAATTCCTCAACCGCTTTGAGGGCTTCATCAAGAAAGCACTTTTCAACGCCTTTGACCTTGCAACTCCTTATGAAACGACCGAAAGAGTGCTTGCCGGGTACGAACTGTGCGGCGAAAAACAAATCATCTTCATGAATTATCTTGTAGATTCTCCATCCGAGTTTCTTGTCCAGCCCTAAAACCTGGTACACATCATGAGGGCTGTCGATTCTCTCCGGCAGCTTGTTAATCACAATACCAATAGCCCTGCGTAACCCCAGAATGGTTCTAGTAACATCTTCCTGGAATCGGGTAATTATGTTTGTCACATCCCCCCCCCAACTTTATGTTTTTGTCAGGCGTAATATTATTCGTCTAATTTTTGCGAACAAGCTATTATTTTTTTGTTAAAATACTCCCGCAAATAAATCGTCCCCTGTTGTTGTCAGAACCTGAAGCTCCCTGTGCCCTCCTGCAAGAAATATTTTTCTGTCTGCGAGGATTTCATGAATTCTTCTGTCACTGGAAACCAGTCTTCTTTTCAATTCAGGAGTTGAAAGAACTGTAATATGGAGATCCCGTGCAGTTTCTTGGGAGAATTCGACTGTACATGCCCTTACAGCATCCATTGTAGTATCCCCAATAACAATCAGATTCACCGGTGAATTCTGAACAGCCGTCCCCCTCGCATAGTCTCCATAGATGAATGCCATCCCCAGTTGATCACTGCAACTTTTCAGATCAGCGTCAAGAAGATCAACAAGACCTGTTGTTTTCGAGAAAATAGATCTTAGCTCCTTGTAAATAAGGCAGTTTGTATTAGCTGTGTAATGAACCTGATTCCCAACCCTGGATTTGGTGATGATACCTGCTCCAGAAAGCCTGGAAACTTCTCTCTGAACGGCACCACGACCACAGTTAAGAAATCTGATGAGCTCAAGCAGATAAAATGATTTCTCCGGATTCAGTACGAAAGTAGAAAGGACACTCCGCCTTACCTTGCCAAAAAGGCTCTCTCCAAATATCTCATTCGAGTTGTTACTCATATTGGGTATATTAATACTTCTACCGGGTATGTCAATGTGTAGTAGATTTAGCACCCCATCTCCGGCTATTCGATTATTCCGTTTTTCCTGCCTACTGTTACGAAGGCTTCGATTGCCCTGTCGAGCTGCTCTCTGGTGTGAGCAGCACTGAGTTGTACTCTTATTCTTGACTGTCCAATAGCCACAACCGGGAAGAAGAAACCAATTGCATAAACCCCGTGATCCAGAAGATCATTGGCGAATTTCTGAGCGAGAACAGCATCATTCTCGTATTCTCCGAACATTATCGGAACTATTGCAGTATTACCGTCTATGATAGAAAATCCTGCATCTTTGATTCTTTTTCTGAAATAATTAGCATTTTCGTGTACTTTATCACGAAGAGTAGTGCTCTCAGTCAGCATATCAAGAACCTTGATAGTTGCTCCAACCACTGTAGGGGCGACCGTGTTGGAGAAAAGGTAGGGCCGAGACATCTGCCTGAGCCAGTCAATCAATTCTTTGCGACCGGAAGTACAGCCACCACTGGCCCCGCCAAGTGCTTTCCCGAAAGTTGTGGTTATAAGATCAACCCTGCCCATAATTCCAAAGTGTTCATGGGTTCCTCTTCCGGTTGCGCCAATGTAGCCTGTAGCGTGGCTGTCATCCACCATGAGTATGGCATCGTATTTGTCACAGAGTTCCACAATCTTGTCAAGAGGAGCTATATCGCCGTTCATGCTGAAAACACCATCGGTAGACACCATACGGTACTCGCAAGCCTGGACTTCCTTGTCGGCAAGAATGGCTTCAAGACCGCGGAGGTTTTTTCCGTCAAAATTGTAGGTACCCATACCCACCTGATTGTGGCTGTAAATATATCTTTTAGCCTTGCAGAGCCTTACTCCTGAGATGATAGATGCATGATTCAACTGATCGGCAATAATAGCACTCTCTGAGTTTAGGAACGGCTCGAAAATTCCAGCATTCGCATCATAGCAGGCTGCATAAAGGATTGTGTCGTCAGTACCCAGAAATTCAGAAATCTTTGTTTCCAGTTCCTTGTGGATGTCCTGTGTGCCGCAGATAAATCTGACACTGGAAAGACCGAAACCTCTGGAATCAATGGTGTCTTTTGCTGCTTGACGAACATCAGGATGGTTTGAAAGACCCAGGTAGTTGTTAGCACAGAAGTTCAGAACATTCTTTCTCGATCCGACTTCTATCTCGGTACCCTGTGGAGAGGTAATAATCCTCTCTTCTTTAATAAGTCCCTGTGTTCTGCGTTTCTCAATCAATTCGGCAATATCTTTGTATATTTTGCGAGACATTTTATTCCCCTTCCGGTACACCAATCAGGCAATTTATTAACCCTGCAACAAGAATGCAGCCCGATTATAACATTCTGGATAAGGAAAATACAAAAAACGACATACACAGTTGTATCTCGCTTCACTGTAGAATGATAGAAAACAGAAGCCATGAACAACCATGGCTTCTGCAATGCCTTCCCGAACTATTTAGAACGAAGTTTTTACTGAAGCCCAGCTTATCCCTTCCATAGAGCTTGAAACGGAATACAGATCAAAGAACATATCGGTTGTATGACCAAATTGTTCCTCTGAAGTCTTCCAGGAGGATTCCTTTACCCACACCACTGAATCGAATTCATTATTCTTCACCATCACATAAGGTGCCGCATATCCACTGGGTATTTGTACACTCAACCAGTATCTCTCTCCAGCTTCCAGTGCAGGTGGAGATGATGCAAAGAAAACAGTCTCATAGATGTCGCGACCAATAAAATTGTCTCCGGTGTCCACCCGTGTGCATGGAAGCCACTCCTGCCAGATCGGAGATGCTGTTGACGGATCAACATCACCATTATCCAACAATATCTCAAGGGCAAAATGATCCGGCAGCGGCTGAGTACCGTTATAGCACGTCCATATTACGATTTTCCACAAACTGTTGTTCGCACTCAAGATGAAGTCGTCAGCAATCCTGTTCAATGGATCGCCATAGGCAGAAACTATCTGAGGGAAACTGTATGTCTGGTTGAACAAATCTCCCTGGTCTGCCCCTCCCATTGGTGAAGAAATTACTGCAGAATCTCCCGTTGCCAGCACGAGCGAGGTAAATATCAGTGAAAGCAGATAAGTTTTCATTTCCAGATCCTTTCTTTGGGTTGTAGAATCGACACAACTCACAGAAAGCAATTAGCATGCCAAACCTCTATGTCACAGGCTTCTAACTATATATAAGGATTCTATCTGCAGGATAACTTTGCTGACAAAGATATTTATCGGGAATTTTTACATACTAGGGAAATATTCCCCACCCAAGGATATTGCACACATTCGAATGGTGTGATTAGTCGAACTCCGGCCATATCTTCTTGTATATGTCATAGTTATGACTGACTATCTCCACATACTTTTTTGTTTCATTGTAGGTAATACGGCTGAAGAACTCTTCTTTTGATGCAGTTCCCCACCCCCAGCGGAGTGCATTGTGAGGTCCTCCGTTGTAGCCGGCCAGAGTGCCTGGTATATCCCAGCCGCAACTTTCACCGTAACTCGTTATGCAGGCGGTACCGTAAAGGATGGAAATTGCTGGATCATAGAGAATATCAGGGCTGTAGAGATGCTCCCAGCCGTTCTCAACAGCAACATACTCGGATGTGCTGGGGATCATCTGAATAAGTCCTCTTGCACCGGCAGTGGAAAAACATGCCGGCTGGAATGCGCTTTCCTGTTTCATGATGGACCAGAGAAGCTTCGGATCCATATTGAATCGATCTGTTACTGCAACAACTTCATCACTCCAGGCGGCAGGGTAACGAAGCCTCCAGAGGTCAAGCGGACGATTATCATCTTCAAGGCTCCATATCTGCCATGCCGCCGAAGGTCCTCTTTCCCATACATCATTTGCCAGATAGAAAGGAGCGAGACAATATGCACTACCGACTTCTGCCTCTGCCAGACGGAAAAGGTCAAGAGCCCATTTTCGACAGCCGGCATCAAGAAGAAGAACTCCATCAATTGCATTCTGTGTAGGTTCTGCCTCAGACTTTCCATTCCTGGCCATCCAGGCACCAAGGGGTTCTTCGGTAAAGTAGGGCCGCCATTCCGGTAGACCCAGGTATTCCCTTGCAAAGGCTGCCGGAAGGCTTTCGGGCTTTCCGCTTATGAGCCTGTCCAGAACTCCTCTTCCTGCCTGATCTCCGGACTCAAGCATAAGAACCCCGTACCAGTATCTGGAAGAGGGGCGGTAAACACTCCGAGCCCATCTGCTGTTGAAATTTCCAAATGCTTCAATGGCTTCTGCGGTTCTCCCGGTCTTCATCAAGGCAAGACATCCGTAGAACTGGGCATCGTCTACAGTTGTGTTGGATGGATACCTGCTGACAGTCTCTGCAAAGTACGGAATTGACCTCTCCCAAAAACCGTTTTCAGCAAGCAGACTTCCTCTGTACCATGGCAGATTGCTTATTCTGCCATGTCGTGGCCATGTGTTCTCGTAGTACTCCAACCTCTCCATGGCTTCTTCAACCCTGCCAAGCGCAGCCAGATCCCGTGCCAGGTAGATACACGCATTGGGAGCGTCCTCCCCCCGAGGCCATTTTACAAGATATTCGGAAAGAAGCTCAACGGCCTGTTCGTGCCTGCCAAGCCTGTCTCTGGTTCTACCGCCAAGGTAAACAATATGAGCTGGTGGATTTGCTGAATTCACCGCTATATCATGCACCTCATTCCAGAGACCACCACTGTAAAAGGGGTCAGCAATCTGATTTGCCAGTGAAGAATCTGCAAGAATGGTATCCCTGAGCAGGTCATATGCAGCTGCATGAATATCTCCTGCCGGCCACAGATTGAAAGAATCCACAAAGTCACGGAACCCGTAAACCCCACGGGCCATACCCCTGAAATGGTAAAATTTGGATTTCAGCTTATCGTCATCCTGATCGAAAGCGATATTCCAGCATGATTCCTGCAATTCCCGATCGCCTGCTCCAAGAGCAGCCCTGTATGCAGCAAGCAACTGATCTTTCCCGGCACTGCCGGGAAGGTCGGATCGAATCATGTGCAGGAACTCAATTGCAAGGGACGGGTCAGTAGTTAGAAGAGATTCGGCAGCCATCAGGGCCACATAATCGGGCAACTGAAAACTGTTGTCTACTATCCCTGACATAATATCAGGGGCAACCTGTGCTCCCCCGATCCTTAAAGCCCTGAATGGAGCGGTATCAGTCGGGGTTTCCAGCAGCAATCTCGCTACAGCATACGATCCGGAAACTGAAGCCACTGCAGCTTTTTCGGCCAGCTCTGCTCTTTCCGGAGTATCCGGCTGCAGCAGAAAAGCAGCAGAGGCATACATCTCTGCTGCACCATCCCCATCACCAAGCAGCAACAGAGAATCAGCTGTTTCAGCCTTCACGGAACTTCTCTCCAGACTACTGACCGGTTGCGGTGAATCGGCCACAGTTCCGCAGGAGATTGCCAGGAAAGAACACATGATCAGGAAAGGTTTCAACTAACTCTTTCCCTCATATCCGTACTGTGCAAGTTCCTCAACCAGGTCATGATTATCGGGTGCAGCCCTGAGAGATGCCTCAAGCAATTCAACGGCTTCGTCATGCTTATCCAGGGCTGCAAGCGCCCGTGCATAAGCTATAGCAGTTCTTACGGAAGGATCTCCGTCAGACAGTACTTTTTTCAAGAACTCAATTGTTTCCTCTGCCCTGCCGGTACTGATCATCAGCATACCAAGACCGGAAACCGCCGGTTCCAGGTCTGGAGAAACTTCCAGGGCTTTACGGAAAAGCTTCTCGGCCTCATCCATATCCTCCATTGCAGCCTTGAGGTGAGCTGTATTGCACAGAAGTTCGGAATTCTCCGGTGAAAGATTCAGAGCCTGGCTGAATAGAGTCTCGGACTCTGTGTATTCTCCACGATTGAAGTGGCCAATAGCCCTGGTGTTTAAATCAAGAATCCGATCTTCCTCGGCCTTATCAGCAAACCTTGTGGTAAGATCAACCATCTGACTGGTCATATCTGTGTTCAATTGAAGTCCTTTTTCAAGCTCCTTTTTTATTTTCCCAAGAGATTCATCGGATCTGCTGATGTTTTGCTCTGTTTTATCAAGCATAGCCCCTGTGGTTTCAGAAAGGGCCTTCATAGCTTCAGAGAGGTCTTCACCCATCTTCTCAATTTTATCCGGGACTTCCTTCACTACACCCAATACCTGCTCACCAGAGAGTACCAGCTGTTCTTTCACCTGGGACATACCGGTGGATAAAGTCTCTACAAACTCACGATCTTCAGATATCTTCAGAATTCCATCAAGCTTGCCGCAAACCTCGGTGAGCTTCTGTTCAACAGTCTCCATTGGATTGGATGAGTTTTCATCCTGAAGCTCTTTCAGTCTATCTGTCATTCTGGATGGAAGCTGTTCGAATGAAGCAGAGAGCCCTTCAAAAATGGGTTTCAGCTCTTTAATTAATCCGGCTTCGCCTGCTTCTTCTTCTCCACCATTCTTCAGGAGAGATGCTATATCATCTGCAAGAACCGAATGGATAGCATCCATCTTCTCGCCGAGGGTCTCAATTTTCCTGCCAAGACCCAATACCACCTTTCCAAGTTCCATCAGGAGCTGCTCTGTGGATAATCCAGTGGAATTCTCGGCCATTATTTCCTCCCATTTCTTATATTGTATGAAATCATTTTCAGTGAGTTATCTCTATAAACTGGCTTCCAAGTCCTCTGACTTGACTCCGGATGCTTTTCAGAGAGAAGGCGTGTCACAGCGTCTGCCTCATGGACACTGCCCATACACCCCAGAGCATATTCAAGTCTTTGTAGAAACCACGGGTCATTTGTTCTCTTGTAGGCCGCCTGCCAGACAGAGCATGCGGCAATCCTTTTTCCGGAAAGCCACAAAGTTTCTCCCAGAGACAACGAACCGGAATGGGAATCACGATGCGAGACCTTATTTCTTAATTTCAGCAGAAGATCTGAATCACCTCTTGCAAAGGAAAATGCCTCAGATATTCTCCCCGCTATAAGCAGAAGTTCAAAAATCTGAGGAACAGAAAGGGAACCTTCCTCGTTGGCAGTAGGTATGAAAACATCAACAATACTTCCAGCAGCATACTGATTCTCTTCGGAACCCTCCTTGAGAATCTCAAGGGCAAACTCGTACAATTTATCTATCGATTTGCACCGAATAAGCATATCGACAGCGGCGGAAACCTCATCTTTCTCTGAATTACCCGACCCGTCGGGAAAGAGCTGACCGATAGCTGAAACGGCCTGTTCCCTGGAGAAGCATAACTTCAGAAAATCCATTCTGTAACCAGTGTATTCAACAGCGTCCTTGAGAAGAGCTTCCGAACGGTCAACGCCCAGCTCGACAAGGGACTTTCTTACTTCATGTGCTTGTGAGATATGCCCAGTTTCATCTGCCAGCATTTCCAGTTGCTTCAGAGCGTCCAATGCCTCTGAGCTTTTCCATGAAGCAAGTGGCTTTTCTATCATTTCAACTGGAAGACTGATATCAAATGGTAACTGAGGAGAAACAAAACCCTCCGGATTGCACGATGCAAGCAAAAGCAGCATTCCCAGGATCTCATCACCTGTAGCGAGTTCGGAAATTCTCTCATACAGATCAGGTTGCATGCATAAAGCTCTTGTGAGGGTAGAGGAGGAATCGTATCCATCAATGAACCTGGTTCCCAAATCAGCAGCAAAAACAAGCCCCGGAGCATAGGTGTGTTCAAGGGAATAATCGACACCGGCTTGAACAAGTTCCTGTGCCAGTTCAGCATTACCTTCAACGGCAGTCCCGGCAGCAGTGCGGTATCCCTCCGGGTTGTCGGAAAAGAGTCTTGCCATTGCAAGACAGCCCTGAAGATCAGAAGAACCTGGAACCTCTATAACCGCCTTCTCCAGATACTCCAGTACAATTGACTGGTCAAGGAATCCCTTCAATGTTGCTGCCGAAGCGGCAGTGTCATCTGTTTTCAATTGAGCCCTGGCCAGGGCGATTGCCATGGCTGAAGAAGCCTTTCCTGATTTCAAAAAACCTGAAAGCACCTCCCCTGCAAGATGGGCCGTTCTTTCTGAAGCTGCCGCTTTTGATAAAAATTCTGTTGCCTGCTCCCTGTTGTCGGCAGCCAATGAAGCACACCCGTGAACAAGCTGAGAAATGTCTTCCTCTGCAGTGTTCAATCCCTGAACAGAAGAAGCTGCTGTTCCCGGCATACCCCTTTCTATGAAATAACTCAGCCTGAAAAGAATGGTGTCTGCTTCCGATTCAAGAACAAGTTCTGAAGCCAGCTTGTCCATCCATTCCTCAGCTCCTCCTCCGGAAGCCAGAAGAGGAAGAAGCTTCTCTACGACGCCCCCCCGACCGTTCCCGTTCAAGGCTTTAAACAGTTCTGCAGGTTTCATTGCAGAAATAGCAGAAAATGGCAACGCTGACACCAGGCGAGTCACTCTGTCGACAAGTTCTGTATCAACCAGAGCAGCAGTAAGATACCTTGCAGAATTCTCTAGTTTGCCGGAATGGACACTTGCAGCGGCAACAACCAGTTCACCTGCAGGCGAATCAGGGACAAAACCTGACGAAATAACCTCTGCCCCTCGATTCTGCAGTATATCACGATCAAATATTTCAAGGAGCCCCCTGTCTTTAACTATTTCTCCTGCAAGAAGCAGTTCAAGCCAGTCATCCGCCGATTCAGTACCACTTCCTGTTTTGTAACCTGCTGCAGCTCTGAGCCTTCTCAATTCATGATGTGTTTTCATCAGGCCATCAAAATGGGAAAGAACCGAGACTAT
This sequence comes from Candidatus Sabulitectum sp., assembly GCA_023139045.1. Lineage (GTDB taxonomy): Bacteria > Fermentibacterota > Fermentibacteria > Fermentibacterales > JCC-6 > Sabulitectum. The sequence continues at coordinate 15,774 of JAGLOJ010000010.1, forward strand.
GTCCTGCCTGGACTTCACATCATGTCTAGCCGAAAGATGCTTCAGTGTGGCGGCAGCTTCACCACCCCTCTTATCGATAAGCAGAACTACCGCCAGAAGGGTTAAAACTGCTGCACTGGTTCTGTCCCGCTTAAGAAGCTTCTGGATCTGTTCAAGAACCCATTCAGGAGATCGCAGGGCGCTGAGCCCCAGTACTTCAACAGCTTCCTCAACAGCACCCTTGTCCACAAGGAACTCACCAAGCTTGCCGATAATAAGGCCATCCCGGTCAACGCCTGAATTGATAAATTTTCGACAGATATCAAGAATGGGTGAGTCAACCACATCCGTACACTGAAAAGCTCTGTCTACAGAGTCCAGAGCTTGGGTATTTTCTCCCCTTACAAGTCTCAATCGTGCTTGCAGAAGGTGTACCCTTGCAGAGCCGGAGGCATTGAGCACAAGATTGGTTACAGCCTGCTCAAGGATGGATGAGTTGCCATTCTTGTCTATCAGAACATCCAGAATAAGACAGGCGTCAGCTGCTCTGCCATTTTCACTTATCAGCCTGGCCAGGGATATTCTGGCTCTGGGTGTTTTATCAGAGGGTACAAGCTCCTTCTCAACCAGAGCAATGGCCTTCTTTACAACACCTGAATCGGCATCATAAAGACTGGGAAGTTCCAAAACAGCCCTTTCAGTATCGCCAATGGCAGCAAGAAGCGTTACTCTCCTGAGATTCACTTCCATATCGGTACCACCGGTGCGAGCTGCAATCCATCCACTTAACCGAGCAAGGCTCTCTTCCGGAAACCTGCATCTTTCGGCAGCATCGACAAGTACATCCATAGCTGCTATCGGATCCCCACTCTGCAGCGTAATTATGGACCATGCCAGAACCCTGTCAATGCTGGATCCCAGTTCCCTGCCTGCGACTCCATCAAGAGTCTGGAAAGCACTCTGAACAGAATCGGCAAAACGATTGACTGTCAATCTCTCGGTTCCTCCCAGAAGTTCAATCAAACCATTAAAATCTCTCTGGTGAAGCCTGGAACGCCAGATAACCCTGAGCAGTTCAATTGACCTTGGGAACTGAGCCTGCTTCTCCTCAAGAAGCCGTGAAACTGCACTTCTGAGGTCTGTATGGGTCCTCATGATTTTTTCGCCGATTCTTCCACCCAGATCCGGGTGACCGATATCCATCAGAAAGGGAACCAGTTTGGCGGACACATCATGATCTGAAAGAAGAAGATCAAGATCTTCTTCCACCATTACAGCCGCCTGATCGACCATGTCGCTGGAAGCAAGATCCTGAATTTTCTTGAAAGTTCTCTGCGCTTTTGATCCGAATAGAAATGCCATAACACCTACTCCGGTTTAATGATCAGGTTTTCACCAATTGACAATGCTGCTGAATCTTTGTTGTTTAGTTCCATTATCTGCTCAACGGAAACTCCATGCTCTACTGCCAGTGCCCACATAGAGTCGCCGGCCTGCACAATGTGAACCACTTCGCCGTCTGCTCTTACTATCGTAACTGCTCCGGATCCCTCGGGAGGAGTGCCCCGCAGAAGTAATTTCTGCCCGGGATGGATTATTGCCGAAGTAGACATATCGTTCCACAAGGCCACCTCTCTGGATGAAACTCCAACAAGGACACCGATGCCCCCGAGAGAATCTCCCGACCGAACAGTATACTGAAAAAAGCCGGCACTTACAGCGGCATTGGAATTCACCGGAACTCGCCCGCTTTCCGGCAGGTACATATAACATCCGGGAGAAGGCATGGATGAACTATTCGCCTCCATCAGGTCGCCTGCCGAGACCCCCGTTGCCTGCCCTATCGATGCCCAGGAGTCACCGCTTTTCACAACATATTTGTCACGTCGCATGGACCAGGCGCTCTGGAACGCAAGAGATGCCCGGCTGGAAGGAACTACTACTTCCCAGTTCCTTTGACCCACCGGGGTTATTTCTCTGAGAAAACCCCTGTTGTTTCCCGCCAGTACCTCTGGATCAATCCCGCTTTCTGCTGCAAGAAGTCTCAGATCAAGACCCGGTGGAACCATAACAACAGAAAGTTCAGGCCCTTTCCTCTCCAGCTGGCGTACAGCTTGAAGTGCTGCTGAATACCTGGGAACAAAAGCATCAGTTTCTCCTGGAAGCTCAATCATGCCATATTCTTTTCGCAGGGCATCGGAAAGGGCTCTCTGCACAACCCCCTCACCGCAGTTATAAGCAGCAAGTGCGAGATGCCAGTCATCGAACAGCCGATTAAGGTACAGGAGGTAGTCTGATGCTGTTCTGGTCGAAGCTGTCCATGAATAGCGCTCGTCAATCTCATCTGTCATGTTCATCCGAAAATGCCTTGCAGTACCACTCATGAACTGCCAGGGGCCGGCAGCCCCCACCCGGGAATAGTCTCCAACGTAGTAACTGCTTTCGACCCAGGGCAAAGCTGCCAGATCAGAAGGAGCTCCCTGGCTTCTTAAGAGGGCTTCAAGAAGTCTTATAGTACCGTCGGCAGCAGGGCATCCCTCAGGGGTATAAACAAGATCGCTGAGATAAGGAGCGTGAAGCGGAATTACCTCAGCTTCAACCCTTCCTGATGTTCCGTGCAGAATTTGAAACAGCGGTTGCTCCGAATAAAGTGCAATTCCAGAAGTACTCTCTGTTACGGATGACTGCGAGGAAGAAGCTGACACATTGTGAAGCCTTATGCCCGAACAGGACGAAAAGAGCAATATTACACCAGTGATCAGGATGAATTTCAGGTATTTGACCAGGGAGGTCGTGGTATGGTAAAAGTGGGCATCGTCGGAGCCACAGGCCTCGTCGGTGATAAAATGATTTCCGTTCTTCAGGAGAGTTCCCTTTCCATTAGTGAATTAAGGCTCTTCGCTTCTGCAAAAAGTACCGGTCGTACCATCAATTTCAGGGGTCTCCCCCATGCTGTTGAAATAATACAAAATGACTCCTGGGAAAAGGGCATGATTATTCTGGGTGCAACGTCCTCTGAAACTGCCCGTCAGTGGATTCCCGATGCACTGAATGCCGGAGCATATATCATAGACAATTCATCCGCCTACAGAATGGACAGGGACGTTCCTCTTGTTGTGCCTGAAATTAACCGGGGAGCGATAAAATCCCATCACCGATTGATTGCCAATCCCAACTGCTCCACCATACAACTGGTCATGGCCCTGGGACCGCTCCGCAGCATTGCACCTTTTGAATGGGTTTCCGTGACAACCTACCAGTCTGTTTCCGGCAGCGGCAGAGATGGCATTGCCGCTCTGAACAGACAGGAGGAGAAAAGTCCTGAGGTTGGCTCCTTTCACCGGAATATCATCTGCGAAATTGGATCTACAGAACCGTCAGGCTACACCGGTGAAGAGATCAAACTGGTTATGGAAACGCCGAAAATACTGGAAGTGAATTTTCCTGTGTTCCCTGCCTGCGCACGGGTACCGGTGGTAACAGGGCACACAGAATCAGTAACAATCAAATTCAGTAAAAATGTTACTGCCGGGAAAGTAAGACAAAGACTCGAGGAAGCATCCGGGGTACAAGTGAGTGATCTTGGCTGTCAGCCTGTTGCAGTAGAAGGCACAAACCACACTGTGGTTGGAAGAATCAGGAACCACCCCATGGATCAGAGTGTCATCCAGTTCTGGGTCACCGCGGATAATGTCCGCAAGGGTGCAGCACTGAATGCTGTTCAAATACTGGAACTGCTGGTAGCACAACAAACTACCGGCCCCGCATAGGCAGGGCCGGCAATTCAGGTATACCGATTTAATTAAAGGTCAAGGTCTCCGTCATCCAGAAGATCAAACTCGTCTTCCGCATTCTCATCTTCATCGAGAGCTGCGCCACATTCCTCGCAGAAAAGCTTCTGAGGAGGATTAACATGTGCACACGACGGACACTTGACTGTATCGTCATCGTCATCTTCAAGACTAAGATCATCGTCGAGGTCAAGCTCATCAAGGCTGTCATCATCAACTGCAGGCTTCGCTTTTGCTTTTGAAGCTTTGGCTACTTTGCCCTGGGTTGCTTCCTCAACATCCCTGAGAACCTTCTTCATATCACCAAGCTCGGAACGGAAACCATCAAGTTCATCTGCAGTACTGTTTCTGCCATTGGTAGCTGAATCGAGATCCTTCTGGAAAGACGGATCATTTTCATCGTGTTCTCTGAGCCTTGCTCTTATCTGAAGCTCCTCAACAAGATCTGACTCGTTCTGATGCTTCTGCTCAAGTTCGTTGATCTTCTTGGTCAGATCATCGACCTTACCCTCTAAAGACCCCTTCTCGGCACCAAGCTTACCCAGTACATCGTTCAGCTGATTGTCGTAATCGCCCTTGATTCTGGAGTAAACCCTCTGGTTCGTCTCCGCCCTCATGACCTCAAGATTAGACAGCCTTTCAGCAAGCTCAGTTCGTCTTGCCAGGAGATCCTGGATCTTTCTTTCCAGCGCCATTACCCCTCCATTCTCAAATGCCTTAATTTTCACAAGTCACAATAACACCACGTTATCTTTCTTCATTTACCTGCGGATGTCAAGGAGAGAATCACAGATGCTATAGATGCCAGCGGATCCGATCCTGTCTTAAGACCAAAATCAGCAGCAGCGAAAGACTCTAGCACTGCCGAAGTTGCACAATTTGAGCGTCTGCCTGCATACTCCTCAACATTGCGCCATCTGAACTGTGGAATACCAAGCTTTTTTGCTGCTGCCTGCGGCGGTATCCCGCTTTGAAGCAATTCTCTTGCTCCGGCAACCTGTCTCCACTGACTGTAAAGAAGAGCCAGCAGCCTGATAGGTTCTTCTCCCGAGTTAAGCAGAAGAGAAAGAGACCGCATAGCAGCTCCTCTCTTCCCGGACAATATCTCGCCACAAAATTGGAAAGCTGTGGTTTCCTCAAGCCCTCGTACAGCCGCATAAACTCCGGAGGCATTCACATTCGAACCCTTGCCGTGGAAAAGCACGATCCGAACCATCACATCTGCCAGTCTTTCAAGTTTGCCGGAAGCAATGACCTCTGCAGCCTGAGATCCGTCTCTGGTAAGGGTAACTTCCTCTTCGGCGGCAAAAGTTCTGGTCCACTTCCACATCTGATTGGCGAAGGGTTCCCAGCATGTGAAGCCGGTTCCAGCGGATTCCAGTTTGGTCATAAAGGCATTTGACGGCTTCCTCCCTGCAGTACGGCAGAAAAGAATGTGGTCAAAAGTACCGGCAACAATCTTCTCAAGCTCACTTTTCTGTGATTTGGAAATCTTATCAACCTCCCCGATCATCACAAGTTTTCCCGGGCTGAAAAGTGATCCTTCACTGAACAGGGCACTGAGACTGATTTCATTCAAATCATCCGGCATAAGCCTGACTGGTTCAAGCGACAGAGCAGTTCCCCGGTGCCTGAGAGCACCAAGAAGCCGGGTCGACTGATAGTACTCCTCACCGGAAACAACAAAAGAATCCCCCGGGGAAGCGGACTCCATCTTTTTCATCATTGCGTCAAAGTTCTTTACTATCAATTCTCGACACCCCTCGGGTATTGCCCCTTGACTGGCATTTTGCTTATTTTCCACCCTCAATTTAACAGAGGGGATCCGCTAATGTTAACCTGGTTCAGAAACAATGCAAAGATATTCCTTATCGCCATCGTTGTCATCTTCGTGGGAATGATATTTCTCGAGTGGGGCCGCGGTGGAATACAGAATGTGGAAGTTGACAAACTCGTTGTCGGTACTGTAAACGGTACCGGCCTTCAGCCAACATCCTATGATTATGTCCGTGACGAAGTGTACACTGGTCTGAAAATTCAGATGCAGCGAATGGGTGATCCCGACCCGGAGAATCAGCTTGCACTGATGTACAACGATATCAACAACACTGCATTTGAAGTTCTGGTGGACAGAACACTTCAGGATGAATACCTGAAGCTTCTCGGATGGGAACCGGTAAAACCGTCAATGGCAGAGGCTCTCCTGAGAACACAGCTCAGAATGGTTGGCATTGAGGATCCGGACGGGTATATGAAGGAATACAGGAACGATCCCAATTACGGATCGACCCTCTATCAGATGATTGCTCAGGCGGACATGGCCATGTTTGACGCAGCAATTTCTCTTGAGAACTTGATATCGGCTGATGAAGTCGAGTTTCTTCTGAGCGATGTGATGACCTCTGTTTCCGCCAGGTACATTCCATTCAGATCTTCCCCGGAACTTCCTTCCGACGATGAGCTCCGAGAGTTCTACGAAGCAAACACCGATCTTTTCGTGACCTCACCCGGCGCCAGGATCAGATTCGCCACCTTCGCAGTTCAACCTGCAGAAGAGGACGTAGAGGCAACCCTTGCCATGGTGGATTCTCTGGCAATCTCAGGAGCAGGAATGCCAGATACATTCACTGTTACCAGAGAGCAACTTGCCGGATTCTCCGGATGGAATATCGATCTCTCTACCGGAGACCTTTCTCAGCCGTTTTTAGCTGCATCCATGAACCAGGCTTCAATGAATGCAGGTCACTCGGTAGAGCTTCTCTCCGTAAGAAACGCAGCAGAAGACACGAGTGGCAGCAGCGATACCCTTACACTGGTTCACTGGGAAATACCCCTCTTCCCCGGGTACCGAACTGTCAGAGCAACCTTCTGGGATCTGGAGGAAAGCGCTGAAGAAATTCTTATCAGCGAATTCCCTGTTTACGCCCAGCAGTCTCTGGTTGACTACGGCGAGCTGATTATCGACCTTACCACTGTTCCGTCGGAAAACATACCTCAGTCTCTCATCTCATTTGCCACAGACTCCATCTGGAAAGACAGCATTGGTCCTGTATTCTACATACCAAGTTTCTCAACCGGTTATCCGGCTCTGATGGTAGCCAGAAAGCTTGGGGAAATCCCCGGAGGGCAACTCAGTTACCAGGAAGCTCTTGACAGCAATCAAATTCTACTTGAGCTCTACACTCACAGACAGGGTGAGGAATCTCTTGCACTGGCTTCCAGTGCCCTTGCAGAGATAAGAAGCAGTGGCAGCGGTCTTGCCGTATGGGCAGCAGCCGAATCACTGGAAGTTTACGATACCCAGCAGTTCACTCCTGTCTCTGTAAGACAGTGGGCGGTATCTGATGAGTCAGCTTACCGGGGTCTTCTTGGCTGCGAAAATTTTGCCGATGCTTCCTTAACGGCTGCCGAGTATACTGTTCTCGGACCATTCAGAAACAATGGAGTAGCATACCTTGCTGAGATTGTCACCCGCACGGAAGCACAGTTGCCGGAGAACAGTGCCCAGCTTGCAGGCTTCTATCTGTCGGTACAGAACAGTCACCACCAGCTTTACTCCGGCAGACTCATGACATCCATTCGAGCCAATGCCGATATACTTGATCAGAGAGTTCAGTATTACAACACAATGGATTCTCTTAGAGCTGGCTATGTGGCCTCTCAGGAAGCACAAGAGTAATTCCGAAATACGAATCAGAATATTTTCTGAAGCAACAAGCCAGCCCCTGCCGAAAGGTGGGGGCTGGTTGCAATACACCTTATTCATGCTCCTCTATTCCAAATACTTCATTTGTGGATTGAACGACCCCAGTGAATCTCAGCAATCAAGTGCATTGACATCAGTGACCCCCCTATACTCGCCGATACTCACGGTAAAATCACAATAGCTCGCCAAACCGCACTGGTCTTATCTCAGTCAAAGGGCAATACTACAGGAAAGGGGTGAAAGACATTCTGTGGCTGGAAATGATATAATATCTTGAAGACAGTAGAAAATATTTACAGGAGGAAGGTAATGAAAACTGGAATCAGGAGAATAGTGAGAATCAGAATATTACAGCTCACATTCATCACTACTTTTGTGTCTGATTTCATAATTACGAATTTGCCGCATTTTTTCTCTTGATTCTTTCCCACTCACGAGTTTCTTACAGCCAGATAGACCATTGAGTGGTTTGCAGGATACAACCTCTCCCCAGGAATCATTCAGAATTCCTTTTCGGGTCGTTCTCAGCAGTAAATCAGTCACTTCATTGCAAACTTCGCCCGAATTGCTGCTTTGTCAATCTCTCTTTTGACCCCATCGTAGTAAAGCAGATAAACCGGTTCAATCTCCAGCCTCTACAGATACTTCTGCTGAACCGGTGTTAACGGTCGATAGAATTCCCTGATGCCATAAAAATCCTTCACCTCCAGTGTCCTGAATTTTATGGTCATTGCGTATGTGGTGGGAATTGTTGTCTTTCTACCGGCTAAACCTTCAACAACGGAACCAGTCTCCTTGATGTTTCTTCTCATTACATGCTGCATGAGGTTCCAGATCAACAGGGCGATCGAGCATAATGAAGCAGACGTACCTCAATGCGTTCCGGCTTCTCAAGAAACACACTGTTCATAATAGTCGGTTTTTTTTATGAAGCTGAAGTCTCTCTCGATCTCGTGCTGTTCCTTATAAACGGATGCACCACCTCCTGTTTGAGTTCAGGAAATGATAACAGATTGAAACTCCGCTACTGTCAGTTTAATTATTCATTAAGAAAGAAAAACAAGACCGGATTTAGGCTGCTTTTCTGTAAACATTACTCCGGCGAGAGTGTAAATTTTGCACCGACGTATGCATATTGCGTATTGGCAAAAGTTGTTTCTTCATTATTGATGATTTGTCATCCAAGATGAGTAGTCTGAAATCAATAAATAATCAGCAGAATCCTTACCTATCACTTTCAAATCCCAAAGTGGTAAATCAAACTTTTGCTCATCCGACAGCCTTTTTACTTTCACTATTATTCCTTTGCAATCATCAATTTTGTCCACAAATCCAACAATTTTAAAGTGGTCTGTATATGACGGATTTGTCAACTTTTTCTTTTCATATTCATCTTCACTCCAACCACCTATTACATAAGGCTCTTCCCAATCAAAATCTTCCATTCCTGTTAATACACAAGACTTTTGAACATTCTTTTTTAGATATTTATAATATTTTAGCAAATTAGTTTCAGTTACAAAAGTATCTTGAGAATCCAATATTTTAGAAATTCGTTTTTCCTCTTCTTCACAGGAGTACTGCGAATTAATTTCATCCTGTTTTTGTAAAACATCATTTTGATTATCTTGAGGTTTAACTATCTCAACTTCTTCAACCTCAAGAGAAATTAAAGTCCATTCACTATCTTCGGCTAAACTATCAATAATATAATTTTCACTTAACTTCGACAATGTTATACTATCTAATTCCATTGTAACAATATCGCTATTCATTTCAATAATTCGACCCTGCCAACCACCAATAATTAAATCGTCATAATCAGGGGAAAATATTCCTTGTTTAACTTTTATGCTGTCTCCTATTTTCATATCTACGTTTCCTTTTTCAATTTTTGCTAACGGTTTGGCTAGAGGCTATCCGAAAAGCTCATACCAGCTCATAAGCTAAACAATAAAATAGTTTCTTTCATTTTGCCCATATATGGCAAGCCATGTTGCATCTCAGCACCAGATCCAGAATATTTACCAGTTTATTGCAATTACAAATACTTGACAAGAGTGCCGTATTTCAGTATATATTAAGGAGTTAGCTCACAAAAGCAATCCCTAACAGAAAGACGGCACTAATGAATTATACTCATTTCTCTCAAGAAGGCAAGAGCTGCTCCCTGTTTCCCCCAATTGAAGTTAACACTGAACTCAGTGAAATCCTCACAAGAGCCTTCGAGCTTTATGACAAATGTCCAGAAATCAGGAAGAAAATACTACATGACCTGGATGCTTATGCCCTGGAGAAGAAGAAAAAACGTTTGGCGGATGCCGCCTGGGCAAGGAAACAAACTCTTCCACTGGATCTCAATGCACTACCCGGCAAGTCTCAAGCGAAAGT
>JAGLOJ010000100.1 GCA_023139045.1 Candidatus Sabulitectum sp.
ATGAAGGCCCGGAAATGGAATTGTGGCTATCTGGATTCAGAGGGGTTGAACATCCTTCCGTATCAGGGAATGTTGTTTTTGAAGCAGCTCTTGAAGACGCTTCCGGTATAAATCTGCTGCCCTACCCGGGGGCTCAACTCGCTCTCTACATTGATGACACTCCTGTGGATGTATCAGAGTACTTTACCTATGAACTTGGTTCCGCAACATCCGGCAGAATAGTCTATCCTCTTCCTGAACTGCAGCCGGGGGATCACACTCTGAGGCTGCGCGCGTCGGATAATGTAACCAACACCAGCTGGAGGGAGATGACATTTCACCTTACAGACAATTCCTCTCCGGTGATCAATCAATTCTTCGTGTATCCCACTCCCGCTTCCACTGTGATGTCTTTTAACTGGATACAGAGTACGGACGGCCCTGTTTCAATTTCCATTTACTCTGTTTCCGGGCGCAGAATCACAACGCTGGGGAACCTGCCGGGAAGAACCGGGTACAATCAGCATCACTGGAATCTGCATGACGAGGATGGTGATATGGTTGCTTCGGGTTCCTACATATATGTAGTATCGGCAGGTGATTCTGAGGAAACCGGGGTAGCAGTAGTAGCAAGATAATGTTAAATGTTAGATGTTCGATAAATGCACAATTAACTATTGGAGGGTTCAATGCGATCATTATTAAGTTTTACAGTTGTTGTTTTGATTCTGGCCCAGGTGGCGCTGGGCGCTTCGGCCAGTGTTATCTGGATGGATATTACTCCGGGTGCCCGGGCAAATGGAATGGGTGAGTCGTTCACCGCTGTGGCTGACGATGCAACAGCTTCTTACTGGAATCCAGCCGGACTTGCTTTCGTAGAAGAGGGAGGGAGAGAAATAACTCTGCAGCACTCACAGTGGCTGCCTCAGCTTGCAGACGATCTCTACTACGAATTTCTCGGTTATGCACAGCACCTTCAGGGATGGGGCGGTGTTGGTGGAAACATCACCTTTATGTCAATGGGAGAGCAACAGGAGATTGAAGCTGGAAGTACTGAACCAATTGGAACATTCTACTCCTACGGTATTTCCACAGATGCAGCATTCGGTACAGAGGTTGCACCAGGTCTTGCTGTGGGGCTTGGGTTGAAGTTCATCTACGACCATCTTTACTACAAAGAGGCAGGCAAAGGATCTTCTTTCGCAGCAGACCTCGGCGTGTTATACCATGTTCCGGAACAGTCATTTGGAAATGTTTCGATTGGTGCAACACTGACCAATCTTGGACCGAATATGAGCTATGGCGGCAACAGCGAAAAAAATCCTCTTCCACGGAAGTTCAAATTCGGCGTGGCATATGTTCCTTTTGAGGATGAGCTCACTTCACTGCTTATAGCAGCAGATTACACAAAGCTGCTTGTTACAGTGGAGGACGGTATTTATGAAGAGTTGAAGGAAAACAAATGGGGCGCCGGAGCCGAGTTCTGGTACTACAATCTTCTTGCTCTCAGGGCTGGTTATGTGCACGATACAGAGGGCGAAACAACCATTTCAGGCGTTTCTTTCGGTGCTGGTCTTCAGTGGAATGATTTCCAGCTTGATATGGCTTTCATTCCAGTCGAGAAATCTCTCCAGGGATCCGGCAAGTACAACCAGAAGTACAGCCTTACTCTTCAGTTCTAATGATAAGGTCACTTATTCTTGCAGGCATTGGTCTCATGTGTGGAATGGCTTTTGCCGCTCCAGCTTTTCCTGGTAGCCTGGTTCAGTATACTCCTGTTCCCGAGGGAGTTTCCGATGGCTTTCCCATTGTTTCTTATCATGGTGCTCCTCAGGCTCTGGATGCTGACACAACAATCAGGGTATGTGTACTGAAAGTTGAATTCCTTCCGGATTATACCGATTCAACCAGTGGTAACGGAGAATTCGAGAGCGACAGCGCAGCGGTGGCCAACTTGACGTCTCAGGTTGAGAGTTATTACACTGACGTCAGTAACGGCTATCTTGAACTTTCTCTGTCGCAGTTTCCCGCCAGTGATGGAGCATTTAAAGTAGAACACCAGATGGGTTTTTATGGTTCGAATGAGAAAATTGGTCTCGGGCAATGCCAGTTGTTCAGAGATGCGGTATTGGCAGCGGATGACCAGGTGGATTTCTCCGAGTTTGATGCAGTGATAGTCATGCATGCAGGTGCGGGAGCAGAGGCGGATATATTGGGTAACAGCCAGTTGGATATACACTCAATGTTCCTGAATTCCTCTAATCTTGAGCACTATCTGGGCACAGGCTTCATACAGACAGATGATGGTGTAAAAGTCCGCGAGGGGTGTATTGATCCCGAGCGTGAAGCTCAGGATAACTACGGTCTGGGCGTTCTTGGAACGATAGTTCATGAGTTCGGACATCAGCTGGGGCTTCCGGATCTTTACAACACATACACGGGTTCTGTGGGTGTGGGTGGATGGGATGTAATGGGTTACGGACAGTGGCTCATGAATGGCTACTGGCCATCTGCTCCCGGAGCATGGTCAAGAATAGCCATGGGTTGGCTTGACTCTGTTGAGATAACACCGGGAGAATACACGGCTGAACAGATGGGGACGGTTTACAGAGTTCCTCTTAACTCCACCGAATACCTGCTTATTGAAAACAGGCAGCGCGATCCCAATGGAGACGGACAGTGCGGTCCTCATGAGAGGGACTATGGTCTGCCAGGTTCAGGATTACTCATCTGGCATATTGATGAAACCCGGCTTGGCGCTTACAGAGCAGCAAACATTGTAAATGTGGATCCTGTGCACAAAGGTGTTGATGTAGAGGAAGCGGATGGGATACAGGATCTTGACTATGGATTTGCGACCTGGTTCAGTATAGAGGGCAGTAAATACGATCCCTGGAAGAGGGATGGTTACGCGTGGGAATTCTCTCCGGAAACCACTCCATCCACAGATGCTTCATGGGGCGGGTATACGGGTGTAAAAATAGATGTTCTTGATGATTCTGCAAATTCCATGCGTTTTGTTTACAGCCTTCTGGGTATTGTTCCCGGGTGGCCGGTGGAATTTGGTGGAGCCAAATTCGGTGCAGTTTTCTGGAATACATCCCAGGGCGATTTTGTTACAGTTGTTAAGGGCAACCGTCAGGCTATTGCTACTCCGGCCAACGGTAACGACCCGATTCCGGTTGGAATGAATGTGGCAGCTCCGCTGGTTGTTTTTTCCATTGATGGCAGTGAGTATCTGGTAATTCCCGAGAACGACGGCGAAATTCACATGCGCCTTCCAGACTTCTCAGAGGCTCCCGGATGGCCTGTTGATCTTTCATATCCAGCGATTCAGGTTATTGCTTCCGAATCAATGGACTGTGTTTTCGCCATCCTGGAAGACCGGACTGTGTACAGGCTTAATTCTGATGGAAGCGTATACCAGGGATGGCCCAAAACTTTTTCAATCGATATCACCGGAGCATGTCTGTTTCCGCATGAAACCGTTCCCGGATTAATTCTCGTCACTGCAGATGGTTCCATGAGAAGAGTAGGACCGCGTGGCGGAACAGTTTTCGGTTGGCCGGTACATCCCGGCAGCGAGAACTCTACATTACCGATCGCCGGGGATTTTGACCGGGATGGTGCGGTGGAGACAGCTGTTGTTTCAGGCGGAAAATTATGGGTTTATGATGAGAACAGCACCAGTGAGCCCGGTTTTCCTGTTTCTCTCCAGGGTCTGGTTCTCTCCGACCCTTTCATGGCTGATCTGGACGGCGACGGAAACATTGAGATTCTTGTTGAGACAACAATAGGAATAGAAGCTTTCTCATCTTCTGGAACCACAGTTGCTGACTGGCCTTTCACAACTGAGACTGATTCACTGACATTTGAGTACTCAAGATTCACCTCAGGCATTGGCGGAAGCGGATTTGCCTGTTCATCTCTCAGAGACGGAAGGGTGTTCATCTGGAATGGAACAGGAGTTTCTATTGGTGGTAGCCCTTATGCCTTTGGAGACAACCCCATAGGCTATCCGATTCTCCGTGAGTTTGATGGAGAGAGTCAGTCCAGGCTGATGTTCGTTACCTCAAGGGGAGTAATGGGTGCCTTCTTTACAGGTTTTGAGCCCGATGGCTGGAACACCGGTATGGATAGAGGCGGAGAAAGATGCTGGCCGGCAATTCATCTCCCTACGGTGATTACATCAAAGAGTCTGCTGGAAGAAACCGAATTTTTCGTGTGGCCGAATCCCGTAACACAGGGAACCGGACTGATTCGATTTGTTCCAGGGCGCGATGCCCAGTACAGAATAAGGATATTTAATGTGGCGGGAGAGCTTGTTGCAGATTACCATGGAGATGCCCCCGGCAGAGTTCCATGGGAGGTTGAGTGGGGAACAAACAACCTCGCACCCGGCGTTTATTATGTGTGTCTTGAACTGACTTCATCGGGAGAGACAGCTGAGGCTCTTTTCCATGCTGCGGTGGTGAACTGATATGAAAAGAACAATCGCGATACTTATTCTGGTTTCCACTGTTCTTCTTGGAGCGGATAAGGGAACTGTTCTCAGATCCATTGCCCTTCCCGGCTGGGGCCAGGCGTACGCAGGGCATTCCACAAGAGGAGCCATCTTCATGGGGCTTGAGGCCTCAATCTGGACAGGCGTCGGGGTTTCATATCTCCAGGCTGTATTCAATCGGAATGATTACAGAAACCTGGCCATGGAACGAGCGGGTATCGATGTGTCTTCCCGTGACAGGGATTTCCAGAACGATGTTGGAGACTTCTCCAGCAGCACCGAGTACAACGACTACATCCGGAGTCTTGCGAGACATTACTATCCCGATGACCCGGAAGCTCAGCAGAACTACTTCAATAACCACAGCCGGTACGGTTCCGATGGCTGGAGCTGGTCCAGTGCCGATGCCCGTGATGATTATGATGATGCTCTTCGTATAAGTCGTGAGTGGTTCAGAAGAACTGTTTATGTGGCAGCATTTGCCATTGTGAACAGAGCGGTGAGTGCCATCGATGCTTCTCTTCTTGATCCTGCGGAACCGGGAATTTACACAGCAATAGACTTTCCTGAAAGTGCCGACTTTTCATCGGTTAGATTCACAGTGGGAGCGAGATTCTAATGACAACCATTTTACTTCTTTCCGTGGTTCTCAGTATGGGGCGTTACGCAGTAGACGGTACCTTTCACTTCCCCGAAATACAGCAGATGGATCTGAGGCATGACCCGGCAAATAAGCCAACAGGTCCGCTTGCCGGCAAGGACAGTGCCCATGAAGTGGGCGATGTAATAAACTTCTGGGCAATCGACGAGAGCGGTTCAGTTCCCATGTTCTACCTTACAAGTGCCACATGCCGTTTCTCCGGAGAGCTTTCCTACATCTTTGTAGAGGATACACAGTGGGGTATCAACTTCAACCAGAGTGCTGTTGATTCTCTATCGAAAGCTCTTGAGGGATCGGAAGGAATTACTGCAACAGATGCCGAATACTTTGGAGATATCCCTGACCTGATTGATAATGATCCCAGAGTGTACTATCTGATTCTCAATATCCGTGACGGGTATGGTATTGGGGGGCAGCGGTGGTACATAGCAGGATATTTCAGCCCATACAACATGTTCACCGAATACGAGGCCCGCAATTACTACGGTGGTCATTCCAATGAAGTTGAGATGCTTTACATTGACTGTTATCCGGGTCTTGCTTCTGAGGCAATGCTGACGGCAAGCCACGAACTGGTTCATCTGATACAGTATGGAATAAAACCATTCAGCGGTGAAGAACTCTGGGTGCTGGAGAATCAGGCACAGACAGGTACATTCCTCTGCGGCTATCCTGCACCCCAGGTCGCAACATTCATCGAATTCGGCGGTGTTACACCAATCAAGTGGCCGAAACTCTCAAATGGAGACTTAAGGGTCGCCGGCTACGGTGCCGGTTATCTTTTCTTTTCCTACCTGTATGAGAACTATGGCGGGAAGGAATTCATCTGGAACAGTATGCACGGAACTGTAAAAGGCATACAGGGTGTGATTAATGCGATTGAATCCGCTACCGGACAATCTGTCGATATGGAAGAAGTACTTTCCGACTGGATGCTCTCCTGCTTTATAGATGATAAATCTCTTGGGTACGGATGGGATAGTTTCAAAATTGCCGATTACGACACTGGAGGCAACAGACCCGGACTGGATTACACCGGGATGATCACTGATACCCCCTGGAGTGATCCATGGCATAATGTTACAGGATATCAGGGTAACTACTACAATATCGGAGATGGTCTTTCCGGCAGTCTCAGGGCCGAGGGCAGCGGAATCGGAAACCTGGATGCCTTCTTCTTTGATGGCTCTTCAGTAACAAAACTGGATGCAGGCAGCGCTTATGATGTAGCCGTCAGTCTTGAGAATACTGGAACTCTTATGCTTATGTGCAACAGTTTTGCAGGGCTTGATATTAATCTGGCAGCAGGCAGTATTGGAGGCTGGAGAAACTTCGCCGTTTTTCCCAATCCCTGTCTTGGAGATCTGTACTTTCAGTTTTCTTCAACCGGAGAGCCCGTTCTGCTTTCTGTTTTTGACCAGAGTGGTGTACATATAGAGACTGTAACACTCCCCGCGTCTTCAGGGGAAACTGTAATCACTTATGCCGGAGCTTCGGAGCTTGCTTCGGGAATCTACTTCTATCGTTTCCAGCAGGGGTCCAGAACGGAAACCGGCCGTGTTGCTCTGGTTCGTTAGTGCCCTGTTTCTGGCCTACGATTTCCCTGATACCGAACTCACAGATCTTGAAATAGATGCAGCCGGCATTGTCTGGCTGCTTCCCGTTTCAGACCCTGCAGTTATCAGGATTGATACAGATGGTAGGCAGGAGAGGTTCGAAACCGGAAGAGCCGGACTTCCTTCAGGTCTTGCTTTGTCACCTGCTGGAAGATGGGCTATTTCCTTCCAGAATCCCGGTGTATTGCTGAAGTATGATTCAGATGACATTCTGCTTGAGGAAATTTCGCTGACCAGCCCGGGCGACATTCTCTTTTCCGGTCTAACCATCTGGACAATTGACACCATCAGGGGTAATGTAATTTCAGCCAGTGGTGAGGTAATTGCCAGGAACTGCGGAAACAGAGATTCCAGGCTCTGTCTTGAACGAACAGGCCTTGGCATGATAAGTGGTTCCGGCGGGGTATTTCTTCTTGAAGCGGGTGAGATTCCAGTAAGAATTGCTGACAGCGGTTCCGCATGCTTTTCAACGAATGGGATTCTGCTGCTTGAAGATGGTATCCTCCGGTTATTCGAAGGGGATACCCTGCTCACCGACCTTCCCTATTCCCGGATTTCAGCTTCCCCGGATGGGGGAACAATAATTCTCTGGGGCAATGCCGTCCCCATGGTTCTTGAATGATACTATTTTCAGTATTGCTTTCGATACTCGGTTACACCCTTACAGTTGTGAGTTCAGGAGTTGAATACATCCCATTATCTGATGCTCCATGGCTTGATCCCGGATCAATTGTTGTCACTGTGAACGGAGATACTCTTTCTGCGGTTCTTGCTTCACAGGGGCCATCTGTAGGGCTTCTACTCTCTCCGACACCTCACGAAGGTGATACTGTTGTCATTACTGCCGACACACTGGAAATATCAATTCCATCAGTGGCGAAACTTGATATTCAACCACTGGAAAGAGGAGAAACTCTTGAGTTCCCCACCCTCTACGCAGGTTATGATCCCGTCCCCGAAGGGCTTTTCATCTCCGGTTCGAAAAGGCTGGGAGTGTCTGTGGGCTCAGGTGGAGGAATATCACAGGGAACTGAATTCTTAATTGAAGGGATGCTTGCACCAGGCATCACCATCAACGGAAAAATAACAGATCGTGACCTGCCCCTGGGTTCTTCTTCTTCGGAAGCTCTCTCCGATCTTGATAAGGTATACATCGCCATTGATGGAGGTACATGGAACGCTGAAATGGGTGATCTTGGCTGGGAAAGCAGTGGATCGGTTCCATGGCGCAGCCAGGTAAGTGGTTTCAGTGCAGGGGTGCTTCCCAATAACACTTATGATTTTTCCGGAGGTTATGGAACAACCGGCAGTGAGCGGCAGAAGGCTGTATTTCTTACGGAGGAGGGGCTTCAGGGACCATATACCTTTGCACCGGGAGGCGGAGTCACCCCAGGCAGTGAAAGGGTTTTTCTTGATGGTTCCCGGATGCAGCGGGGGGCGGGGGCCGACTACGAAATAGACTATGCAGCCGGTCTTGTTACCTTCACCACAAAGCGACTGATAAGACGGGAGCAGAGAGTAGACGTCTCATGGTATCGGGAAGGTGACGGATTCAGAAAGGATCTCACCAGACTGGAGACAACTATCGAGCCACTGGAAAACATTTCCATTGGATTCACCGGTTTTTCAAGGGGTGATAATACCGGTGTACCTCTGGGATTTATCATGACCGATGAAGTTGAAGCTGTACTTGGGAATGCCGGTGAAAACCCCTCTGATGCCTGGATAGACGGTGGAACCTATGTAGGAGAGAACAACGGCAGTTACACACTCGACACCCTTTCCAGATACTCGTGGGCCGGTCTGCAACTGGGAGACTGGAGTGTTGAGTTCCAGAGACCACCCGATGGTCCGGGAGACTACATTTATGACTCTGCTACTGGAGGTTATATCTGGGCAGGAGAGGCAGAGGGAACCCACTTTGCAAGAAAGTATATCTCCATACCAGGCTCAATTGACCTTCTTGGTTCAACGATTACAGGTGAAACCGGCCTGATCAGTCGTTACAGCATGTTCACCAATTTTTCAAGAAGACAGGGAAACCTGTTCAATAAGGACAGCACAACCAGAGAAGGAACCCTTTCCGGAGGAGAGATAGCGATTACTCCGTGGGAATCCGGCCCTTCAATAAACCTGAGCGGCAGATATGTCTCGGAAGGATTTAATGCCCCGGATGACATTGACTCGGATGCCAATCTTGAGAAATGGGGGCTTCCCCCCGGCTGGAAGGGGAAAGACAGTTTCATCCTGGGAGACCTTGGTGGAGAGAACCTTCTTTTCACAGCTGGCGAGCGGTTCCTGGAAGAGGGAGGAACTTCCACCATTGCCGGTGTAGAGTACACTCCATTTCACGGGATGCTTCAGGCTTTAATCTCCATTGATGGTCTTTCCAGAACCGGCACTGATCTCCTTACAGGTGGAAGACGGGGTGTGATCGGCACAGATCTAGCTGTACAACTGAATACTATAACCCCTTTCATGAATTCTTCATACACAGGAGAGAGCTGGTCAGACAGTCTCTCAGGTGGACTGATAATTTCTGATATCGGGGTTTTTGCTGAAACGGGCAGCTGGAAGTCTACCGCAACGGCAGGCGGAGAAATTGACAGAAGAGATGGTATATCTCACCCGGACAGAACTCTCCGGCTTGGAATTGAAACTAGTGGTGCAGGCATGTCCTGGAATGCAAACGGCAGTATACAGCACTCAACCGGATGGTTTGAAGGTGGCGGTTCTACAAGCTCCGATGCTGTGAAAGCAGGATACTCTGGAAGAACCGGTGGGGTCTGGATCTACAGTCAGTACAATGCCGGAGGATATTTTTCAAAGCTTATGGACATTGTTTACACCTGGGTAGGCAGCGGTAACGGAGAATACAGCTACGATCCGGATACAGGCGAGTACTATCCTGACCCCTCAGGAGACTACAGACAGACCTGCATGCCGGGGCAGGGAGAAACAAGAGTTCTTGAGTCTTCTCTTGAAGGAGGGTTTGCATGGGCCGATTCTGCCGGTTCCGCAGGAATGGACGGTACCTTTAAGCTCTCTGCCTCCGATCCGGATGACAGGCTTAAAACCTACACCCTTGCAGGAGCTTTTGATGTGAGTTCTCCCGGAGGCTGGAATGCCTCACTGGCACCATATCTTACCTGGGAGGAGAGTACCCTTTCCCGACTGACTGTCAGGGTTTCCGGTTTTGATCAGATTGAAGACTACAGTGGCGTTGGCAACACCAGAGAGACTTTTAGAAAGTTTGAGGTAATTCCCGTTCTCAAGCATGAAGAATGGCTCGAAATAGAGATCAGTGCCATGACAGCTTTCCGCAGAAGAGCCCTCTACGGTACCAGAGAGACAGATGAAGCAGGCGGCAGTGTTGACCCGGTAGTTATCACAGGATTCGGTCTGGACACCGGTATCAAAGTATCAGTGGAGAACAGGCAGGAAAGAGAGGGTGACCTCAATGCTTTCAACTGGGGGTTTGAGCCTCACGTTTCAATGAACGGTGGAGGTTGGACAGCTTCAGGCAGGTTCACCACCTGGTACATGCCCGAAGAAGAGATAATACCGTCATGGTTCTTTGACGGCAGGCAGAGCGGATGGACACTTGAACCAAGGCTTTCTGTCGGAAGGAACATAAACAGATGGTTCCGGGTGACCCTTTTCTACTGGGGCAGAAAACCGGCGGACAGTGAGTGGACCCAGCGCGGTGGTCTTGAGGGTGCGGTGAATTTCTGATGATCACTCTACTGATAACGGCACTGCTTTCATCGGCCACGATCACAATAAAGATCACCGGTGCTCCTCCGTTCCCACCACTGCCCGATTCTATTGAAGTTACCGATGAGCAGATAGCATACATCAGAGATGAAACTCTAAACTGGTACCTGCAGACCGGCTATCCATTTGCTGCAATTGCCATGTACTTCTCAGCAGCAGACACACTTACAATTAACACAGTTCCAGGCAGGCATGCCGGCCTGGAGGAAATCAGATTCCCCGATTCCGTTCGAACCACCCGCACAATCCTTCTGAGAGAAATGACTCTCCGCCCGGGAGACTTCTACACTCCGGAGCCAATACAGGAATGGCTTACAGCTCTCCGGAGGTATCCATTTATTGAATCAGTAGGGCCGGTCAGTGTAGCTCTCGGATCGGGTGGAAATATCACTCTCCTGGTTCCAATAAAAGAGGCCCCGGTCGGCTGGTTCTCAGGTGATCTTGATTTCTCAAGTTCCGGCGGTTTTACCGGCGGCGGCGAGATAGTGTTTACAAGCATCTTCGGTACAGGCCGCAGGCTTGAACTGGCAGCGTCAGCGGTGGAGTGGGGTGGTGTAGACGCGGCAGGACTGTACAGAGAGCCATGGATACTGGGTTCACCCCTCTCGGTTCAACTGGAGATCGAGCAGCAGGTGCCGGACAGCGGCAGTGTGATCAGAGAATGGTCAAACTCGGTAATACTCGGCCTGGGAAACATTGATGTATCAGGCGGTGGCGGTACCTGGCAAAGCTGGCCTGTTAATCAACCGGAAGAAAGTTACAGATACGGCTCTGCGGGAATAGCAGTAGATTTCACAGGCAGCACCACGCAGGGAAGAGAGGGTTTCAGCGGCAACCTTACTACCGAAGCAGGTAGCGCAGCAGGCCCGGACTCTACATACCTCCTCACCAGAGCTGAAACGAAGATGAACTACACGAAATTCAAAGGCATGTTCGGCATATCACTAACTGCAAAAGCCGGAGGAATTATAAGTGGAGACTGGTTGCCGTCCATGGTGACCCGTCTGGGAGGCTATGGCACCCTCAGAGGTTATGTAAAAGACTCATGGAGGGCAGGAGCATGGGGCATTGCGTCACCGGAGATATCAATAGGGGAAACGGCAACACGGGTATACGTATTCTCTGACATTGGGGTGCTGGACACAGCAGACAACGGAATGCAGTACCCGGTTTCAGCAGGTCTCGGGTTAAGAGGAACAACCGGAGGGCTTCGTTTTGACGCCGGCAGCGGTTTCCCCATAAACAAAGGCCCGGGCTCCGCCAGATTCTATCTTTCGGCAGTAATCAGCCTTTAGAAAACGACAGAATTTGATATGGGTGAAATGTTTAGTATAATACAGGCAGGGGGGGGTCATTAACCTGTATGGAAGGAGATACAATGCCCAGATTGCTCAGAGTGTTGTTAATTGCCGGAGTTATTCTAGGATTTACCGGTTTGGCAAATGCTGACCCGAGTTTGCCAGACACCATTGTGGTGAATGGAATCAATTACACACAGATCATTATCAATGGTGAAGCGTATTACACATTCGCTGGTGTTATCTACAAATACTGCAGCGAGAGCGGACAGGTTCTCGTGGCGGAGATTTCCTTCCCGATTTAACTGATATCTTATGGCGGGGGAAACTCATTCCCTCGCCGACACTTCTTCTACTTTCCAGAATGGAAGCAGTGAATTCCCAACCAGTCTCCGCGCCATCATTTCAACTTTGTCTTTCTGTACACCGTGAATATTTCGTGGAAAAGCAGTTTCAGGGTTGGCAGTTATTCTTACGATATTTACAGGGATATTGAATGCCTGAGCCAGGGAATAGTAGGGAGCGATTTCCCAGGCAGATGTATTGGTGTTGTCTACAACCAGTGTTATCTTGCAGGAATCCTCTGTACAGCTGCTTAAGTGCAGCAGCCTTGTTGTGAAGTTCCTCAGGCATGACGAGTGTGCCTCTGACAACTTTGCGGGATCGAAGCAGTACTGACCATTGTCGTCGCAGAAGAAGCTGTCCGCACTGAAAATTTCTGTCATATACGGATTCGTGTTCTTTCTTACCCAGGTTGACTTGCCAGCACCTGGAATACCGCTTGTTATGATTACCTGCTTCACTCTACTCATTGCGAATTCCCAATAATTCTTCAAGTTCCTTCAACTCAATATCCCCTTCAAAGTCCATGTTGTATTTTCCCTTCAAACTCATTACTTCATCGAATTTCGCTAATGCTTCATCGTGCAGGCCAAGCTCCAGGAGGCACTTGCTTTCTCCGATGAGATGCCCTGCAAGGGAAGAGAGATCCTCAGCAAGAGAGCTCCGTTTGTATGCCTCTTTAAAAAAGTTGAGTGCTATCCGGGGTCTGTCGGTTTTCAGCATGAGTGATCCCAGGTTGCCCAGTGCCCTTGCCTGAGTTGTAAGAGCATTTACTGAACAGGCGAACCTGAGAGATCTTCTTGCTTCATCTATGGCTTCCTGTGTTTTCCACAATTTTGAAAGAACTCCTGAAAGATTGAGGTGGCAGACTGCAAGAGCCCGTTTGTCTCCGGTTCTTTCTATCATCTCCATCGACTCTCGAATGTGTTTTTCAGCTTTGTCGTATTGCCCTGTAAGCTTGTAGGCCAGACCGATGTTTGCATGGAAGGTCATTACACCACGCGTGTGACCTATTTCTTCTGCGATGTGGATTGCTCTTTTCAGAGCTTCGATTGCATTCTGCGCTTCTCCGAATCTTGCAAGTGCTCCTCCCAGATTGCCCAGGATAATGCATTCACCTCTCCTGCTGCCTGCTATTCTGTGAATGGCTAATGCCTCACGGTATTTCTTGATACCTTCATCCTTTTTTCCCATGTCAATTTCTACATGACCCATGTATGCAAGAGAATTTGCCACGACATTCATGTTTCCACACTTTTTGCCCAGTTCGTACGCCTTCGAGTAGTGTGACAGGGCATCTGCCAGGCTGCCCGTTCGCTGCATAAGTATTCCCATGTTACCGTGAAGTACTGCCTGGGCCATAGTATCAAGAGAATCTTCATATTCGAGAGCCCGATTCAAAGTGGAAAGAGCTTCCTTCCTTCTCCCGAGGGCAAGATGTACTGCTCCGGCAGCCCCCAGGCAATTGGCAGCAGTGTTTTTGTCACCGGCCAATTCTGCTGTTTCCACACCGAGAATGTAGTCTTTCAGAACATCCTTCAGAGGCATTCCAAGATTTTCCCTGGCCTTGGCCATGCTGTGAAAAATAATTGCCAGTAATCTGCCTTCAAACGAGGTTTTTATTTTTTCGGCTGTCTCCAGGGCCAGCTGGAATTTCCCCATAAGTATATGAAGGCGCATATCAAGATACCCTGACTTGATTGAATACTCACTGTCATTTGAAATTCTTTTATGAATTTCCAGGGAAAGATTCTCTGCTCTGTTAACATCGGCCACATCCAGACACTGTTGCATGGCACTTAAAAGCCAGGGCACAGCTTCCTCCCCTGATTCGGATTCAATCCAGTGTCTTGAAAGAGTGATAGATAAGGCTTTCTTCGCTTCAGGATTCAAATCAGCTGAGAGAACTTCAGCTGCTTTCAGGTGAATGATTTCCCTGTTTCCCTTCAGTATCGTGTTGTAGACGGTCTCAGCTATGAGAGAATTCAAGAAGTGAAAACTTTCATCCTGGTGTGTTGTCAAGAATCCCATATTAAGAAGTCGGGAGAGAAGAAGTCTTGCTGACTTCTTTCCCAGACTGGAAAAGACTTCACTGAAAAGGTTTTCCTGGAATCCGTTTCCAAGAACTGCCGCCACCTGAAGTGCAAATTTTTCATCGGGTTTAAGAATGGAAAGTCTGGCCTGCAGGAAGGACTCGGCTGTATCCGACACAACATGATCCAGCTTTTCATCAAGAAACCAGGTATTGTTAAGGTTTCTTCCAATGATGCCTGTCTCAACAGCATGCACTACCAGTTCGGTGAGAAGCAGAGGGTTGCCTCCGGTGCTCTCCATAAGAAAATCAGCAAACCTCTGGTCTTCTGCCCCCTCTGGTGCACCAAGAATGCTCTTTAGAAGTTTAATAATTGATTTTTCATCCAGCCCTTCAATTGCAAGTTTTTCGGATGATTCCAGCAGATATCCCTGAGGATTGTCTCTTGAAGTTACAATGAGAAAAATGCCGGCATCGGTGAATGTCCTGCTCAACTGATCAAGCAGTTTTAGAGATGCCGCGTCTGCCCAGTGAAGATCTTCAATTACAAGAATAAGATTCTCCTCCGAGCGCAATCTCCTTATTTCCGCAATTACTTTGCCGTAAGGGTCAAATGTACCTTTCTTCATAAGCGGCAGCCAGGTTCCAAGGGGAGGTTGATCCCACAGTTTGTTTTTCAGACGAATAACTCTTGCGTCTTCACCGGGGATCTTCGAAAGAAAGTGCTCAATAAGACATGATTTTCCTGAACCGGGTTTTCCCGATATAAACATTGCCGGATGGTTGAACCATCTGAGGTAGGAGCTGAATGCAGCCGTCAGGTGCTCTATCTCCTTATCTCTACCAAGAAGAGGAATCTCATAAAGAAGCGGGTGAACCGGAGGAGAGTCCTTCTTCTTCACGGGAATCCATGTTTTCCATTTTTCGTGGTCTGCAAATGATTCCCAGGTGAAAAAACCTGCACTGGATGTCATAGCGTTGTTTGAAACAAGAATTTTGCCCTGTGGAGCAGCTTTGCCCAGTGCGCTGGACAGATCAACACAATCTCCATGCACTGAGATTCCACCGGCCGAGTCTGGAGTGACAATAGCAGAACCCCATGCAATACCGGCAGAGCCGCAGAAATTGAGATGTTGGTTTTCACTGTCCATGCTTTTCCCGATCATTTCAATGCTTTTCAGCATTCTGAAGCCGCAATCAATCGCCCGCTGACAGGACCGTTCTGTCGCATGAGATGCCCCGAACATTCCGACAATTCTGTTTTGATCTGTTTTTGTATGCTCTCCGCCGAAGGCCGTTATACAGGAGGACAGTTCATCTGTAATAAGTGTCATTATTCTCTTCAGCGAATCTTCCTCAACAATGACAGTGGGGTTCTCAAAACCTCTGATGTTCATTGACAACACCGCTACTCTTCTTGTCTCGCCCGGAATAACGGTCGCCGGTGTACTTTTAGTATTCAACTCGGAAGAGTCGGAAGTCTCGTTCAATGACTGATTTATTCCGTCCAAAATGGCCCCCCAGAATATCATTGCCCATACTAAACTAAAGAAAATTCAGGTGGAAGCCAATGCCAATTGGGGCACTTGACTATATCAACGCCTGTTCATATAGTCATATCATGGAAATGGAAAAAGTATTCAGAGCACTGGCAGAGAGAAACAGGCTTCGCATAGCTCTTCTTCTTGAGATGGGTCCGCTGAATGTATCTGAGATTGTCTCTGTGCTTGGTCTTTCGCAATCCAATGTGAGTCATCATCTAAAACTGTTGTTGGATGCTGGTGTCGTGCAACGCTCCGGTCGTGCCAACTGGGCATTTTACTCCTGTCGAAAGGGTAATCCTCTGGTTGAAGGGTTGGTGAGAACTGCCTTTCAGAACAGACCTGAATTGGGAGGATTCCAGGAAGACATGAATCGGTTGGCTCACTGTCACTCAATGCGAAGAGATTCCTCCAGGAAATTTTTCGATGCCGTGGGCGAAGAGGGATGGAAAGACCTCAGCAGAAATCTTCCCCATACTGATCAGTATCTTCCATTCATTAAAAGGCATCTTGGTAGAATGGATCTTCTTCTGGAGGTGGGTACCGGTCACGGCAGCATGATCCCGTTTCTGCTTTCCAGCGCAGACCGGGTACTGGCAGTAGACAATTCCAGGGAAATGCTCAGCAGTGCATTGAAGTTTGTCACCTCTGAAAAATTGAATACCCGTGTAGAGTTGAGGCTGGGAGACGCAGAGCATCTTCCAGCCGGAGACTCCATGGCCGGAGCTGTGTTCATGCATATGCTTCTTCACCATTCGGGAAATCCTGCTCAGGCCGTGCAGGAGGCTGCCAGGGTTCTTAAACCGGGTGGCATCCTTCTCGTTATTGACCTTGCAGAGCACTCAAATTCTGAGTTCAAGGTCGAACAGGGAGATCTGTGGCCCGGCTTCGCAAAAGAAAAAATAAGAGAATTTATGACTGAATCCGGACTTTCAATAGTGGCTGAAGAAAAATTCAATAAGGAAACGGTTCTCGCAGTTGCGGGAATGAAAGGGGAAAAAAATGGATTACAAAATAAAGGATATGTCTCTGGCCGATTACGGAAGACGTGAGATTGAGATCGCAGAGCACGAGATGCCGGGTCTTGTCTCTATTAGAACAAAGTACGGGGATGAAAATCCTCTTGAAGGTCTCCGGGTTATGGGTTCGCTCCATATGACCATTCAAACTGCTGTTCTTATTGAGTCTCTGAAGGCTATGGGGGCAGATGTGAGATGGGCAAGCTGCAACATATTCAGCACTCAGGATCACGCTGCTGCCGCAATTGCACAGAGTGGTTACCCCGTATTTGCCTGGAAGGGTGAGACATTGGCGGAATACTGGTGGTGCACCAGACAGGCTCTCACATTCCCGGGAGGCAAAGGTCCCAATCTCATTGTTGATGACGGTGGAGATGCCACAATGATGATCCATCTCGGTGTTGAGCTTGAGAAGGAATTCAAGACAACCGGCAGGCTTCCGGAGGTGGGAGATGGTCCTGAGGATATGGTTCGACTTCGCGAGAATCTCATTGACGGTCTTGAGGAAGCATCTGAGTTCTGGCAGGGCGTTGCTGAAGAGATGATAGGTGTAAGCGAAGAAACAACCACAGGAGTTCACCGACTTTACCAGATGATGAAAGACGGGAAACTGCTTTTCCCGGCATACAACGTGAATGACTCTGTGACAAAAAGCAAATTCGATAATCTCTACGGATGCAGAGAGTCTCTTGCAGACGGTATTAAGAGAGCTACCGATGTTATGGTTGCAGGGAAAACAATTGTTGTGGCAGGTTACGGCGACGTTGGCAAGGGTTGCTGCCAGTCCATGCGCGGTTTCGGAGCCAGGGTGCTTGTTACTGAGATCGATCCAATCTGCGCTCTGCAGGCAGCCATGGAAGGTTTCGAGGTTACCACTATGGAAGAAGCTCTTACTGAAGGGGACATCTTCATAACAACAACCGGCAACTGCCGGGTAATCACCGCAGACCACATCAGCTGCATGAAAGATCAGGCCATCGTATGCAATATCGGTCACTTCGATAACGAGATAGAGGTTGAAGAACTTGAGAAATGGCCTGGTGTACAGAAGATCGAGATCAAACCTCAGGTGCACAGATTCCTCTTTCCCGACGGACATTCTGTCTATCTGCTTGCCGAGGGTCGTCTTGTGAATCTTGGCTGTGCCACAGGTCATCCCAGTTTCGTAATGAGCAGCAGCTTCACCAACCAGTGCCTTGCTCAGGTTGCCCTTGCAGAGGAGAGACCTGCCGTTGGTGTTTATATGCTACCCAAAATCCTCGATGAAGAGGTTGCCAGACTTCATCTTGGAAGACTTGGAGTGAAGCTTTCCAAACTCACTGAAGATCAGGCTGATTACATTGGTGTGCCGGTGGATGGACCCTACAAACCGGAGCATTACAGGTACTGATACACGATACTTGACAATGTTTGTATAATGCCGTCCTTTCCTGAAAAAGAAGGGGCGGTTTTATTATGAGAAGAATTCTTGTTCTGGGATCCGGCGGAGCAGGCAAAACGACCTTTGCAAAGCAGCTTGCTGAAAAGACCGGATTACCTGTTATCCATCTCGATTCACACTTCTGGAATTCCGGCTGGGTAGAGACACCGCGAGATCAATGGATACCCATGGTTATCGAGTTGTCTGAAAGACCTGAATGGATAATGGACGGTAACTATTCGGGAACTATTGATATTCGCATGAAGTACGCGGATACAGTTATCTTTCTCGACTACGGCAGGTTTACCTGTACACTAAATGGTACAAGTATCTATTTGCGCACAAAGGGCTGACATTTTATTGTAAAAGCAGTAATGAGCTTATGTTACCGGGTGGAGCCCAGGTCATTCAGGCTGAGAAAATCAATATTCCTGATATTTAGAGATTGATATAAAAACAAGATAACCGCTACAGCTACCACCGTACCTGAGAAAAACAGGAAATGGTTACAGTTCAGATCTGAAGCTGATCATCCGGAATGATTGAGTTCGGGATCGGCGACCCGCCTGTTACGCAATTCACAAGGAGCTTGAAAAATGTTGCAGCACCGTTCGTTGCACATGAAAGCATAGTGCAGACTACCCTTGACAAACCTTTGTATTTGTTGTCTCTTTGGGGTTCCAGAGCAATCTCAACAGCTATCTAAATACGTGGTTAACCCACAAGATAACTCAATGAAAGGACAGAATTTATGGCAGACAAAATAAGGGTTTTGCTTGTCGATGATGATCCTGATTTCATCGAGGCCAACAGCATCATTCTTGACGCCAGCGGCTTTGAAGTTCTTACAGCTTCAAGCGGAGCCGAAGGTCTGAAAAAAGTCGAGGAAGAAAAGCCGGATGTTGTTGTTCTTGATGTTATGATGGAGAATACCGACGAGGGTTTTGCGGTAGCAAGAAGGATTCGGCGCACACTGCACAGTGATGTTCCAATTATTATGCTCACCTCTGTAGCACAGGCAACCGGTTATTCATTCAAGCCGGAGGAGCATCCAGACTTTTTCCCGGTGGATCAGTTTCTAGAGAAACCTGTTTCTCCCAGCACGCTTGTCCAGAAGATCAAAGATGTACTTGCGAAGGGAGATAAGTAGTGGCACGTAATCCACAGGAGATTGTTGCTGATAGTATCAGCGAGTTTGGGAACGGCCGGGAGAGGATCATGCAGATTCTTACCAGGGTTAACAACGAACTCAGCTATGTTCCTTCAGAGGCAATTGAGGCAATCGCTGATGCAACAGGCGTGAGTGCTGCTGAAGTATACAGCGTAGTGACTTTTTACAGCTTTTTCAGCACTGAGCCTCGCGGCAGGAACATTGTCAGGCTCTGCAGCACTATCAGTTGTGCCATGGCTGGTCAGGGTGAGGTTCTCGATGCCTTGATCGAGGAGTTCGGTATCGAACCATTTGAAACCACAGAGGATTACCGTCTAACAATCGAGACCACCCCCTGTATAGGTCTCTGTGATCAGGCTCCGGCAATGCTGGTGAATGGGGAGCCTCATGTTAAACTTACACCCGAAAAAGCGTGCGAAATTGTACGCGGACTGGAATAGGTGGCATCATGGAAAAAAAAGTGCTGCTTGCTGAAAACCAGCCGGAATTCGGTGCCGGGCTCGAAAAAGCCCTTGAAATGACACCCGCGGATGTTGTTTATGAAATTCGTGACTCCGGAATGAAAGGTCGTGGCGGAGCTGGATTCCCAACAGGTGTAAAGTGGAATCTTGCAGGTGCGTCATCATCTGATGTGAAGTATGTGATCTGTAACGCGGATGAAGGTGAACCGGGAACATTCAAAGACAGACTGTTACTGGAGAAATATTCGGAAAGACTGATTGAGGGTATGGCTATAGGTGGATACGCTATTGGTGGATCTCATGGTATCATATACCTTCGAGCAGAATACCCCTACCTTATTCCCGCCATCGAGAAGGCCAGGAAGAATCTTATGAATAAGGGGCTTCTCGGTGAGAATATCAAAGGCAGTGGATTCAGCTTCGATGTTGAAATTCGTCCCGGTGCCGGTGCCTATGTCTGCGGAGAAGAGACTTCACTTATTGAGAGTCTTGAGGGGAAAAGGGGTGAGCCGAGAAACAAGCCTCCTTATCCTGTCAACAGTGGCTATCTGGCCAAGCCCACCATTGTGAATAATGTCGAGACTTTCTGTGCTGTTCCCCACATAATTCTTAACGGATCCGGGTGGTATTCTGATCTCGGAGCAGGAGATTGCACCGGAACAAAGCTGTTTAGTATTTCAGGTGATGTTGAGAAGCCCGGTGTCTACGAGATTCCTATGGGTGCACCCTTGAAAGATCTTCTTGAGCTTGCCGGGGCAAAAGATGTGCAGGCTGTCCAGGTTGGCGGTGCCAGCGGATCAACCATTCCTGCTTCAGAGATACATCGCGCACTTTCTTTCAAGGATCTTCCTCCCGGAGGTTCTGTGATAGTTTTCAATAACTCCGTGGATATGATTGAAGTTCTTGCGAACTTCATGGAATTCTTTGTTCATGAATCATGCGGACAATGCACTCCATGTCGTGAGGGAAACCTTCGCCTTATGGATGCAATTCACCTCATCATAAACGGTGATATCTGTTGTGTGGAATCCCTTACTCCATTTTTCGAACTTGCCGAGACCATGAAGCTCTCAAGCAAGTGCGGTCTCGGACAGACATCTGCAAATTGTTTCATCGACATTATCAATAATTTCGTGGAGCTCTCCGGCGAATGTGAATGTGGAGAGTGCAACTGCGAAGGAGGTGATGAGTAATGCATAGCGTTACAGTCAACATCAACGGAAAAGAATATGATGTAAAAGAGGGATCAACAATTCTTACCGTCTGCAAGGAGCTTGGATTTGATATTCCTACACTTTGCCACCACCCTGATCTTTCCATAGCAGGTAATTGCCGAGTGTGTGTGGTTGAGGTTGAAGGGTGGCGCACCCTTGTTCCTGCCTGTGTTACTCCCATAACACCCAACATGGTTGTTAGAACAGACAGTTCCAAGGTCAGAAGAACAAGAAAACTTTTGCTTGAACTCATTCTCGCCAACCACCACAATAACTGTCCAGAGTGTGAGAGAAACGGAAACTGTGAGCTTCAGAGTCTGGCCGAAAGGTACAACATCAGATTCAACCGTTTCCAGACCGTTGAGAAACCGGAGAGTTTTGTAGAGGTCAGTCCTGCTATTATGCGTGACAGCAGCAAGTGCATAATGTGCACACGCTGCGTTAGAACCTGTGAAGAACTTCAGAGTGTTGCCGTGATCAAATCCGTTGGCCGCAGTTCTGAAGTTCATATCGGTACTTTCGAGGACAAAGGTCTTGGAGATGTAGCCTGTACTCAGTGCGGCCAGTGTATCAACCGCTGCCCCACCGGTGCTCTCTACGAGAAGGATGAGACTGCTCCGGTCTGGGCAGCACTGGAAGACCCCGGGAAGATCGTTGTTGTTCAGACAGCTCCCGCTGTGCGTGTGGGTCTTGAGGAAGCCCTTGGCCTCCCTACCGACCACCATACCGGTAAAATGGCAGCTGCCCTGCGCAGACTGGGATTTGACAGAGTTCTTGATACTGATTTCAGTGCAGACCTCACCATTATCGAGGAGGGGCATGAACTTCTTTTCCGCCTCAAGGATGCACTCGTAGAGAAAAAGGAAGTTGCACTTCCCATGATCACAAGCTGTTCTCCCGGCTGGATCAAGTTCATAGAGCACAAGCATAATGATTATCTCCCGAACCTTTCCACCTGCAAGAGTCCACAGCAGATGTTTGGTGCGATTGCAAAAACCTACCTCTGTGACAAAGAAGGTTTTGATCCTGCAAAGATTGTAAGTGTTTCTGTCATGCCCTGCACAGCAAAGAAGTTCGAGAAAGATCGTCCCGAAATGAATGACAGCGGCTTCAAGGATGTGGATTATGTCATCACAACCCGTGAGCTTGCAAGAATGATCCGGGAAGCCGGCATCGATTTTGACAATCTTCCCATTGAGAAATTCGACAGGTTCATGGGTGACTCTACAGGTGCTGCGGCCATCTTCGGAGCAACAGGCGGCGTTATGGAGGCTGCCCTGAGGACTGCTTACGAGGTTGCCACGGGCAAAGAAATCCCCTTCAAAGGGCTTAATGTGATGCCCGTGCGTGGATTCGAGGGAATCAAGGAAGCTTCCATTCCTATGCCCGACGAGATGGCGGAAGGCTGGGAGTTTCTGGCAGGTGCTACTCTGAAAATTGCTGTTGCACATGGGCTTGCCAATGCTGACAAGCTTCTGAAGGCTGTGAAGGCAGGGGAAGCAGAGTATCACTTTATCGAGATTATGGCCTGCCCCGGCGGCTGCCTCGGTGGCGGTGGACAGCCGATACCTACCGATATGGAAAAGAGAATGGAGAGAATGCGTGCCATCTACGCGGAGGACGAGAGTCTTCCTCTCAGAAAATCTCATGAGAACCCTGAGATTCAGCTTCTTTACGCGGAATACCTCAATGAGCCGCTTGGGCCCAAGTCCCACCATCTGCTTCATACGAAGTACACAAAGAGGGATAGGTTCTAAGTACCTCTACGGGTTCGAAGTAGAATAGAAAAAGGGGAGGGCCGTAAAGCCCTCCCCTTTCTTGAGAATTCAATCTTAGAACCTGTCAAGCGGGCTGAGAACCCGGAGGTGTGTACGGTTCTTGGCAAGCTTGAGATATGGTGTGATCATCGATGGTGTTGAGATTCCAAGAAGCTTCTGCACCATCTTTCTGTCAACACCGTCTTCAAGAAGGTGTACGGCAAAACTGTGTCTGAGCCAGCCGAGAGTTGCTTTCTTGTCAATTCCAGCTTCAACCAGAGCATCGGTAAAGGCACGCTGGATTGTTCTGGCAGAAACAAAACTGGTTCTTCCGCGTCCAGGGAAAACGAAGGGTGAAGGATCGGTTCTCAGGTCGAGATACTGAGCCAGGATTCTTCCCGTGGTTTTCGCAAGTATTGTATCTCTGAGGAATCCGCCTTCAGGGCTGTACACATGTATAATATTGTTGTCAAGATCAACATGTTCGCGTCGGAGAATTGCAGTTTCACTCACTCTGAGCCCGCTGGAGTATATGAACATGAGAGACAGGCGGTACTTGAGATCATGAACATGCTGGAAGACTTCTGCAATTTCATCGCGGGTGAAAACACCGTGCAGAGGAACCTTCTTTGCAATGACACCCGGGCCTGGAAGAGGATTGTCTTTCTTGAGAACCTGCGAGTAAAGATATCTGATGGCACTCTGTGCCTGATTGATGTAAGAAAGAGATTTGCCCTCACTCACCAGTTCTTCAAGATAGTCTCTAAGATCGTTCTTTGTAAGGTCTCCTGTTCTTTCTCCAAAATTGTTTACAAGACGACGAAGGTGAGAAACATAGCTATTCGCGGTTTTCGGACTGCGGCCGGAAATCTCCAGCTGCTTTCTGGTTTCTTCAACATAGTTCACGCGGTTACTCCTTTTCTGTTTGTTCTACTTTTTGTGACCCCTCACTTCTGCAATAATAAAATGTCAGTCCATAGTTGTCAAGCGCTATTGGCTATTGTGTATGAATAAAGAAGGTGTTATTCTTTTAAGGCTGTATGTAAGCGAATTCAGCCATATTCAGAGGGGTGTCCATTGATCGGAAAAAGTAAATCCACAGGTAGAGCCAGGCTATATGCCCCTTTCATTCTTGCATTTTTTGTATTTTTCGCAGTTATTGGCGCAGAATACCTGATTATTCAGTCGCTCATTGATCGGTACCATCAAGGAGAAATTGCAATGTATCATGAGGCAATGAGTATTATTATAGATAATATTGACAGGTATGAGATAGAGACGGGTAGTTCTATTTCCCGTGAATCTCACAGACTGATTGCTTCCATGAATCCTGCAGCCATGAACAACTCATTGATTCAAATTATACATGATTCGATTGATTACACAGATTTTCTGGAGAGAAAGTTTACAGGGGGGCTTTCGGTCATTCCACTAGGCTTTGAGAACACAATTATAGAAACATCTGTCGGTAAAACAAGGAATGGTGAAATTGTAGTACTGGAATCGCATGAATACATGAATATGGCTATTAAAGATCTAGAGAAAATAGCTGCAGGTCTGATAATAGTATTGATAGCGATGATAATAATCACAGTGGTGCCAGGTTCTCTTCTTATCGAATCTCTCGCACGAAGATCATTCATGATGAATTCTCTCGCACCGGCTTCCGTCTCCGGTGTTAAAGACAAAGATGTTCTCCTGGCTGGAATGCAGAACTCATCCGAAGTTGCCTTTCTTATCACTTCTCCGGCAGGGATCATTCTTTCCGCAAGTCCATCCTGTACTGAACTTCTTGAGATTGGGAAGAACCACCAGGGCTTGCCTTTCACCTCTTTAACTGTCTTGCCGGCCGAAGTCAGAAAAAAGAATCCTTCATCGTTCTGGCGAGCTTCCAGAAAAAGTGTCACTATTCAGTCAATGAACAGCTCCAGGAAAGATTGTCTCATGGAGGTTCACCCCTTTTACAGGGAAGAAAAGGTAGTCTCCGTATTGTTTCTTTTCATTCCACTTCTGACAGGTGAGTTTCCACAAATTTCTGAACCAGCAGTATCAGGTGATGTCCCGGATAGTGTGAGCAGCAGGGCAAAAACGCATCTTGTTAAATCCCTGATCCATGATATGAATAATCACATTTCCGGAATTATCGGTGTTGCATCTGTTGAAATCGAGACATCGAGTGCTTACGGTGTCAGAAATCCCTTCAATTCTATTCTTGATTCCGCTGAGAAAATAGCAGCCCTCTGCAGTGATCTTCAGACTACAGTAACTGGTGGAAAAAACAGACAACTCAGAGATCTTTTACAGGAGATGGGTCTTATTGCTGAAGTCCTGAGGAAAATACTTCCTGAAAGAGTTGAGATTGAAGTTACCGGAAGTTGCAGCGCATGGATAAAAGCTGATGGTGAATTTCTCAGGGAGTTCTTCTACGGTCTTGCTCTCAATTCTACAGCAATAATGAACGGTGAGGGTCGAATTCGGATTGATGTTTCCGAGAAGATTCCAATATCCGGTAATTCAGTTGGAGCGTTTTTCCCAGGTGACAAAGTCTGTATCAGGTATTCTGATGGCTTTATCATGCCCGTGGCTCTCAGAGACATATTATCCAACCGTAACTACTCTGTCTCTGATGTGGAAAGGCAATACGGTGCTACAATTGGCAATGGTTACAAAGCTCTGAACAAACTGGATGGAAGCATTGTATTTGAAAGAGGTTCAGGCGAGACAATTCTGTGCCTTCTTCTTGATGGATATGAACCGACAGTAGTTGGGGGAGATGGATGCAGCGTGCCCTCCAGAAGTTCGGATACCCCGGGTCTTTCCATTCTTGTCGCTGATGATGTGGATATTGTGTTGAGTTCCGTATCAGAGTATCTTGAGAACAGTGGAATGGTTGTTACAAGAGCCAAAGACGGCAACCGGGTGATGGAATTGCTCAGGGAAGGCAGCTTTGATGCGGCAGTTCTTGATCTCAACATGCCGGGGGTTCCAACTCCGGGAATAGTGAGATACTGCCAGACAAGTAAACCAGAGATGGCGGTTGTGATAACCAGTGGATTCGATGCACCGCAGGGGGTTAGAGATCTGATTATTGCACCCTCTACGGATTACCTCCATAAACCCCACAACCCGGAAGCTCTGATTGAGATGATATTCTCACTTATCGGCAGATTGAAAGAGGGAATTTAACATGACAATTACGGATTCGTCGGTAAGGCTGCTGGCAGCCGTTGTACTGGGTGGAATTGTAGGTCTGGAAAGGCAGCTACACGGGAGACCGGCAGGGCTCCGAACACATATCCTGGTTTCTATTGGCGCTGCAGTTGCGGTTATTGCAGGTGTCCAGGCCCAGGAATCTCTTCCAGGTTTAAGTATAGATACCGGGCGAATTATCGCCGGTATTATTACAGGTATTGGATTCCTGGGTGCCGGAACCATCGTTCGGCATCGTGAAGGAGTCGGCGGACTAACTACGGCTGCTTGTATCTGGTTTGTTGCGATGGTTGGAGTTCTCTGCGGATTTGCTTTTTATACCATGGCAGGAATTGCCTCTGTTGTAGCACTTCTGGTTCTTCTGGTACTGGATAGCCTCGAGGAAAAACTGCCTGTGGCCAGCTACTGGATGCTCACAGTAGAATCTTGCAACAGGCCCCTTGAGGCTTTTCAGAAGGAATGCCAGAAGATTCTGAAAAGAAGAGGTCTGCATGTGAAAAGCTCCACATTCAGGATTTCTGACAGCGGAATTGAACTTAGTCTTGTTCTAAGGGCGAAGAAGAGAGAAACAGATTTTGAAGCAGTGGAGATAATAAGAAAGCTGAAGGGAGTTACCAGCGTCAAGTGGGCTCACAGGTCAGGAGAATGGTAAAAATAGGTGTAGCTCTCGGCGGCGGGGGATCAAGAGGATACGCTCATTTCGGAGCACTGTTCGCTCTGGAGAGGAGCGGAATACCCATTCACTGCATTGCCGGCACCAGTATGGGGGCAGTGGTTGGTGCTTTGTGGGCTACATATCAGCATATAGACTGCTACAATGTTCTGCGAAAACTTGATAAGGCCGGCGTCAGAGATATGTTGGATCCGGAGTTACCCATGATTACAGGTTTTCTGCAGGGACGTAAGCTCTACAGTGTTCTGGAAAGCTGGTTCAAGGGGTACAGGCTGGAGAGTCTTACAAGGTCGTTTTGCGCCAATGCAGTTATGCTTGATACAGGCGAGGAAGTCACTTTCAATTCAGGGCAGCTTTCCGATGTGCTCAGAGCCAGTGTTTCCGTTCCAGTGATCCTTTCCCCGTGGCAGATAGGGGAATCCACTTACGTTGATGGAGGAGT
The DNA here is from genome assembly GCA_023139045.1 of Candidatus Sabulitectum sp. GTDB lineage: Bacteria > Fermentibacterota > Fermentibacteria > Fermentibacterales > JCC-6 > Sabulitectum. The sequence goes on from JAGLOJ010000100.1 coordinate 27,118, forward strand.
CGTTAATCCCCTGCCAGTGAGACAGTGCAGAGAAATGGGTGCCGATGTGGTAATTGCCGTGAATCTTCTCGGGTTTGTACCTGTCATTGAAACATTTTCACAGGAACAGGAAAGAATAAAAAGAGTAGCACACCGGTTGCATCTCCCCGAGGAAGTTGTGGAGGTGGTATCGGACATTCCACTTATTCACAGATTAAGAAATCCAAAGGTTCCTGAAACTGCTTTTGCCGCGGTTCTTATCTCGCAGAGAGCTCTCGTAAATGCAAACCTCAGGGAGTGGGCGCCGGACTACCTCATTCAGCCGGATCTCAGCCAGTACACCGGAGCTGAATTTCACCTTGTTGAAGAGATAAGCGACATAGGCCTGGAAGAAGCGGAAAAGGTAATACCTGAGATTACGCGGGACTTGGATATTTCAATACAGGCTTTCGGTTACCTCTGAAAATTAGCATAATCGCTCTTTGGGTAAACCGGACTGATTATGACCTATTTGGGAGGGGCTATGGCACTGTTCTCCAGCAATCTTAAGAAAATGCAGAATGAGCTGTCCAACAGCAATGTGGATTGGGACAAACTGGTAGCTCTTTCTTCGGGCAGGTGCGACCTGTCGGGAAAAAACTCAATCGAGGGAAGACATCTGATTATCTCTCTCGTAAAGAGGGCAGCAGAGTCTTCCGGCGATGACAGACCTCTTGCTCAGATTTTCAGAAACATCACCTCCAGGGGAGGTGATTTGAACAGATCAATGAATCCAACCGGGATTACTCCACTTCATCTGGCTTCCGAACTCACAGACAGCACTCTGCTGAAATCACTTTTGCAGGCAGGGATTCAGCCGGCTTCTACAACCGTTTCCGGGTTAACTCCTCTTCATTCAGCAGTTCAGACAGGTCGTGTTGAGAATGTGAAATTATTGCTCGCCGCCGGTGCCGACCCCGGCGCAGAAGATGCCAACAGCAATTCTCCGCTTCATTTTTCTGTTCAGCTTGATGATCAGGTTGAAATTGTCAAAGTTCTTCTGACCGCGGGGGCAAAGGCATATCAAAGAAACTATGAACAGAAAACTTCTGTTGACATCGCAGAGGAAAGAGGGCAGAGCGCCTGTCTTGAGCTTCTTCGTGAAAATCTGAGGAATTTAAGAAGAAACTCCAACAGAAAATGGAATTGCCCGGAGTGCGGTAAGCCAATTAAAAGACCATCACGGAAAAAAGTAGAGTGGTATATCTCTCTGGATATATGGGATTTCCTCCAGTTTACCTGTGGGGAATGCGGTGAGGTAACATCAGCAACTTTGCTGGACGGTGAATTTTAGTCAGCCTACCTGCAACAAGTTATCCCGGAGGTGAGTTCGAATCCCGTTCGGGGTGCCAAAGGAAATTATCGAACTTTCACCAAAAGCTCCGAAAGCATCTACTACCGGGTAGCATATGGAACTTCTGCTGTTGATATAAAGGACCTGCTGGTTTATCGAAGATGTTCACAATCTCCAAGATGACTTAATTCCCGTCCAAGTGCTTGAATTCAGTTCCAGAGAATCGCCGTATGCAGTTACAGTGATACCATGCAATTTCCAGAGAACGCTTACTGAGCCACCTGCTCCGTAACCGCCTATTGATTCGATCAAGAACCCAATCCAGTTTCCATAACTAGTACTCTGTCATGAATTTATT
>JAGLOJ010000101.1 GCA_023139045.1 Candidatus Sabulitectum sp.
AAATATATGAGACGCAGCACTAGTCTCTCCTTATGGGTGTCGACGAAAAGCTAAATACGAATCCGCTTCGCTGCTTTGATGCGGCTATTAAGTTGGTCTTCTGTCATATACCTTCCGAGCTTCAGCCATACATTACCAGAGGCAAACTTCATGACAAGCCGCTTGGTCATTGCAGCTTCGTTGTGCGCCTTTATTGGCCTGAACAGCTCAAATAGTGTACGGACGACCCACATCATAGCTTCTTCCTTTTCTTCAAACTAAAACCCTCCTCGTTCAGGTTCATATCATACAAATGGTTATGTACCATATCAACCCCCAGCTTGAAGCGCTAGTAGTTGAACAAATTCTCAAGTACAAATTTTTGTCCAGCAAGTTTTTCTAAAGCGATTCTCAGTCTGTTTTGCAAGATAGGGCCAGCTTTGTATTTGTGATTACATATTCGGTTCACGGTACCATATGCTACATTGGCAGCAGAAGCGAGTTCTTTCTGCCGAATACCAAGCTCTTCTAGCTTTTTCTTGAGCACTATCTACCTTTCATGTTATATCCCATACTTACCTCGTTAATGTATGATAATATATGACATATCAATGAATGTCAATAGACGTTTCTTCAAGTCGGTAGCTACCTTGTGCACTGAGGCCATATGTATGAATGCGTTACTTCCTCTGGTTCTCTTCTCCGTAAGGCGCGCAGTTCCCTTTCGGTAACTACCTGCCTATCCCAATAATTACCAAGAGCCTCAATATGTTTCTGGTTTTCCTCGGGAAGTTTAACAGGCACAACCTACTCTATCAGAAGAGATCCCATGTCTACTGGCAAGCAGTTTCCTTGTCAGATTGTCACGAACCAGCTCATCTTGAAGTTCTTTCGCATGGATGATTGGGTGCGATATACCCTTGAAATAGGATCCACGCCCTGTAGGTCTGGGCGGACGGCGCTCTTATAGTTAATATTGTACCTCTTCTTGTTCGAGTGAGCCGAAGTCGGGCGTGCTACAGAATATCAAAACAGGCTGGTTCCAGGCTCACACCAGAGGTGGGGGCTGTTCCAATCCATCTAAGAGTCCTTAAGGTATCCTTTCCTAATGGCCGTCTCTTTTCTGCATACTAAGGGTAGCCTTTAATCTGAGGAGGGTTTAATTCCCCGCCCCTTGGGGCGGTTGGAGGTTTCATTAGAGCCTGAGTCCAGAAGTATTGTTAAAGCCTCAAGAAATACGAAGGTAGTCCAAGGAGAGGATTCGTGGAGAATAGAGCCGGAAGATATATTAATAAATCCAGTGGGTATAGCGTGTTTTATCCTGAGCGACTACCGCCGAAGCCTCCAATTCAAGTTGAAGGTAAGCTGCAGGAGCAGCTTTTAAAAGCCGATCGAGTACTGGGACGTCTTGATGGATCTATCCTGACACTGCCCATCCTGGGCTTTTCTTACATGCCTGCCCCGGCAGCACTGCTCAGGAGGAAATCCGAGTTTTCCTTTGACAGTGGTACAGGTCATCTGTATTTTTGCTGCATAGGCAGAATTACCCTTGTACCAATCTTTTTGCTAAAGAAAAGCAGTGCATTGCTGCATCCTGAAAAGAGATCTTACTTTTATGAGAACAATAAGAGAACACAGTCTGTACCTTGTTACAAGCAGGGAGTACTATCCGGGGAAAACAACTCTTGAGGTGGTGGAATCCGCCATATCCGGAGGAGTGGACATTCTCCAGATGCGGGAAAAGGGCATGGAAAGAACCGAACTTCTCGAGCTGGGTACTGAACTGTCAGATATATGCAGGAAGGCAGGTGTAGTATTCATTGTGAACGATGACCCCTTTCTCGCATCCGAAGTGGGAGCCGACGGTGTACATCTCGGACAGGAAGATATTAAGAAATACCAGCACGGTGAAGTACGAAACATCCTGGGGCACAACAAAATCATTGGAGTATCAACCCATTCCCCGGAAGAATTCAGCAGGGCGAATACGGGAGATGCGGACTACATAGCGTATGGGCCTGTGTTTCCTACAAAAACCAAAAACTACCATGTTGGTACAGGAAAAGTGAAAGAATTGCTGCGGGTGGCAGACAAACCTGTAGTACTCATCGGTGGTATACACACAGGCAACATGGAAACACTTCTTGAGCAGGGTGCCAAAAATCTGGCAATGATTCGATCCATTGTGCAGGCAGAGGATATTGCATCCCAGGTAAAAGCCATAAAAACAGTCATGGATAGATACAGAAAGCAGCAGCAATGATAGTCAGGATAAATGGAAGTCCTGAGGAAGTGAGAGACAGAATCACTGCAGCAGAACTGGTGACAGAAAGAGGGCTGAACCCGGAAGCGGTTGTGATTGAGGTTAACCGCAGGATCATTGAGAGAGAAAACTGGGATGAGACTGTACTATCGGTGGGAGATTCGGTCGAACTGGTGAGTTTTGTAGGGGGTGGCTAGTTTGAAAGACATATTTAATGCAGGGGGAAAAGAGCTAACAAGCAGGTTCTTCCTCGGTACCGGGAAATTTTCCGAGAAGAGTCTTGTCGGGGATGTAATCAGGGCATCGGGCGCGGAAGTAGTAACAGTAGCTCTGCGGAGGATAGATTCAGGCTCAAAAGAGGAAAACATCCTTAATTACATTCCTGAAGAATGCACTCTTATGGCAAATACTTCGGGCGCCAGGAATGCGGAAGAGGCTGTGAGAATCGCTCGTCTTGCCCGGGCTGCCGGTTGCGGAGACTGGATCAAGATTGAGGTAATACCCGATAACAAGTACCTTCTGCCGGACAATGCAGAGACTCTGAAAGCAACAGAAATCCTTTCTGCTGAGGGTTTCAAGGTTTTTCCCTACATGAATCCTGATCTGGTGGCAGCAAGAAAGCTTGAGGATGCCGGAGCAGCAGCAGTCATGCCTCTGGGAGCACCAATAGGCAGCAACAGGGGCTTCCGAACAAAGGAAATTGTACGGATAATCGTGCAGGAAATAAAGATTCCCGTCATAGTGGATGCAGGTATTGGAAGACCTTCCGAAGCAGCAGAATGCATGGAAATGGGGTGTTCAGCTGTTCTTGCAAATACTGCAATATCAACGGCAGGGGATCCTGTTGGAATGGCCAGAGCATTTGCTCAGGCCATTGAAGCCGGCAGACTGGCCTATCTAAGCGGTAAGCCAGCCAGAGAATTCACAGCAAGAGCATCTTCTCCCCTGACTGGTTTTCTCAGGAACTCGGGAAGAGACTGACAGAATGAGCTTTCTTGAGTACTGTAAGAACCTGCCTGAATCGGATCCTGACGCCAACAGACTCCGCATGCTTCTGTCTCCCAAAACCGATGAAAATCTTGAGGAAATGGCCAGAACAGCAAGGGAGATAACTCTCAGGAATTTCGGAAGAACTATCCAGCTTTACACTCCGATGTACCTCTCGAATTACTGCGAAAATGAATGTGTCTACTGTGGATTCAGATCGGGAGTCAAGGTGAAAAGAAGCAAGCTGTCCCTCGAAGAAGTAGAGAAAGAAGCGCAGTACATATCCTCAACCGGCCTGAAACATATACTCATTCTCACGGGAGAGTCGGAAAAACACTCACCCGTATCGTACCTTGAAGATTGCGTCAAAGTGCTTAACAAGTACTTCTGCTCAATTGCAATTGAGGTGTATCCCCTGACAGATGAAGGCTATAGAACACTGATCAATGCTGGAGTAGACGGGCTGACTCTCTATCAGGAAGTATACGATCAACATATCTACAGCGATCTTCACCCGGCAGGACCCAAAAGGGATTATCTGTTCCGGTTGAATGCACCCGAAAGGGCAGCTGAACAGGGGATCCGTACGCTGAACATCGGAGCTCTACTGGGGCTGGCGGAGTGGAGGGAAGAGATGTTTTTTACAGGACTGCATGCGAAATACCTTCAGGACAGGTATCCGGAAGTGGAGATGAGCATTTCTGTTCCGCGAATGAAGCCCTTTGGTGGAGATTTCAAACCACTCTGTGAAGTTTCCGACAGAGATCTTGTTCACGCAATACTTGCTCTGAGAATTTATCTTCCCAGAGTAGGGATAACTCTTTCCACCAGGGAGGATTCCCTCCTGAGGAATAATCTTGTTCATCTGGGAGTGACAAAAATGTCCGCTGATACCACCACAGCGGTCGGTGGACACACCGCCACTGGGGAAGCATCAGAAACCGTTCAATTCGGCATCTCGGATGACAGGAGTGTTGACGAAGTAAAAGCCATGCTTCGTGAAAGTGGCTTCCAGCCGGTCTTGAAAGACTGGATCAATACCTCAAAATGAACATGTTTGAAGAAAAACTGCTTAAGCAGTACGGCAGGGAGAGTTACGAAAAGATACGGAACATCAGAATTGGAATAGCCGGGGCAGGCGGACTGGGTTCCAACTGCGCATTCAACCTTGTAAGAGCTGGTTTCAGAAAGCTTGTAATTGCGGATTTCGATGTGGTATCACCATCCAACCTGAATCGGCAGTTCTTTTTTCTTGACCAGGTGGGAATGGCCAAGGTGGAAGCTCTTGAAGTAAATCTGAAGCGGATAAATCCTGACATAGAGGTGAAAACCTACAACGGGAAAGTAACCTGTTCCAATGCGACGGAGATATTCTCCTCCTGTGAGATTGTGGCAGAGGCATTCGACCGGGTGGATCAGAAAACAATGCTTGTAGGCAGCATTCTTAAAACTGGGAAATTCGTTGTTGCGGGATCAGGGCTGGGCGGCTATGGAGAGAGTGACCAGATCAAAACATTCAAAATAGGCAGAAATCTTGTAGTGGTTGGAGATCTGAATTCCGATGTAATCAGCAACCCCCCTGTTTCTCCCAGAGTGAATGTGGCAGCGGCAAAGCAGGCGGATGTTATTCTTGAAAGAGTTCTCTGCGAATGACAACTCCGACCGCCGCAAGGGGCGGGGAATTAGACCCTCCTCAGATTAAATTCAATTTACGCCAGGATTCTCTCTGAAAAGGGGAACGACAAAGATGCCTTCACTCAACTTCAATTGGCCATTGAAGAGGAGAGGAAGCTTGATGCTGTGAAATCAACTGCCATGGAGAGCGTGATCTATGCCCTGACGGAAACTGCCCGAACTAAAAAGGAACTTGTTCGTGTAGAAAAGGAAGCCCATCTTCTTGGGCAGAAAAACACCTCTCTTCTATTGAACCAGGAAAGGTTCAGAGGCCTTGTTAATAACATGACAAATATCGGAGTGCTCGCAGTTGATTCCCGGGGCATTGTGACGTTCTGGAATGACACATGCACCGATCTTTACGGTTACAGAGCCCGGGAGGCCTGCGGGAGAGAACTTTCTCAACTGATTATTCCCGATCATCTCAGAGAATGGTTTTCTGCGTATATCCAGGACAGAAGAAAAGATAGCGAGTTTGAAGTTAACATGAGGGCAATGGACGGGTCTTTGAAGAGTGTTCTTGTGTCGCTTGTTCCCTTTAAAGAGAATGAAACATTTATTATACAGGTTGATTTAACCAGCCAGCGCAATGCAGAGAATCAGAGAAGTCTTATTGAGGCACAGATGAGAAAAACGCAGAAGCTTGAGGCTCTTGGCACTCTGGCAGGAGGAATCGCTCATGATTTTAACAACCTTCTTCAAGGAATTCTTGGCAACTCAGCCATGCTTTGTAACAGCCTTGATCATGGATCTTCCGACCACTCCAAGGCCGAACGGATAAAATTTGCTGCAGAGAGATCTGCTGATCTATGCACTTAGATGCTGGACTATGCCGGAGTTAAACCTATCAGTCATGAACCTATTAATATCAATCATGTTGTCGGAGACATATAAGTTCTCCTGGAAACAAGCCTCCCCAAGGATGTTGAGCTTCTTATGGACCTGTTCAACAGGGTTCCTCCGGTAATTGGAGACAGATCACAGATGCGTCAGGTAATAATGAATCTGGTTCTTAACGGAGCAGAAGCAATTGATGGCTCCGGGGAGGTAGAGATTTCCACTGATTATGTTTTCAGGAAGAGGGAGCATTTCAGGGACAACCTGCTTGAGGAATCTCCCGACGATGGTGATTATCTGCTTTTGAAAGTGAGAGATACTGGTGCCGGCATTGATCCGGAAACCCTTACCAGAATATTTGATCCCTTTTTCTCAACCAAGAAAACAGGCAGGGGTCTTGGTCTTGCAGCAGTACTCGGTATCATTCGAGGCCACTCTGGGGCAATTGAGGTTCAATCCGAGCCGGGAACCGGTACCGAATTCAGTATTTATCTGCAGGCAGCCCGTAATGAACCATCCTGGGAAGAGAATTCTTGTGGTGGATGATGAAAAAATCGTTCGTGAAACAATTCTTGCGATTCTCTCTTCCATAGGCTTTGAGGCCACAGCAGTGCCTGGCGGAGCTGAAGCGCTGGCGGTTCTTGAAAAAGGAGAGATTCCCGATTTAATGATGCTGGATTTGACCATGCCGGGTCTCAATGGTGCTGATGTGTTCAAACGATTACGGAACAAGGGAATGATTTTCCCTGTTCTTGTGGTAAGCGGGTACAGCAAAGAGAAACTATCCAGTTTGTTTCCCGACAGAGGTCCTAACGGATTTCTTCAGAAACCATTTTCTCCCGATTCTCTAAAGAGAAAGCTGAACGAAACATTCAACAGCAACTGACCCCATCATGACCATTCCTCTGTATTGTCAAACATCATCGATGAAGCCAATGACCGGCTGCAGGCGTTCCGACATTGTTATTCCGCTCTTAGCTTGGAGCAGGAATGTTGAAGAAGCCTGCTAAGAAATACCTGATTGAACACCCCCGCTGGCTGGCCAATGATCCAAGTAGCGAAGTAATCATAAGATACCACTGTTATAGCTGGCGATCATCAATCCGGGCTAATTTCACTGTCCGTTGTCATATCGCATCCCCTTTCGAAAGCATACCAACCGCAGTCAGAACGCAAAACCGGATCCTGATGCGATGCCAGCGAGGTTTATGAATTTTCGTTTTTCCATAGCATATATCCTCTGGCATATCAATATTCATAATTCAACGCAAAATTAGCAGAGTTCTTTTTCGCCCTAATCACACCTGGAAGAGACAAAGGTGTTTCTATTAATGACTCGAAGATGCCTTGACAGAACTACAGAGAGTCTTTCTGAAGAATGTTTACCGGCGCCCTCCGCTCGACTGAGTCTGCACCCTGCCGGCTACCGGCTAATTTCAAGGTCATTACCAATGAGCGCTTGAGCGTTCGCTGTATAAGTCAAGAACGGTGAGAATGTTAAAGCACTGTCATGAAAAATCGGATTCTACCCGACCAGATCCTCAGTGGCTGGGGATACCTGATTCGTCGCACCCTCCCGATTAGTAATTCCCTTCCGGCAAGAGGATTTTCCAATCTCGAAAGAGAGTTCGCCCTCTTTACAGTATAGGGAGTCCCGACGGTGCTGTCAACGATTGACAAATCGCGCAAGTGCATGATAATAAGCAAGTTGCAAAGTCGCTGATTTCAAGAAGGAAGACCTTGTGAGAAAAGAAGCTCTTGGATACCTCGAATGCTGCCGGCAGAGGCAGTTCAGAAATGTTATGGCAGGAGAAAGATGAACAGTGTTGCGGGAATTTATAAGGAATTTTATCGGGCAAACCTTGGGAAAAATATACTCTTCTACCTTGTGTACCTGGCAAGAATTGCTACTCTCCTGATTGTACCGCTGATAAGCAAGAAGGTTCTTGATTCAATAGTACCAGCGGGAGATCTCAGTGGACTTGTGATATGGACAGCTCTCGCTGTTGCGGCTCAAACAGGAGTAATATTTACCCAGCTTGGACTGCCCTTTGCCCATAAAAGCTCT
>JAGLOJ010000102.1 GCA_023139045.1 Candidatus Sabulitectum sp.
CGGGACCCACGCCTATAGAAGCCCCACCCCCACCCCCGCGGAGGTCGTCTGCGCAGACTGCGGCTTTAGCAGATAGGCAGCGTAGGCAATTTGCCCAGCGCCGAGGGAGAGCAGGTACGCTACTTACAGGCTCGGAGGGCGTACCCGAGGGCGGCGGTAGCATTTCCAGGGCGGTAGCAATGCTCGGTAACGTGGGGGGTGTATAGCATGGAAGGCGCCAACGCAATAGCCGATATGTACGAGGAAGCTAAGACCCTACGCGCCCCCAGGGAGCCAGACTGGAAATTAGCCGCGGCCCACTGCTTACCCAGGCACCATGGCCCGTGGGCTGGGGGTAGTGCTAACAATGTGCAGGGGGAGTCTACCGGAGGCGCGCGACGTATAGCGTACGACACCACAGGTATACGGTCCCTACCTAAGTACGCAGCGGTACTACAGCGCATGGCTACTCCCAGGTCGCAAGCGTGGCATACGTTGTCTGTAAGCAACCCAGCCCTAAACAAGCTACGCCCGGTACAGATGTTTTTCGACAGCCTTACCGCTATGCTTTTCAGGCGCAGGTATGAGCCTAAAGCTCGTTTCGAGCAAGCGAGTACAGAGGTATATTCTAGCCTGGGAGTGTACGGCACGGGGCCTAAGTTCGTAGGCGTACGTAACCCGTCGCCTACAGATAGTACGGGAGGTATACTGTACAAGGCGTGCCCCATGCGCGACATATTCATGTTGGTAGATGACTCCGACTCGGTAACTATGGTGTTTCGTAGGTTCTGGCTAAATGCTAGGCAGTTTAAGTCTAAGTTTGGCGAGGGGGCCAACGTACCCCGTAGTGTAGAGGCCGAACTTAAAAAGCCTAGGCCGTCCGAGAAAACCACCTTTGAGTTTGTACACGTAGTGGGCACTAAGAGTGCTAAGGATTACGACCCCGAGGCATTCGATAATCGTAGGTTTCCTGTAGAGGGCGCGTACCTAGCGGTAGAGGATAAGTCTTTCGTGATAGAAGACGAAGGGTATTTATCGTTTCCGTACCTAACCCCACGCACAGGAACATACCCCGGGGACCCGTACGGGTTTAGCCCCGCCATGAATGCCTTGTCAGCACTGGGTACAGCTAGTGCGGCTAAGAAGTCTTATCTCAAGATGGGGCAGCGTGCGGCGGATCAAGTGCTACTAGCCCCCGACGATGGGGTGATGAACGGACAAGTAAACCTAAACCCGGGGAGTGTGAACTACGGGGGCGTAGACGCTACGGGTAACAGGTTGATACACGCGCTACCTAGCGGCGACTTTCGCGTAGCGGAAGGTATACTAGCCGACGAGCGCCGAGACATAGAGGATAGCTTTTTCGTAACGCTATTTCAGATACTACAGGATAGCCCCGAGATGACGGCTACCGAGGTGATATCCCGTGCCGCTGAAAAGTCCGCGTTACTGGCCCCGACCATGGGGCGCCTACAGACCGAGTACCTAGGGCCGAACATAGCGCGGGAGATAGATGTTTTATCGGAGCTTGGGGTATTGCCGGAGATACCGCCGGAGTTAATAGAGGCCGCGGGGGAGTACGACATAACATACACAAGTCCTCTAGCTAAAGCCCAGTTCTCAGACGAGATAAGCGGGTTTGTCCGTACGTTTGAGGTAGCGGCTAACGCTGCCCAGGTACAGGGCGACCCGAGTTTACTAGACCACTTCGACCTTGACGTGGCTATACCAGAGATTGCGGATAGGCAGGCAACCCCTACCCGATGGATGCGTAGCGCCAAGGGGGTAGCGGCTGTACGTGCCGCCAGGGCCGAGCAGCAACAAGCCACGCAGGCATTACAGGTGGCCCCATTGGCCTTAGAGGCCGCGAAAGTAGCGCAGGGAGGCTAGACGAAGTGGACGATTTTGTATCCGGGGACGACGACCCCTTAGGGTTTGATGAGGCCGAAGCACCGGAGTCTGCGGAGGGTATTAACCTCCGCGAGGCTCATCAGGTGGCTGAGAGAGAGTACCGTAGCCTAAGCGCTGCGTTTAAGCGCGTTTTCGGGGAGGGGCAACCCCTACCGGACGACGCGGGGCGTATACGTGTGTTTCTAGCACGTTTTTGCAGAGCAGATACCAGCACGTTCGATAAGGACGCCCGGGTACATGCGCTGCTAGAGGGACGCCGAGAAGTATACCAGCTTGTGTACGATTTGGTGGGTATGAGAGAAGACGACATAGTGCGGAAATACGAGGGGCGCATGTACCCCGGACAACTAACTGAAGGGAGCTAACACACCATGGCCGAAGAACCAGCAGCGGGAGCACCGCCAGCAGCGGGAGCACCACCAGCAGCGGGAGCACCACCAGCAGCGGGAGCACCACCAGCAGCGGGAGCACCACCAGCAGCGGGAGCACCACCAGCAGCGGGAGCACCACCAGCAGCGGGAGCACCAGCCCAAGGTACAGGTATGCTAGGGTTTCCCGGCGCGGACGCCACGCCGGAGCAGATGAACACTTTTTACGACAGCAAGGGCCGTCCTGCTACGGCGGCCGACTACAAGTTTGAGATGGCCGAGGGAGTAGTAGTGGATGAGGGGCTACTAGCCTTTGGGCGTAATCTGTTCCATAAAGTGGGTCTAAACCCTGTGGAGGCTCAGACCGCTATGGACGACTGGAACGAGTTTGCAGCGGCTCAGAACGTCGCCGCCGCTGATGTTTGGCGCGAGGGTAACGATAAAGCGATAGCTACGTTTCGGGCGTCTAAGGGTGAGGGCTACCAAGCGTTTATCGACGCGGGTAGTCGCGTGGTGCAGGCGGCGGGTTTGTCTAACGATATTATAGCTGGTGTCGAGGCCCATATGGGTACCGCGCCTTTACTGGAGATGTTAGGGGCTATAGGTAGCGCGTCCAAAGAGGGTACGCTATTGGCCGCAAATAACGGGGTACTGGCTCAGGGGGGTGCCTTGGACGCGGGGCAAGTAGAGGCCGAGATAGCTAGGCTGAATGCAGACCCAGCGTTTAAGACGCAGTACCATACCGCCAACGACCCCGGGCATAAGGCCGCCGTAGATAAGATGTCGGCGCTGTATGCCCGTAAGAGCCAGTTAGCGAGAGGCTAAATAAAAGTTCTTGACAGGGACCCCCGCTAGTGTGATATTAGGCGTAAGCGGGAGGAGCACACGTGTACGTGGCCTGTGTATACAGAGCAGTTTTGTAATCGACAATACCTACAGGGAGTTAACCACATGGCCGAAACCGCCGCCACCTACACCGTACCTGAACACCACGTGGTGTTGTTTACTGCGAATGTGCAGGCAGCACTAACTAAGATGGGGGGCCTTATAGCCCCGCTTATGACCGCAGGGGCTTACCTAGGGGATAAGGCGCAAGTCGTTAAGTTCATCGGCCCTGTGGAGTTTACCGAGCGTAACACGCCCTACTCGGATACCAAGCTCACCCATGCGGAGCACACCCAACGGTGGATCGTGGGCGCAGAGTATGACTGCGCTATCCTGGTTGACAGGCTAGACCTGTTAAAAATGCTGGACGACCCGACTAACCCTTACGTCATGCGTATGCAAGAAGCAGCCGCACGTAAGCGGGACCAGATAGCTATGAGCAAGTTTTTTGCTACGGCTAAGACGGGCGTACAGGGGGCTACTAACACATCGTTTCCAGCGGGTAACATCGTGGCCCACGGTAGTGTTGGTTTGACCTTCGCTAAACTGCGGTCTTTACGTAAGTTGATTAAGAAAAAGCATGTCGATTTACGGTTAGTATCTCCGTACATTGCGGTTACTGCCGACGAGGTAGACGACCTACTAGGGGAGACCCAGGTAGGTAGCAACGACTACAACGCGGTTAAGACTTTGGTGGACGGAGAAGTCAGTAAGTTTATGGGCTTCACCATGATACCCTACGAGGACCTAGGCGACGGCACCGAGGGGCAGAGTATACCCTCCGTGGCTGGCGGCGCGGGCCTTATCCGGGACCTTCCGGTGTGGGTGCCTGACGGTATGCACTTTGGCGACTGGGCGGGGCTGACCATCACTATCAATAACCGTGCTGATAAAAATAACATCCCGCAGATACATGCCACTTTCACCGCGGGTGCTACCCGCCTGGAAGAGAATAAAGTATTTGCGGCGCAAACAGACCGGGCCGTTTAAACCCCGGTAATCACATACACTGAACCCAGTACAGGAAGGGGTACCCGATCATGGCAGTAACAGTGCAAAATAGCGCGCAGCTAGACCTAGAGCGTCAAGACGTAAGGTCCGACCACGGCAAGTTCCGATTACAGTATTTCAAGGCCACCCAGGACGGCGTAGGGGACGCCACCTCTAGCTGGAACCTGTGTAAGCTACCTCCGGGTAATGTGCGGGTTCTGCCCGGGCTGTCCCGGTACAGTATCTCCGCTTTAGGCGCCGCACGTACCTTGGACTTTGGGCATTTAGCTTATGAGAACTCGGTAGACGGGGCTTTGATTGCCGCCGACCCGGACGCATTCGTGGCGGACATTGACGCGTCTAGCGCCATTACCGGGGCTGCGTTGGACACGGCCATTAAGATAGACCTGTATTCGCGCCGGGGCATTACAGTTACAGCCCAGGTTAACGATGCGACTATCCCGGATGCCGCAGTGTTGGAGGGGTACATAGCGTACGCCTACGAGTAAAACCTACATTTCACAACTGGACTAAGAGGCCCCCGTTATGACTACGGCAGTCAAGATTATAAACTTTGGCCTGTCGAAGTTGGGGGCCTCACGCGTTTCTACAATAGCCCCCCCCAAGACAAACCTAGAGCGTTACATGGCGGACAACTACTCTCAGTGGAGGGACGAGGAGCTAGCGGCTAACCGCTGGCATTTCGCCATGGAGTACGTACAGCTTACCCTCACCGGGGACCCAGTAACCGGGGCGGGTTCGGCTAAGCCCAACAGGTACCAGATGCCTAACGATGCCATACGCCCTATAAGGGAGAAGGGCCAAGACTGGGAACGTAGGGGGCGGTACCTGTACAGTGCGTACGAAGAGCTAACGGTCAAGTTTATACTCAGAGTTAGTGAAGACGTGTACGACCCCATGTTCGTAGCGGTCCTAAGCCATAAGGTGGCCAAAGAGAGCGTAGAGTACGTGACGCAATCTAATTCTAAGGAAGTAGCCCGCGTGCAGGGTTATAACGAAGCGATTAAAAAGGCGCTTAAAGTTAACGCTTTCCTCAAGGGTAGCGAATCTGTGGCCGGGGAGAACGACCAAGCCCCGGGGGAGGACCCGTACTCGTGGGTAACTTCCCGTGGGTAAAGCGTCCCCGTCCATAAAATCGTCCAACGCAGGTGAGATATCCGCGTTAGTACGGGCGCGTACTGACTGGGAGCGGTATCCGGCGTCTATGCGCCAGATGCTCAACGCCATACCTACGCAGCAAGGGCCTACTCTACGTAGGTCAGGCACCGTGTACGCCGTACCTGCGTACTTAAACGCCAAGTCTAGCACCCTGATACCCTTCGTGTTTAGCAACGAGCAAGCGCAATGCCTAGAGTTTGCCCACAATCAGATACGATTCGTGGACGAGACGGGCGTACTCACCGAAACACCGATCACCATAACCGCCGTAGTTACTGAAAGCCCATTTGTCGTAACGGTACCCAGCGCTGGGGCCGTAGTGGGGGATAGACTGGCCTTAGCCGGGTTCCCCGCGTCGCTTAACACCAACGGGACCATAGCAGAAATAACCGCTAAGGCTGGCGATGATTACACGTTAGCCCATACGTACGCTAACCCGGACGTCCTAGACGTGTCTGCGGCTACCGCGGCTAGGGTCTATACAGTGGCGTCTACTTATACCGAAACGGACCTACCTAACCTTAGGGTCCTACAATCCTTAGACGTGATATTCTTATTCTGCGTAGGGCACCCCGTGCGTACGCTATCCAGGATGGGGGCTGTAGACTGGGCCTTAGCTGAGGTGGAGTGGAGAGACGGACCTTACCTAG
This sequence comes from Candidatus Sabulitectum sp., assembly GCA_023139045.1. GTDB lineage: Bacteria > Fermentibacterota > Fermentibacteria > Fermentibacterales > JCC-6 > Sabulitectum. The sequence continues at coordinate 5,963 of JAGLOJ010000102.1, forward strand.
ACCAGAGTACCGACGGTGTGACGCTGACCCTGGGGGCGACGGGTAACGCCACTACCACAGCCAGCGGTACGGGCTCGGGTTCGGGCTCCGGCGGTCATGCCGCCGAGTTGGCATTCGATGAGGACGATAGCACGTACTGGGAGAGCAGCACAAACCAGACGGGACGTATAGAGTTTACCCCCACTACACCTTTCGTGGCCACCGGGTATTGCGTGTTCATGAGCAGCGCTAACGACGACGCGAACTACATAGTGGAGGACTACGCCCCGGGGGATTTCACCTTCGAGGGGTACGACGGCGCCGCGTGGGTGGTCCTAGATGCACAGCGGAGTTATGTACTCTACGAGGGTAGTAGGTCCGTACTGTTTACGGTCAAGAGTAAAGAGGTGTTCGACAAGTACGCCTTAGATATTACGAGATGTACACGCAACGGGCCTATACCACCCCGCGTGTCTGGCTTAGCTGTGGTGTCTGACGCGTCGGCGTTGGTAGGCGTTACCGCCAGCGCGGTTACTGGGATTAACGGAGGCTCGGGGTTTCTAGCTACCGACGTCGGGCGTCTAGTGAGGGTACGAGGGTTAGACAACTTGTGGAGGCCCTTACGTATAACAGGGTACACTTCCCCCACGGTAGTTACGGCCAAACTGGAATCCGCACCTTTCCCGGGTATAGAGCCCGCGTTTAACTGGCGCCTGGGGGCGTGGTCCGAGACGGACGGATGGCCTATAGGCGGTGTGTTCTTTGACGACAGGCTAGTGCTCGTGGGGGCCGCAGGGGTCCCGGACATGGTAGCCGGGTCGGTCACAGGAGATTACAATAACCTAGCGCCGACGGGCCCGGGCGGCGAGGTCTTAGCCGATAACGCAATTAACGTAAGGCTACTGTCCCGGGAATTGGCCAAGGCGTTCTGGGTGGATACCGACGAGAAAAGCATACTTATAGGTACTGGTAGCGGGGTGTGGGTGCTCCAGGTTCCCGACCCGGCTAAGGCTTTCGGGCCTCTAAACTTCAAAGCTAGGCGCGCGTCTAAGCGTGGGGCCGCCGATGTGAGCCCTATAGCTGTAGACCACCAACTGCTATACGTGCAGAAAGCACGTAGGGCTCTGCGGGAGTTGGTGTACTCTTTCGACATAGACGGGTATAAGGTACCTTCGTTGTCGGTGTTTGCGTCGCACATAGGCGCTACCCGGTTTGCACAGATGGTATACGCGGCAGAGCCACATAGCATCGTGTGGGGTCGGCAGGACGACGGCACCCTAGCAGGGCTTACGTACAACCGCGACGAGAACGTGGTAGGCTGGCATAGGCACGACGTAGGCGGCTTCGTGGAGTCGTTGTGCTCCATACCCGCAGACGACGAAAGACAAGACGTATTATGGATGGTTGTTAGGAGAGTGATAGACGGGCAGACGGTGCGTTACATAGAGCGCTTAGCGCCCTTCTGGGACTTCGAGAGTACCCTACCCACGGCGCACTTTGTGGATAGCGGGTTGCAAGGGACCTTCGGGACCCCTACGGCTACCGTATACGGGCTACAGCACTTAGAGGGTGAGGAGGTCTACGGCCTAGCCGACGGTGTGGAGTTTGCGCGTATTACCGTTACCGACGGCGCTATTACTCTGCCGCAGCCCACCACGGATATAGTGGTCGGTATGCCGTTTACTTCCCAGTGTGAAACCTCACACGTAGACGCGGGGGCCGAGGACGGCACGTCCGTAGGTAAAGAGCGAAGAGTAACCGGGATTTCTGCGTGGGTATGGGATAGCTCCGGGGGTGAGGTCGGGGTGTATAACGACGAGTCCAAAGAGCTAGAGTGGTCGGACCTACCTTATGACGAATCCCCGTTTGACGAGATAGAGACTACGGACCTGCAAGAGGGTATACTAGACCCAGTGCCCCTGCCTCCAGGATACGGTAAGCGCGGGGGGGTAGCGTTTAGGCAGACGAAACCCCTACCGCTTAACATACTAAGCCTGTCGCCACAATTAAAGGTGTCGGACCGATGATTAGCTTTGTACCGGGGCACGTAGAGCATATAAGGTGCATTAAGCCCCAGCCAGGGCAGCGCCGGGAATGGGCGCAGTTCATTAACTCTCCCGCGTGGTGGGACGTGGTGGACACTTCGTTGTGTATAAGTGCTTTCGAGGGGGGCGTATGCTTGGGCACCGCTGGGGTTAAGAGGGTTGACGAGGACAGCGCTTACGCGTGGTTGATTATGTCGGAGGTCGCGGGGCGCAGGCACCTAGTGTCCATAACGCGCAGGGTGCGTCTAGTACTTGACGATTACCCAGCGAAGCGTATAATAACCTATGCCGACGTAGATTTTTTAGGGGCGTATAGGTGGCTCGAGGTTTTGGGCTTTAAGCGCCAGGACGCCGTGGAGACGGGGCACGTGCGATATCAGAGGTTAAATCGGGTATGAGTCTTCTAGGTCCGGTATTAGCGATAGTAGGTGCGGGGGCGGCCATAAAGGGGGCTAAGCTACAGGCCCAGGCGGCCAACGCGCAGGCCCAAGCCAACATACAGGCCGCGGAGTACAAGCGCAAGCTGGCGGCGCGCAACACCGGGATAGCGGGCCAGCAGAGACAGGCCGCGGTGGAGGGTGCCCGCGCCGCCGTTGCGGACAAGCGCCTAGAGAATCGCCGCCAGATGGCCGAGATACGCGCGTCTTTCGGGGCTAACGGCGTGGACGTGGCAGGGTCCCCGCTAGACATACTGGAGGATAGCGCGCTCACGCTTGAGACGGACGCTCTAAGGGAACAGCACAAAGCACAGGTAGCGGGCTACGAGGGCGCGCTCCGCATTATGGGTTTACAGGACGAAACATCTATGGCTACTTTCGAGGGCATAAACGCCACTACGCGGGCCGCGGCGGTAAGCGCTTCGGGCGAACAATCGGTGATAGCCGCCACCGCGGGCGCGGCGCTAAATGTAGTCGGGGCCTTTAAGGACGCTATGCCTGCTCCGAGTGAGGACTAAACATGGCAAGACTACATATACCTCAAAGGCAGAAAGTAGCGGCGGGGGGCTCGTCTTCGGGCTTCGTACCCCGGACGCAGGTTAACGCCTCCGCGTTTAGCGCGGCAGACCCTAACGCGGGTCGGGCTTTACAATCGCTAGGCAATACCCTTATGACCGCGGGCGCCCAGTTCGCGGCCGAGGAGAGGCAGAAGAACGACGAAGCTAGGGACGAGAAGCTAGCTAACGCCAAAGCCCAGGCTAACCCGGCCCCGGCGATTTTGAGCGCCCAGAGCGGAGCACAACCCGACGGTAGCGACTTATACTCCCGTACCCGGCAGGCTATGGACGCTTGGCTGGAGGTGGAGTCAAGCAAGTTAGATGACCCCGCAGTTAGGACCGGGTTTAAAAGATATTGGTTAGGCCGTACCCCGGCTATTATGAACGAAGCGGCGGGCAGGGCCGACGGTATGCGGCGGGAGGATAGCCGTGCTCAAGTGGGCATATCCCTTAATAACCTGGAAAACACGGTACGTATGGCCCCTGAGTCGTACGACGAGTCCCTAGCCTTGGGCCGCGAAGCCCTAGCCCCGCACCCCCACCTTAATACTAAAGCGGGCTTAGCCTCGTGGACCCAACGGCTTACGAGGGCTAAGTTTGATAGCCAGATGGATAGCGCCAGGACCACAGGGGACGTGGACGCCATTAGCGCCGAGTTAAATAGCGGGGATTGGAATACGGCCTTTGCACCCCGGGACCTAGACAACGCGCTATCAGCCCTAAATACACAACGCGCGTCTTTAAGGCGCCGGGACATGGCCTCCGCGCGTACCGCAGTGTCTGGCCTAGAGTCTAGGATGTCCGAGGGCGCGCCTATTAGCAGAGAAGAATTACAAGCGGTGAACGCCGTAGCCGTAGAGTCAGGCGACATAGGGTTTGTCTCCCGGGTAGCACGAGTAGCGCGCAACGTACAGCTACGTAGCGTGTACCGTACGGAACGCCCCAGCGTTATAAGAGCCCGAGCAGGGTTACTACAGAGCGACACAACCTTAGACGATGCCACGGCCCAGGCGGTGAACGAGGCTGCGAGTGCGTCTAGAGGCTCCGTGTCTGCGTCCTACTTATCCGCAGTTAACCTTACCGACAACAAACAAGTGCGGGCTGGCCCGGGTGAAGAGACCGCAGCCGGGGGCGACTTCGGGTTCACCGAAAGTGCATGGCTGGACTTAGCCAAGCGCAACGGCGCGGCCCTACACCCAGGCATACCAAACATGACACCTGAGCAGGCCCTAGCCCTTAGGACAGATAAGGCCACGGCTAACCGGGCGGTGGCTATGATGACCGCACAGAACCAAGAGCAGATGGAGGGGGTTTTAGGCAGGCCCGTGTCAGAGATAGACCTATACGCGGCGCACCTGTTCGGGGCTTCGGTTGCGGTGGACATGGCCCAGGCGTACGAGCGGAACGAAACGGACCCCGCCCTAAACTCGGTAGACCCAGCCACGCTAAGCGACGATTTAAAAGCCTTAGTATCCGTAGACGGGGTGCCCGTATCGTACGGGGACCTTTACGCGAGGCTAGGTATAGACCTTAACGTCCAGGGGGGAGCAGTGAACCGTGGAGACGCGGAGTTCTTACAAAGTATGGCCGACGACGTAGAGTCTCGGATGAAAGATAATATGATGGGCTATGCCCGGGAGACCGGAGTAGCCGCGGTGCCGCCGTTACGCACAGCCGAAGACGCGCAGGTTAGAGCTTCGGCCGCGGGCGTTATGTCTTCCACTTGGGGCATACCTATAGAGGACGTGCAACCGTTAGAGCCCGACGAGGTGGTACAGTTTAAGAACGCCATGTCGGGGGGCGATGTGGACAACAAGTTAAAGGTTATGGCCATACTGTCGGGTATGGGTCCTACACTGGCGCAAAGCGCCTATAAACAACTCGGCGTAGAGGGTAAGGTGTACGCACACGCGGCGGGGTTAATGGGCCAAGTGGCGGGGGGTGCGGCAGCGCATGACATAGTTAGGGGCCGTACGTTTATGGACAACAACCCGGATTTTATAAGAAGTGCGGAGGTAGACAAGGCCAGCGTAGTAGCCACGTACGGCGCCCGGGTTAACACGCTAGTAGGATCTATGGGTAGTGACGCGGCAACTGGTGGTGCGTGGCAGTCGGTGTTAGACTCTGCGTTCGCGCACTACGTACAGACTTACTCTAGGGCAGGAAACATGGGTGTAGACGGCGCTGCTTTCGAGAAGTCTATAGACGCGGTACTGGGGGGTACGGCGGCTAACCCCGCGATAGGGGAGTTTAACGGTGCCGACACGGTACTGCCCCGGGGCGTGTCCGCGGATAGCTTAGGCACATGGTTAGAATACTCTGAGATAGAAGACTGGGCGCAGATGGCCACGCGGGGGTTACCCCCTAGGTACGCTAACGGGGAGGCTATAGACCCCGTAGCCTTACGTAAGGGCGGTACTTTGGAAGCAGTAGGCGCGGGTAAGTACCGCGTACGGATAGACGGGGCTTACGCTACGACGGGGCGTATTAACGACACCGGGCGTAGCGAGTTGTACGTAGTGGACATAGACGCCAAAGGTGTAGAGTCTAAGTTAGCGCGTATACTAAGTGCTTCACAGGAGATAGATATTAGGCTCCGTAGCTCCCAGGCGTTCATACGTAGTGAAGTGCAGCATAAAGGGCGGGCGCAGGCAATACGAGACGTAATCTCGGGTAACCAACCGCTAAGTGATATACCCCAGTGAGCATATTTGATAACACCAATGCTAACGCAGAAGACGCCCCCCTAGCACAGGTGGCCTTTGCCCCAACTGCGGGATTCTTCGACGGCTACAAGCTGGCGTATGATGCGCATGTCCGCACGTCCGCGGCTAGTAGCTTGGAATACGCTTTCGAGAAAGCAGACGAGGAGCAAGCGCGCGCCTGGGGTGCCAAAGCGGACGGAGGCAAAGCCCCACGTATACGCGATATAGCGGGGTACGAGGACTTAGCCAAGCATTTTAGCGACGGTACGCCCTTGAGTAAGGCCCAAGTGTCGGCGTTGGGTGCATACGACGAATCGGCGGAGAGAGCCACCGCCCGGGGCCTGGATGTTAGCCCAGTGTCTGCGGTGTTCCAGAACGTACAGAGGCTGGCCCAAGATGCCGAGCGTAAGGAAGCGCGCACACCTACCACGGTACTAGGGGCTATCGGCGGTTTTATCGGGGGCACGATAGCGTCGATGGACCCCCGCACGGACCTACTAAACTTCTTAACGCTACCCGTGGGAGGCCCCGGTAAGTCGGTGGCTAAACGGGTAGGCGCCCAGGTTTTAGGGCAGTCGGCTATAGAGGCCGTCAACCAAGTTACAGGCGTACAGGGGAATAGGCGCTTACTGGGGTTACAACACGGGCTTAAGCAAGCCGCCACGCAGATAGCCGCCACTGGCCTAGGAGCAGGGTTACTGCAAGGTGTGGGCGAACTGGGCAGTTATGCCGGGCGGCGTTGGTTTGCCGGACCCGACGACGTACCGGGACTAGGTACAGGCCCCGACCTAAAGCTAGAGGTGCCCCCCCCGATACCCCCGCCTAGTAAGTTACACGATACTGGGCACGCCGACGCCTTCGCTAACGCCAAAGCCTACACAGACGGCATTAACACTCGGTCCCCTTGGCGGGGGCACGCCACCTCGGAGAGACGCACGAGAGCAGACATAGACGACGTTACCCGGCAGCTAGACGATTGGGAGGGGCCGCTACCCTCAGAGCTAGTAGCAAGCTCGGCACCTAACACCCTGCACATGGTTGTAGGCAAAGCCCCCAAGGGTAGCACCGCGGCCAGCGGGATAGACGGACAAGCTAGGCAACTGGACCCGGAGACATTTAAAGTGTATGACGCCCTAGCCGAGGTCAGCTACAGCGCTAGGCAATCGCTAGAGGACATAAGCAGCCCTGGGGCTAAAGCGGCTCAGGCCGAGGCCGACGTGCTAACTGACGAGCTAACAGAGCTTTTAGCGGCCCAAGCCTCCGACGGAGCCAAGAGCGCCCGCACTAAAAAGATAGCCACTACCAGTGCCCGCAGAGCCGAAGCTATGGAGCGGGCCTACGTAGCGGACGAACCCGCACAAAAGCTCTTGCGCCATAGAATGGTTGATGCAGAAGGGCACGCGCAATCGTTAGTACCCCTGATAGCCAGAGCCTACGGCAAAGCCCGAGGGCACATGGGCACCTCTAAGGACGAGTACAAAGCGGTGGCGTCCATGGTGCGTGAATCGGACAATCAAATAGGGGACCGTTTACCAGAAGCGGGGGCGGAGGTGGTATCTAGTCCGACGCCTAACGATCTGCACACCCGTATAGGTAGGGGTCGGGTAGGCCGAGACGAGGGTAACACCGACGTACTACGTCGCGTTTTAGCGGAAGAGGCGAAGGTACTAGATGCGAATACCGCCCAGTACCGGGACGCCGTAAGCGCTTTTGACGCTAACGACAAGACGCTAACGGTAGACGGCTACGACCATGAGTTCGACCTAGACGGTGACGAAATACACGTGCCTATAGCCGACGGGGAGGGGAGCCAACTGCTAACCGTACGCGAGATACTAGAGCAGGGTAAGAGAGACGAACAGGAATTAGGGATAATACAGCGATGCTCACAGCAAAAAACTTCTTAAACTGCATGGTAACGCAACTGGAGGATAGCGGTTTCGGGGGTAGGGTCGTGTCCGCCGCTGTAGAGCGCTATAACGGGTTAACCCGTGGTTTTGAGTTAGAGGGCCATAACGCCGGAGACGCCGCGGGCTTGGCTATGCAGCGCGTGGTATCGGATTTAACTTTCGAGAAAGCGGAGAGGGCTAAGCGTACACTTAAAGCGTTACAAACACACGCCGAGCACACGGAGCGCGTAGCCCAGGGGCTAGAGGTCAGCACTAGCAGGGCCACCCTAGACCGGGGGGATTCTACAGGGGGCGTGGCCTTAGCTAGAGGGGCGGTATCGCTAATAGAAGACGACCCGAGATTCCAGGGCGTATCCTACGCGACGCACAAAGAGACTACGCGGGGCTTGCTATACGCTTCTTTCGCAGACGTGCTGGACACCGTAGGTAAAGGTGCTTTTGGCCGACAGCTAGGTACAGCGCACCTACCTAACGCCGTTAGAGAGTTGTTCGGGGAGGCTACGGGAGACGCTAACGCTAAGCAGTTTGCCCAGGCGTATAACAAAGCTATAGACGTAGCCGTAGACATGTTTAACGCGGCGGGCGGGTCCCTTCGCAAACGTAAAGACTATCGACTACCCCAAGGCCAAAGCGCGGCTAAGTTGATTAAGACAGGTTTTGCTAAATGGCGAGACGTACACATGCGCGCCCTAGACTGGGATAAGATGCGCTGGCCTGACGGGTCCCCCATAGACCCGGTAGACCACGGGCGTATACTGACGGACGTATACAAGACGCTAAGCACTAACGGTGCGTCGAAGATAGACACTAAGTCCCTGCAAGGGCGCGGAGGTGCGGTAGGTAATGCCCTCGAAAAGCATAGATTCCTGGAGTACAAGGACGCCGAGTCCTGGATAGATGTGCACGAAACCTTCGGAGACGGAAACGTATTCGACATAATGATACAGCACATGGACGACATGGCGCACAAGATAGCGTCGGTGCGTACCTTCGGCCCTAACCCCGAGTTAGCGGGGCAAAACCTACACTCTATAGTACGTAGGCAAGCCGCCGAGTTGGGGGGCGAAGCGGTAGCAGCGGCTGAGGCTGAGCTAAAAAATACTTTTGATCCTATGTTTGAAACTGCTATGCGCTCTAACCCCATGGACCCTAACAGCACTATGGGGTCTTTGGTTGTGGGTACGTCTAACCTGCTAACTAGCGCGCAATTAGGTAGTGCTGCGTTCCTGGCTATACCTGGGGACTTCATGCAGACCGCGGCAGTACGCGCGCTTAATGGTATGAACCTATTCGGGGGCGTAGACTTCTATGTTAAATCTATAGCTACCGAACCCGCGTTCATGAAAAAAATATCAGCACAGTCAGGTTTCGTGATGGACGAGGCGGTGATGGCTACGTACGGGGCGCAGAGGTTCACAGGCGTAGCCACCGTAGGCCCCCCTGCAACACGACGTATTAGCGACGCGGTAATGCGGGCGTCATTACTCAGCCCCCATACCCGGGCCGCTAGGTGGTCCGTACAGGCTGAATTTATGGGGCTTATGTCTCGCTCGGCGGATTCGGCTTTCGAGGACCTACCCTACAAGCTGGTGTTAGAGCGCTACGGAATTACGCCCCACGACTGGGACACGTTCAGGGGCGGTACCGAGCACTGGACCCCGAGGGAGGGCATAAAGTTCTTACGGCCTATAGACCTGCTAAAAACGAACATTCCAGGTAAGGACGCGCTGTACCGGAAAATGCAGGGGATGGTCTTTGAGGAAAGCCGTAAGATGGTACCCGAGAGCACTATAGAGGGTTCGGTACGTCTCAAGGACACCACGCGCCCAGACACCCTGGTCGGCGGGATACTGCATAGCTTCTCTATGTACAAAAATTTCCCTATATCATTCATGATGGTGTATGGTAGACTTGCCATGTCTAGCCCGGGCAAGATGACCCGCTTAAAATTCGTTGCAGGCTTAGGCGCGGGTATGACCATGGTAGGCGCGTTAGGTACGCAACTACGGGAACTTAGTAAAGGCCGTGACCCGCTACCTATGGACAACGTGGGGTTTATGGGTAAAGCGTTCTTGTCAGGCGGCGCACTGTCTATATGGGGTGACTTCCTGTTCGCCGGGGTTAACGAGTATGGACGCGGCCCGGAGCAGATGTTAGCCGGACCCTTAGGCGGCTTCTTGTCGGACACTACGCAGCTTGCTTTCGGGGATGTGTTCAAGTTCGCCGACAGTGTGGGCGGGTTGTCCCAGGAGCAATTTAAGTCTGGCGCCCCCGCTAAGGCCGTAGAGTTTGCACGCAGATACACCCCGGGCACTTCGCTATGGTGGGCTCGACTGGCTTTAGAGAGACAAGTCTTTGACCGTATGCAAGAGATGGCGGACCCTAGGGCTTATGCGTCCCGGAATCGCAAGGCCAAAAGACAGAAAGATAATTTCGGTAATGAATCGTGGTGGGCGCCGGGGGACAGAGCCCCGGGCCGCGCCCCTAGCTTAGAGGGAGTTACAGGCAATTGAGTGTTAGCACCGAAACCCTAGCCGAAAAGTTTTTAGCCCCCGCTACCGGGGTACCTATAGACGTGTCCTACCCCTGCTTTGCGGAGGGCGACGTAGTAGTGCTGTACGGCGTCGTCGGCTTAGTCGCGGTGCTGGACACCGACTACACCGTGGCCCTCAACGACCCCACCTTTGAAGACTTTGACATTACGCCCCTAGCGTCGCTACGGGTTAAAATAGACGCGCTACTTGTGGCCGACCCTACCGAGACTGACCAGATAGTGGTACGCCGTAGTATGAGTGTACTGACAGACATGGACTCCAACCTAGCCCGCTACAGGGCGTCTATAGCCTTAGAGTTTGACAGGTTGGTGCTGATGGCCCAAGAGTTAAAGGAGGGGCTTGGTAGGTCTCTGCGGCTAGCTAACACCGACGTCTCGGGGGCTAGTAACGTACTACCTACAGTACCTGCTAACCTGGGGCTTAAGCGTGACGCGGCGGGTACCGCCTGGGTGGCCACCAACACGGACCCTGACACCGCAGGCGAAGCGGCAGAGACAGCGCAAGCCGCCGCGGAGTTAGCCCAGACCAACGCAGAGACCGCAGAGACTAACGCAGAGACCGCACAAGCTGCGGCGGAGACGGCCCAGACTAACGCAGAGACCGCAGAGACTAACGCGGAAACAGCACAGACCAACGCAGAGACCGCGGAGACTAACGCGGAGACCGCGGAGACTAACGCGGAGGCCGCGCAGACCGGAGCCCAAACGGCCCAGGGCGCGGCCGAGGACGCGATAGACGCCTCGGGGATACTGAAATATGTATTCGATGACAACCTACCTATGGTCGATCCCGGCGCAGGCGAGGTGCGTTTCAACCACGGCACTGTAGCCTCGGTCACCGCGTTAGCTTTTTCTAACACGACGTCGGGAGACGGTACCCCGGATGTATCTGATTTCCTAGCGTCACTGGACGACGTGGTTAACTCCGTGGGCGGGGCGGTACTTACCCTACGTAAACTAGGGTCGCCGGGTATATTTGTGCATTTCAACGTAACGGCGGTAGCTGATAACACATCCTGGCTTGAGTTTAACGTCACCCACCGTTCGAGCTCGGGCACCTGGACCGCCGCTGACGCGGTTATGATGTCCGCGGTTATCAATGGCGCTGACGGCATCCCCTTTGACCTGGAGAGCGACCCTACCCCCGTACTCGGCGCACCCCTGGACACCGGGACCTTTGCTATTGACACCTCCAGGGCTACGGTACCCAGCCACGCCACTACCTCGGCAATCTGGGCCGCGGGGGGTAATGAGATTGATTTCACGGGCACAGCAACCATAACCGATTTTCCCGCAGCAGCTCGGGCGGGGGCGATGCGAGTATTGCACTGCGCGGCGGCTTGTACATTCACCCATGCCGGAAGTATTACGGTCCAAGGGGCTGTGAGTTATACCGCTGCGGCCGGGGATATTGCTTTTGTCCACGCTATAACCACGGGTACCTTTGCTGTGTTTATCTTAAAAGCAGACGGAACGGCTGTTGTGTCTGCGGGAGGGGGAGGACTTACCCTCGGTACAGAGCAATCCATGGCCGCGGGTGGGGATGCGACATTCACAGGGATACCCGCCGGAACCACGCAGATATTTGTTAACTTCACTGATATATCTGCTACGGGAAATACAACCATCACATTGCGACTAGGGGATATCGGAGGGCTGGAAACATCAGGGTATAGAACATCTCTAGTCAATTTGATAGCGGCTACCGCTATCGCTTCGGGATCGTCAACATCTCACTTCGTAATTGGTAAAACCGTTATTGCTGCCGACCTTGCTACAGGGCACGTATTCCTTACGCTTAAAGACAGTTCCACGAATGAATGGTCGTGCAGCACCGTTTCCTCCGTGGCTACCACTAAGGTGTCGGTTGGCGGGGGAAATAAAACATTAACGGGGGAGTTGACGCAGCTAGAGGTCAGTAGCACCACGGCCAGTGATAGCGGTACCGTTAACATCTCGTATTCATAGGCGTATAACATGAAACCTTTCATCGCAATAGACCACACGCACCTAGAGCACCATAAGTACCAGGGGTTCGACACTCTGGGGGAGGCACAAAAGCATATTAGTAGTGGCAATTTACCTAACGGATTCGCCGCTACTAACCCCGGCGGAAACCCTAGGTATTGGGCCGTGGATATGGTGGCTAAAACAATCACCGTCGATACCGAGGCCGAAGCGGGGGCCGTCCTGGGGGAGATGCGAGAAGTCTTATACAATCTCGCCGACGGGGAGTACCTAAGACGGTCTTTACTCGCTGCCGAAGGTGTAAAACCCGGCAACGGGAAAGTACGGGGAGGTCGTGCTAAAGACCGATTGACCGCGTTAAGCATTAAGGCTAACGCTAGGGGTAACAACGCCTTGAGAAACGTATTAGCAGGGGTTCACGACAAGTTGGACGCATTGAAGGATATTATTGAAGCATCCGACCAAGTGGCCTTAGATAGCTTCGACGTAACGGACGGCCCGTACTGGGCGTAAAGGTTGGGTCACCCTTCCTGGAGAGGTAGTGATGGAGTATAACAAGCCCGACTGCCGTACCACAGGCATGCCCTGTCCGCTGAACACGTACGACTTAGTTAAAACGCTAGGCGCCCTTGAGGCCGAGATGGCCGAGTCTCACGCTCAAAGGTCAGCGATATTCGACAAGCTAAACGGTCTGGCGGTAGACGTGGCGGGTATAGCCGTAAAGGTGGCCAACGCACCGGACCCCCAGGTGGTCGCGGCCATGAACGCCCGGGTGGAGAAAGAGCTAGAGAAAACGCGTAAGATACGCCGTAAAAATAAATGGTTGCTGGGGGTGGTACCCCCCTCGGGGGCGGTAATGTATTTCTGGGATCTAATAGCTATTAAAATGGGGTGGAAGTAATGGTTGTAAAGCGTATAGATAGGTTTCTCGATGTTAACGGCGACGGCACCGGAAATAAGAACGCTATAGGCGACTACTCATCTACGGCGCAGCGGTTTAAACTAACCAACCCCACGGACTCGGGGCGTCGTATGCACCTGCACCGTATGATAGTACAAATAAGAGACTCCACCGACCCCTCCGCTTCCGAGTACGGAAACCTCGGTGCTGCTTTGACGAACGGTATACATGTTAGGGTGCGAGACGCCAACGATAATACCCTAGAGAATCTTACAGACGACGAGCCCATAAAGACCAACGCAGACTACGCGCGCTTCTGCTACGATTCGGTCATTGATAATTTCAAGGGCACAGGTGACGCCTTCGTGAGTGTGAGGTGGACCCTAGACAAAGCGGGGGGTCCCCTCATCTTGCAACCCGGGCAGAGTTTTATGGTGGAGTTAAGCGACAGCTTTGTGGGCATAAACAACCACGGTTTCTTATTGCAAGGGCAATACAAGTAGGAGGCGGCAGCTATGGGCACGAGTAGAATAGATTTATTGCTGACTGAGGCCGGAGACGGCACGGGGGCGTTTAACATCGTAGGGGATTACTCATCCTCGGCGGCTAGGTTCCGGGTGCTTAACCCCACCAACTCAAGTAGGGCCATGCACTTAAACCGCCTCTTAGGGCAGATACAGAACGCTCAGGGCACAGCCCCAGCGCCTGAGAAGTACGGGGGCATAACCGCGTTAACTAACGGCATCTACCTGAGGGTGCGCGACTCCAACGATAATGTACTGGAGGAGATGACATGCCAAGCTCCCGTGAAAAATAACGCCAACTGGGCGCGATATTGTTTTGACATCAGGCCCGACACCTTTGGTACGGGGGATAACTACGTAAGCCTACGCTGGTCTCTCTTCAAGGCGGGTTCACCCCTCATACTAAAACCTGGGCAAAGTTTAAACTTAGAGGTCAACGACAACTTGAGCACATTACTAGGCCACACCTTTGTGGTGCAGGGCCTGTACGTATAGGGGTAGAGTACATGCTAGTCACAGTAGAGAGATTCAAAGATAACGGCCGTACCACCCTCAGCCTAGTGCGCATAGATGGTAGGGCTGAGTGCTTCGGTCTGGAGGATACACACCGCGACGTTAAGGTAGACGGCCAGACCCGCGTAGGCGCTGGGCGTTACGTCGTGAAGCTCAGAACCTCTGGCGGTATGAACGGCCGTTATGCTAAGGCCCTGGGCACTAAACACTTCGGTATGCTGTGGCTGCAAGACGTACCGCTGTTTAACTGGATATATCTACACTGGGGCAACGGCCATGCAGACACCGCGGGCTGTATACTGCTGGGTACTGACGCCGTTATGCGCGACGGCCGATACCGAATCCTAAACTCTAAGGTCGCATACTTAGCGTTCTATAGCAAGGTGGTTGATGCTGCGAAGGCGGGGACCCTAGAGATTCTTATCGTAGATGTGGACGCCTAGGGCCTCAACTGCGGATGCCAGTAAGTATGTGCGATACCACGGGTGCCGTCCAAGAGTTACCTATCATCTTATACCTTTGGGTTTTTGGGGTCCCGGATGTATAGCCCTCAGGTAGCCCCTGTAGAGCCTCGCATTCCTCCGGGGTAAGCGCGTCGCCCCTGTTCTCGCTTTTCAGGGGTATGTTCCCGCCCCCGGTGCCCATGCGCGCAGTTAAACAGGCGCTTACCCCACTCTTCATCCAGCGAAAGCCGTCTATATTGCGGTACCTACAGGTAGGCCGATCCCAAGAAGGGCGCGGGGGTAGGGCTGGGATAGGAATGTTAGTCCAGTATACCCGCTCCCGGTTTTGAGGTACGAATAAGTCCGAATTAATCGAGACCCCGACGACGCCGAGCGCTCTGTCAATCGTATCTCTCCACTCCCGCTTACGGGGTACTACGTTCTCCATGAGAAAGTACTTAGGCTTTAGTAGGTTCTTAAATTCTACGTAGCGCATTAGTAGCCTAGACTTAGGCCCTTCTAACCCGAGGCCTACCCTTGCGTTAGACAGCTCCTGGCAGGGGGGACCCCCCATCAGAAGGTCTACAGGCACCACGTCTACCCAGTTTAGCGACTTAACGCACCCTAGGTGTACGATGTCCGGGAAGTTACGGGCCGCTACATGTGACGCGTGCGTGTCCACCTCGGAAGCTAAGTACCTAGCGCATTTAAGCCCCGCGTCTTGTAGCGCTAGTCGGCCTACGCCTATACCGTCAAACATATTGAGAACATGCACCCGACGTACCCCTTATTCTAGCACTATGAAAACTTTGTCTTTGTTGCCCTCGGTTACCCGCTTACAAACGACGCGGCCGTGGGGGGTGGCGTACCCTGCACGGAACGCTCTTTCTATCTTGGCCCTTACCGCAGGCTCGGTCATACGGTCGTAGAGCGGGTCCTCACTTTGCAGCGCTAACACCGCACGTCTCATGCCTATGGTAGCCGAGCTCTCACTTACCAGGGCCAAAGCCAATACGTCTGACATGAACCGCTTTTGCGTGTCCTCGTTGCTGTGCATGTTGTGTAGGGCTAGCACGCCTACCTCGTCCCCGTTGTATAGCTTGACCCCTTCTTTCTTAAACCACGTGCTGTTAGCGTCGGCTAGAGACATATTCAGTTTGGCGTCGTCAAGGCGTACGTAACTACCCTTGGCCTCCTCGGGTATACCAAACTCTTCCCGGTCCTTGTCGGTGGCCGTGAATAGGGTTACCACTATACGCGCGCTGTTCACTATGGCTCCGGCGCCGCGGGCAACGTCCGGGCTTCCGGCACGGGAAACACCGCCGCCTCCGCTAGGCTTACTGATATGGTGTGGCACTAGCATAGCTACGTTAGCCTCCCGGGCGATACGCCGCAACGTGGCCATGACGAAACGCATTTCGCTATTGCCCTGCTCGTCGCAGTCGTGAACTTCTACCAGGGGGTCTAGGATTAGTAGCCCTACCTCGGGGTCAGAGGCTAGGTGTATAAGAGCTTTGACGTGGGGTTCGTTGGCCACCGTTTGGCGTTGCGTTACGAAAGCCAAGTTAAGTGCTACGTGGTCGTTGGTCAGTAGCATTACTTGCGCCCTAACCTTAGGGTAATCGAACTTATAAGCCTGACAGACCGCGTATAACCTACGGCTCTGCTCGTCTAGATCATCCTCGGCGTTATAGATAACCGTCTTAGTCGGGGCCTTCACCACGTACTTACCCATACTCTTACCAACTGCTAAGTGGGCCGCCAACACCAGGGCTAAAGTGGACTTACCGGACGAACCCGCCGCAGGTAGTAGGGTGATGGCCCTACGCATTAAGAGCCGGGGTATTAGCCAAGGGCGCGGGGGTATGCTCTGTAGGTCCCGGGCATTGCCGAACGTGGCGCCCAGGTCTAAGGGCTCTACCTCCGGCGCCGGGAGCTCCACCGAAGCGAATAGCGTTTCAGGTTTGGCGCCACCCAGGGAGCCCACGCTATAGGCCGCGGCGTTCTCCACCTTAGACCACAGGTCGTCGGCGTCCCAGGGAGGGCCGCACCTGTCGTTCCAGTGGTTAACCAGGAGGTGAAAGGCCGTCTCTTCTGTCAGGGCGTAATCCCGCACGAGGCGGCACGCAACCTGATAAGTGATAGTATCCCCGCCCAAACCCTCAAAAGCCAGCGGTGCGCTTGCTGAGAGCCAAGCAGTGGCGGTGTGAATGCCGTTAGGGGTGTCGTACTCTACCCCGGCGTCGGGCTCGTGAGCCGAGCGCTTACCCGGGGGCCGTAACTTGGTCTCTATAGGGGCTGGTACCCAGGCCATGCCGGAGTCATTATGCAGCGTGTACGCGGCGCCGTCTATTAAGGACCCAGGACCGACAACGTAGCCATTGCTAGACCTGATATCTAGGCCCAGGCCCATAGGGGCTAAGGAACTGTTAGGCCCGTTAAAGTAACAGTGGTAGCCTCCCGTAGGAGTCTTGACCACTAGGGTCTCGAAGTGGCCCCCTAGGTCTTGGTACTCTTGCATACCGGGCTTATTCTTTTTAACGTCCACGTCCGCTACGACGAAGCCGGAGGTTAGAACACCGACGTTATACTGGTGCTCCACGCCCGTTACGGGGTCGCACCACCACGCCTTTATCTTACCGGGGTCTGAGGTGGCGGCCGTGCCGAAAGAGGGGATAACGGGTATCTTACCGTTAGCCACTAGGGGGAATACTTTAAACCCACGGCCCGCCCACGCTAGGGCCGCTTCTAATGTGCTACTGTGCACGGCGCTAACCCTGTACGGCTATCATGCGGTAACTCTGCTTTCGTATCCCAGGTATAATACGCCGCTTCATACCTAAGGAATCGAAATGTTTGTTAGCTCTAGATATTACGCACCCTAGGTACTGCTGCATATCCCGGGAGCTTTTATCTTTGGGGGGTCGGGCACCACGAACCATCGTGTACAGGACCTCTATAGGCGCGTCGGTATTTAGGCGCTCCAGGTTAAAATAATTGATAACCATTTCGGTCTGTGAGACTCTACTCATTTTACGTACCTCTGACTTTCCCAGGTGCTAACGGATACAGGCAGGCCCCCCGCCCAAGCGGGTACGGCCTCCATTAAGGACTCGAAATGCTCTCTACTGCCGAAGCTAGACGCAGGCTCCGTTATGATCTCATCGTGCACCGTGCCCGTTACTGGGTACCCGGCACCCCGTACGCGGTACATACTGTCTACCATTATATCGCGGGATACTGCCTGGGATATGTTCTCACACAGTAGACCCCCGTACAGGCTTTGCGACTGCCATTTACGGGTTGTGCTATCCTCGCCCCAGAAACGTAGCTCTGTAACTGGTGCCTCATACTCGGTACCGTCTTTGCGTATACGCGTTACCGTACTCTGTTTTATGTAGGGGTGCGCGTAGCTTATCACTCGGCCCCCGGGCAGGCAGCAGTACAAGAAATTACCGTCGCTTAGGTACCGTACTCTACCTGCGGAGGCTGCACCGTCCGACATGTTGGCCACATCGAAAGGCTGGCCCGGGCTATCTACGGCGCTTAATGCCGCGTCTTGGTAGTTCCACCACGACTGTACTATGTGAGGGTGTGCGCTCCGCCACGAGGTGACTAGCAGTTTAAGCGCCGTCCACTCGAACAGGGGTAACCCGCACTTGTCCACCGCCTGAGGGAATCGCTCTTGCACTGACACCCACTTAACCGGGTCTGAACCCTCAAACACCCGGCGCGCTAGGTCCGCTAACTCGATCTTGTATTGCTTAGCCATGGATATGTAGGCGCCGACGCCGCCCTGGTACCCCGAGGCCAGTTCCTGCACCTTACCTATCTGGCGCTGGTCTTTGGTAACCGCGTCTACTTCGATGCCGAAAGACTTAGCGTAGGTGAGCTTGTATAAATCCGGCCCTTGCTTCGCGTCGTAAGCGGCGAAAGCTTTTAGCTTCCAGTGCTCCCCCGCTAGCCACGCGTTTACACGGCCCTCGATATTGGAGAAGTCGCCCCCTACCAGCTTATGCCCTGGCGCGGCAATGATAGTACTACGCAGCATCTTAGAAAGCCAGGGTAGTACCTCCCCGTACACCACGTCCATACAGTCGTGTACTTCCTCTATGCTCCGGGGCGATAGCAGCAGGTCTATGAGCCAGTACACCGCTTGTCTCTGCTGCGGGTTTTCGTCGTCAAACCTGGGGAAATTTTGAGGCTGTACTAGACGTCCGGCCCAGCGCCCGGTAGATGCCCCGTGGTACGCAAACATAAACCTTATACGCCCGTCAACACCAGCGCACTCTAGCATCTTAGAGAACTTAGCCGTACTCGTTTTAGACGCCGACTCTCTAACGGCCAGGACTTCTAGCGCCGTGTCGTCGCCTAGGCTCTTGGCCAGGGCTTCAATGTCGGGCATGACGCCCTTAGCTAGCGAGTCACAGGTTACCCCCCTGGAGTTTAGCCAAGTCTTAATCTTCTCGGCCTCGGTCACCTTACGGACGGCACCCCCGGTTAGCCTGGAGATTTCAACATTGGCCTTATCCTTGGCGTAGGCTACGAGGAGTATAGCCCTACGTACTAGCGGCATGTCAAAAAGTATGCCCTTCTCGTTTATCTCTTGGTCGAACTCCCACAGCCCCTGCTCTGCGGGGCTTAGGTCTGGTAGTAGGGCGTCTACGTCACTCTCTACGCGTACGTCTTGCTTACAGTATTCTAACTCCCGGTCCAGAAGGTGCCCGCCCCCCGTGTCCCTGTCCCACCACGTAAAGGTCCCGTCGGCAAACCTCTTGCGGGGCCTAGCTAGTTTCATCATTAGCTTGTGGCCCTCCATGTCTTTCTGATAGCCCGTACCTAACGCCTTGGCCATGTTGTCTAGACCCCCGGGTAGATTAAGCGCCTTCGCCCGGGCCATGGTGCACGACTGCTGACCTATACGCATGTAGGGTAGGGCCTCTGACACTTGGCGGGGTAGGGTCACGTTCCACATAACGCGCTCAAACGCGGCATTCTGCGCCACCACCCTACCGCCGTTGGCTACATGCGTCATTAACTCCCGGGGCATGGCGTCCCCAGCCAGCCACCCATACACCGTGCCGTCGCCTATACGCCACGAGAAACACAGTACCCTCGTAGTAGGGTGTTGCGCGTACACGGCCACGCCCGCCTTTTTAAGGTCACAGGCAGACGTGGTCTCGAAATCTAGGTGTGCGTCTTCGGCGGCCGGGGTATTCATGTAGGCCACCCCTCAGTGCGTAGAATACAGAGTTGCTTCGCGCACACAACCTAGCTCAGCCATAAACGCGAGCATACTTGCTGAAAATAAACCTCTGCCCGTGGCCGTTTGGTCGGCTATACTGTTGAACGCTGCTAGTCTTAACATTAGGTGTTCCCTCCCCGGGGCTACAGTAAAAAGCTCATGTCGTCTTGCTGGGCCATACCCTGTCCTTGCTGAGGTTGCCCGAACATATCCGACGGCTGGCTAACGGGGGCCTCAACCTTAACGGACCTGAAGTCAGACACAGGGTTAGACGGACCTCCGCCCAGTCGGGAATCGTCCGCGATAATCATCACCGATTGCAGGCCGAAGGTAACGCCTTTCTTCTTAGACCCCGGCTGCTTACCGAAGCTGTAGGGGTTGATGGCTAATATGGCCCATACCCCCGGGTACACGACGTTCTCATCTACGATAGGGTTCATGCGGGCATCAACCAGGGGCGGCTTGTACTGCGAGCTAACCGAAGTGAAATAGCAGCCCGGAGAATACCCCGCAAATTTTAGTTTCTCATCCTGGAGACGGAACGGCGTGTGCACCCCGTGGAACTGCCCCGTACCTTGGTCGTAATGGGTAGGGAACTCTTGCCTAGTGAGGTTTAAGTACGCCTGCTGCAATACGGTAAAATCGGTAAGAGGCGGAAACAATATCGTGGTGTCGTACTTGGACGGCCCGTCCGAGCCATCGTCCCGCTTAGTAGACGTAGCTTTGAACAGGTTAGGGAAAGTCAGGCGTACGGGTCCTGTAAGGATGTTACCTGACGGCTGGCCCTCCTCGTTAAGAATCTCTACCGGGGGGTTAGCCTGACACGCGCGGCGTAGCCATTCGTCGCCGATAATACTGTCCCGCATAAGTGTTGTAACGCTGGTGTTATTGGGTTGGTTCATGTCTGCGACTCCTGTTATACGTGTTGCACCGCGCTAAATGTAGAAGCGGCGTTAATTGCTGGACGCTTGTCACTGTTGGGTACTAGGGTGGTATTGCCTGATGATTCTTTTACGGTTAAAAATGCGAACGCTTGACGTGCATCCTCGGCCGCTACCTGCTTAGCTTTGCGGCCCTTCGCTTTACTCTTAGCGGCATCTACTACCAGCTTCTCCGCTTCGGTTATGCCTATCAACTTACGAGGCATAAAGTCGCTTACGCTAGACTCCGCTAAGTCCGCTAACTGGTTAGCTACAGTGGACGGCGGACCGTACCACCTACGCGAGGCTTGGGTGTTGACCATCTTATGTCCGGGGATCATGTACCCCGAGCGCGCTAGCTCCGTGGCGTGCTCTCTGCATTCCTTGAGCCATAAGGTTAGTATACTGCCCGCTTCTAACACCTGGGCTAAGCGGTCTACAGGCATCTCTTGTACGTTTGGTAGTTGCGTGGGGTTAATCTGGGATACGGTGCTAAAGCCACTACGTACCACAGACAGTGCCTTGGCCTCGAAAGCGGGACATGTAGTGCGGGCATCGCACCACCTACACTGCTTATCCCCGGGTACTAAAGGTGCGTTAGGGTTTAGGCAGCGTGAGATAATCATATCTAAATCTATTAGGTGATCCACCACACCTAATAGGGATACCCTCTCGACGCGTACAGCGCCCCTAGGGTGTGCGTACCGGGGTTGTATGACGCCGTACGTGATAGACTTTATAGCCCCCGCGATTATGGCTATGGACTTCTCGCCCGAGGTTGCATAAGGTCCGAATATAAAGCCCGCCACGTAGGATAGTAACTGGTCATTGTTGAACACCTCAACGCCTACGCCTGCGCCGTGCTTATAGTCTATTACGAACAAGGCACCTATACTAGGTATCCATATAGCTATGTCGCAAGTACCCCCCGCACCCCCGGGGTACGAATGTATAGGTGGGTCTACGAAAACCTCGTGCATAACTATCGCGTCGGGGAACTCTTGCAGCAGGTCGTACACGTAGTCTAGTGCTACCTGCACCGCGGTTACCATGCCTTTGTTTGGGCTTAGCTTGTTAAATTCGGGGTGCTTAACCCAAGTAGCCATAGCGTCTAGGTTGTACCCTAGCGCTGCGTCTAGAAGTGTGTGGGCTTTGGTACCGTCCGCCGACCATACGGTGTCGGGACGCGGGGGCGCAGCCTCGCAGCGCTCATACGACCCGGGGCAGGCTCTAAGCCTGTACACCTGCGAAGGTGAAAACGGTCTATGGGTGTCTGGCTGCGCGCCCACCGTACTAAGCCTGCAACTGTAGAGTTAAAGCCTGTACCTGCTCGGGCTTAACGTCAGACATTTTAGCTAGTCCGAACTGGGCCAGTACCGCCTTAGTGTTGGTAGCCCCGTACTTTTGAGCGTGGGCTTGTGCCAGGGCGGCCAGACCTTGCATATCTACCGTTCCGGCGCCCTGTCCTTGCTGGGCCATACCCT
>JAGLOJ010000103.1 GCA_023139045.1 Candidatus Sabulitectum sp.
GGGCCATACCCTGTCCTTGCTGGGCTACGCCTTCCGTAGCGACGGCGCCCTTATCGGCCAGCATCTCAAGCACCGCGGCTACGTCCTGGGGGTTGTTCGGGTCAAAGGTAATGTTCATGGTTTGTTGCTCCTAGTTGGTTGTAAAAAAAAAAATTATAAATCTACCACGGCGTCCATGTCTAGCATGTCGGCCCCTTCTATCTCGGCTATGTCCCGAACCTTCCGCGCTACTATCTTGTTAACCACTTCATCGAAAGATCCTGATAATGTTATTAGCCGTGCATAAACATTATGTGCTTGCCCTATACGGTGTACCCGCATTAAGGCTTGGGCGTTACCTGCCGGGGTCCACGAACTCTCTAGCAGGTCTATCTCGTGTGCTGCGGTGAGGGTTAAACCTGTACCCGCGGCCTGTATGTTACCTAAAAACACGCGGCACTTATCCTCTGACTGAAACCTGTCTACTGCTTCGCCCCTTAACCTGTCGCTAACGTCGCCGTTTACGAGCACTGCGTCTATCTTGTTACGTAGTAAAAACTTATGTACATACCCTAGAGCCGCTCGGTGTATACCAAACACCACCCGCTTATCCGTCTGACCGCTACGTAGGTCCGATAGTAGCATACGGGCGTACGGTATGGCCTTGGCCTCCCCTATAAGCCTGCGTAAGGTGGCTACGTGCTGCGCGTCTATAAAACTCAAACCACCGTGCTCTAGGGCCTCTACTATGGCCTCCTCTAGGTTCGGGTGTTCGGCCATCATGTGTCGCACCGAGGACGTGTCCCCGTCTACGGACAGTGCCGTCAAGAATATAGGCGGTAACTGCATACCTACGTCTCGCTTAGTCCGCCTTAGGGAGTTGTTACCCACCAGGGCCTGCAACTCGCTTATCATCTCTGGCCTACACGACTGCTTAAACCCGTAGGCCGTGGGTCGGGAGGTAAAGTACCTCCGCCTAAACTCGGTTATGTTCAAGGGCATACACCCCGTGAACTTTAAAAAAGTAAATATATCTATGGGGTCGTTGGGTATCGGCGTACCCGTCAACTGCCAGGACCTTTCAGCCCAACCAACCACCCCGCCTACGCCGTCGGAATTGGGGCCTAGTATAGCCCTAGCCCGCGCAGTGTCCGGGTTCTTTAGGAAATGGCTCTCGTCCATCACCACCGCGTCTAAGAACTCCCCGTGCTCCTGCATGTGCGGCGCCCACTTGGTAGCCAGTTCATACGACGTTATCAGGATGTCGAATCGGCTACGCTGCCACGCTACAAAGTCGTGTATGTTAGCCCCCTGGCATATCCGCAGGTTAGGGCGGTTAGAAAACATCCTAAACTCTCGCACCCAGTTACCCCGAAGCATGGCGGGCACTATAATCATACAGCGCGTGGCGCCCGTGATATCCAACGCCCTTATGGTCGTGGCCGTCTTGCCAATGCCCATTTCATCATGGAGCCCGCCCCTAACACGGCCTGACAGCCAAGAGGCGCCTACCTCCTGGTAGGGGAACAGCGGGGTAGGCATACTAAGCCCCGGTGCTGGCGTGGCGGTAAGCAGCGCGGTACTCGCTGTCCTTAAGCTTCGACGCCTCCCCCGCGTTGGGTAGTACGTGCTTAGCCCCAAAGTACGCCAGCATACCTGCCTCCGCCCGGTCCGTATTCAGGCCCCCTTTAGGGCCTCGAAACTGCTGCCTACTATCAGGGAATAGTTCATCGGCGCGTTGCACGATAGCCGACGCGTCCGCCTTAGTTTTGCCCGGCACTTTTAATAGCTTTTTCCAGGTAGCGGGGGGTACTGTTTCTATAGGCAACCTAGCTATGATGCACGCCATGTATATAAGCCCTACGGTATACCCTAGTACGAAGCCCCCCGAGGCTGACTGTCGGGGCCTACCTCCTACCGATTCTATAACTACCAAACTAACCCCCGTCATAACCGCTAAGTCCATTAGTTCCGCCAATGCTACGGCGTCTACTCTCGTACGCTTGGTCTTACCCACGGGCATCTTCCAGGACGGCATGTCGTGTATGGCTATAAGCGCGCTAGCTTCGGTGTCGTAAATTGCTAGCGCGCCGTTTACCCCAGGGTCTACACCCATTACTAAGCTCAATGTAACCCGCTCACGTTTACAGTACGCCCGGGACGTACGCCCGCTACTAGTTCGGAAGCTATTACATGCACGAAGTACCCCGTATCCGGGTCGTGCCCACACATAGAGCCTACCACGGTTAGTGGTAGTCGTACCTCGTCGGCTTTCTTCTCTAGCGCAGCGTACACGGCGTCCTGTAATTCCGAGCACCAATCGTCTATCGTAGCCCCGGCAAAAGCTGTCACGTTTAAGGTGACGTCAAAGGTACGTACCCCGGGGTTCTGGTTGTACTTGTTAGGACTAGGCATGTTAACCTCTTTTCGCTATGGCTTCTCTACGCATTAACCGTTCGTTTCTATCTTTCGCGAGCTTCGCTTGTAGTTCTTGCCTTACGGCCATGATAACCGCTACCCTCTCGTCTAGCAGTGCCGCCACCCGAGGCCATGTATCGTCGAATGAGGTATCGGCCGCGGCCCCTGAGGCTATACAGGATGTGATATGCCTAGTCGATATCCCTATGTGTTTGGCTAGGCTTGCGGGGGTTAGGTTTAGAGCCTCGCAAGCCCGCACCATTACGTTAGGGTATCGTCTAGGCATGTCGGCTCCGGCTCCCCTACACCCCACCGCTTACCGCACTTAGGGCATACGTACTCGTCCCCCTCGCGGTAGGGCTTGTGTGGTGGGGTAGCGCTTATTACCCCCGGGGGCCTAGGCTCCGCGAAGCCAAACGCCGGGAACACCCTATCGCGCTCCACCCTACACCCCCAGCAGGATTCTAGCCTCAGTCAGGGGCTTAATGTGCTCGTCTAGAATCTTAGCTATGACCGCCTTGTGCGCGGCTAAGTGTAGGGGTTCGCCCTTACCATTGCACTTAGAGTTGAACGACGCCCGGGACATGCCGAGCTCTTCGGCTATATCCTTATCCTTGGCGCTGGTATATGTTTTAAGGGCAGACAGTACCCGAGGGTCTATCGCTCCCTTAGAGGATGTGTTCTCGCTAACCGTGTCGGCCGCCTGGGGGTTAGCACTGGCCGCGTTAGGTGCGGACACAGCCCCCGCCTCTACCAAAAACCAAGGCTCTGCGGATGCGTTAGGGTCTAACGACAACCCGAGCCACGCCGACGCCATGGTTTCTACTGCTTTACGCCCGAAGGTACGGCGGAAAGTCCGCAAGTGCTCTACGTCCTCGACGGTAATGCACAACCTGTTGGCCGCGCCATGAGCTAGGCCGTCGTCATCATCCGATAGCAGGTCTAGGTCACCCGTCATATCGTCGCTTGTCGTCCCTAGGTCACCACTGGTAACCAAAGAGCTTA
The DNA here is from genome assembly GCA_023139045.1 of Candidatus Sabulitectum sp. Classification (GTDB taxonomy): domain Bacteria; phylum Fermentibacterota; class Fermentibacteria; order Fermentibacterales; family JCC-6; genus Sabulitectum. The sequence goes on from JAGLOJ010000103.1 coordinate 3,403, forward strand.
TAGCTTGCGCGGCGCCAAGGCGTACGGCGTCACGGTCCACGCTGTCCGTTCTAGAGGCTAGTACCTCTTTTAGCATAGCGGTGGTGATACCAAAAGCCGATAGCTTTTTAGTATCCGTACCCCGGTCTACCAACATGCTTTCTACTATGTCCGAAGCCATAGCCACTAAGGGACCCGGCGCCGTGTTTAAAAAATTGGTGAATGTTATGTTTTCTAATTGAACGGTGGAGACGTTGACGGATAGCTGAGGTGCGTAGAGGGCTAGCACCGCTTCTCCGGCCTCCGTTATACTTTCGGTCCAGTTCTCCAGACCTATACCGTCCGCAGTCTCCCCGTCGGGGGCGTCCCCTTCCATGATGATGTGCATGTCTAGCGCCGCCGTCAGGTCTAGGCATATCATAGCCCGTAATGTTTCCCGGGCTACGTTGCTAGCCTCGTCTACGCATAATCTTTTGAACTTGTCTATCCCTAAGGCCCCCGCAACCGAGGCGCTAGCCTGGGCCATAATCGCGCCGGGGTCCCCACTCAGTACAGCCAGTGTCGTTAACTTCGGTTCCATGGTTTCTATTCCTTCCAGATAGGTTTTAGGTTCGACGTAAGAGACTACTTAGCGGCTGTTGCTTTCTTGGCTGCTGTAGGCTTTTTAGCGGCTGTAGGCTTTTTAGTGGCTGTTGCTTTCTTGGCTGCTGTTGCTTTCTTGGCTGCTGTGGGGGTGGGGGACTCAACACAGAACACCCGCACGCCTTTGTCCAGGGTGCGTAAAGCGAACTTACGGCTTTGGTCCCGTTTACGGTAACGACCGACCGCACCAGACAGGCGGTTTTTCACCCGGGTTGCGTTCTCACTAAACGCGCGCTTTCGCTCTTCCTTATCCGTGATAGACGCCGCAACGGCTGGCACTGGTACCAAGAAAGAATCATCTTTTACCATATCCGCAAAGGGGTACTGAACCCCGCGTGTGGCACCGCCAACGGGCATTTCTACATTTTTCTCGATAGCAAATTGGTTGTTAGGCATGGTGTTTTCGCTCCCTATTATTAAGTTGGTATAGCTTCTAAATTAATTAAGTTAACATGTTATACATTACCGTTCTGCATTAGTCCAGTACTTATTTTAAATTTAATCTTTACGGCTTGGTTTCTCTAGCTCCGGGGGTCCTCGCAGGCCGCCAGCGGCTAGGTGTTCCGCGTGTTCGCGGATGCTGTAGGGCACAGCCACCCCGGCGTTTTCCAGTCTGCGCAGTAAATCGGAGATACACTGGTTTCGCTCTTTCAGGTTGTCGCTAGCGTACCCTTTCCAGGGGTCATCCATGCGGTTCCACTCAATGCGTGCGAGACTGTCGTTAAGCGCGTACTCTGTCGGCCCGGGGTGTCCAGGGGCGCATACGTACTTGACTAGCCCCTTCTTTGCGCCCGACCCTACCCGCTTTGTAGGGAAGCGCCCGCAAAAGCAATACTTCAATCCTGGGGAGTCCATACTTCTACCTCCTAAAATTACGTTATGGTTTCTATAGCAACCGGGGCACTCTCAGCCGCCGGATATCCGATGAGAATTAACCCCTGTTTGGTTCGCGGCATCGTTGGCCGCGGCTAGCCTGAAACTGTCCTCATTTATCCAGGTGCTTTTGTCGCTATAGTCTATGGCTTGGGATATGCAGTGTCCCCCCATTTTAGCAAACTGATTTGTTATAGTACCTGTAGTAAACTCGGACATTATAAAGCTCTCTATCACCCCGCTACGGCTCCAGTTAAAAGGGGGTAGGCACTCCAGCATGTCTTGATACTGTTCCTTAGTCGTCGTGTGTGGTCCGGTCAAGTAGTGCGCACGCTCTATAGCTTTGTACTCTTCCCAGTCAACTACAACATGGTTATCTAGTTCGTTGTCGTCTCTCAGCAATTGCACCTCTAGTGCCGCTTCTCGGGTTACGTACAAATCCCAAGCGCACGCGGTTTTAGGATCTACTAACAAAAAGTTTAAGTCATCTAGGTTACGCATGGTGTATGCTCCAAAGTGTGTTAAGTGTGTTAAGCGGTCTTAGGTATATGTGAGGTTATTATGCTGTGATACACTATCACGTTGTTACCCCCGCCAAACGTCACCAGCGGGTTACCACCGCTAGTAAAGCCCCTTACAACACGCGTATGTTTACCGGGTACATCATCCGCGGTAAAGGTTATCTTATCCCCTAGCTGCACGCCTTTACGGGCTGCTATCAGCTTAGCATATACGCCGCTTAATTTATCTTTTTGGTTGTGCATGTTATCACCTCTTAATTACTGAATCGTTTATGTTGACGTTCCACCAGTGAACCCAAATCACACCAATAAAAACGCCTACTAGCCACATCAAATATTACGGTTAAAGCGTACGTATCACCCATGTTAACGTACTCTATACCATCTTCTGCAAAGTTACCTAGGGAACCGTAAGAAGAGCGTAAAAACTCGACGCCGTGGCCTTCTAACATATCGCTTATTAACAGTAGGGTATTGTGCCCCGCGTTAATGTCTCCCCCTTGGCTTTTAAAGGTTTCGCGTACATAGCGTTTAAACCCTTGCGTAAAATCTCCACCATCAGTGTAAATCTTCATAGCTCTACACCTTTGTACATATCCGGCCTTAATGCCTCAAAGGCGCGCGCCTCTTGTTCCTGGTGCGCTTCTAGACCGTCCATAGCCGTTTGGTAAAGCTCAGGTAGCCCGTGTTCGTAATCATCCCCTACAAATCCATAGCGTGAATCGGTTTCTACCCACTCCAAACCGTTCCAGAACTCAGCACGTAAACCGCAGCACCCTACATTGTCAATTCTTGCAATTAGCGCTTTCTCCTCCCTTTTTAGTATATTAAGGTTTATATCGTCGTTTACTTCTGGGTTAAAACAATCGCCATCCATAACCAATTCGTGCCCGTGCTCATCGTCAACCACTAATACCCTTAGCAATCCATGTTCAAAGGTATTAAGCTCTGGTGCATTAGGGTTTTCCCATTCCGCGGACACATAACCCCCTAACCCTTCAAACCGGGCTAGAGTAGCCTTTGCCTCTAACTGATACCGTGCTTGCTGAATAGCGTTAACCGCGATTGTAGCGCACCCCGTATTCTGAGGGTAGCTAGTAGGGAAGTACAAACCCCTGGCTTTTTTGTACGCTTCGTACAGTTCGGCGTTCATGGTTTAAACCCCTCATCGGTCATACTAGCGGTAAATATTAGTTGGTCACCTTCTGTACAGCACACAGCCCCCTCAGTACCGTTTTTAGTAGCTAGGTAGTCGTTAGCACCGGGTATGCTATGGAAAATGGCTGTAACAGCTATTAACGCGCCGTCAATCTCCGATTCAACATACAGCTTAACGCCGTTATTAATATTGCTCACGTTATTACCTCAAAGTTAGAGCCTGTTAACATGCCTGTTTTAAACGTGTCCCATTTAGTGTAGGCACATAACCAGCCTGTACACTCCCCATTTTTAAGCTGGTACACATAACCCGCTTTCAGGGTGTACACTCCCCATTTTTAAGCTGGTACACATAACCCGCTTTCAGGGTGTACGTATACTGCGCGCCGTTTGGGTGCCGTACTTCTAGCAGTACCCTTGCGTTATCCTCTAAAGTCGTCATGTTAATAATCCCCCACGTACCGACGAGTTAAAACTTCCAAGGCTTTAGGGTACGACCGTTTAAGGTAAGCTATTGTAAATCTGGACGGGTTAACCGTAATATAAAACATCCTGCCCCCGCTTAATAGGCGGTGTGCATGGTCTACGCTATCGGCTAATATTTGGCCGTCACTAGCTACCCGCCTACCGTCATGGCCTACTATAAACCCGTTAAAGTCGAATAGTTTCATACCGTCACCCATACAATAACACCCCTTTTAAGGTTGCCAGGGTGAAACCGTGTATAGTCCCAATTCAATTTTTTACACAGTTTAACCATAGCGCCGTGGTGGTACTCTGCTGTGTGGCTTGCGAGGCTAGGGTGTGGGTTTGTGTCTACTACTCGGTGTTTAGCCGCGCTTGCTGTTACCTTGTAATTACCATAACGCGTGGTTATGGCCTGTAGTGCGTTAAATTCCGGTTTACCCACCATGGTGGCAGGCATACGCCCTAAGTATTTAACTTCGCGCCGCGCACGATTCCAGCGCTGTTCTATGTCAGCGGGTACCCTGTGCACCTCAAAAGCGTTTAGAGCCTCATACGCGGCTTTTAGAGCCTGTAACTTATCCGCACTTAACCCGGTTTTTGTAGGTATCTTATTTTTCCAAATATCGTACACCCTACCACAAGCGTAATTCCTAACGTCTCCCCCGTGGTTAACTCGGTTATCGTCCGCGCTCTTAAAGAAGTTGTACGTTTCCCGGTACGGTCTACAGCCATTTAACGCGTCACGGGTTGCGGCTATAAGCACACCTCTTGCCGCTTCGTTGACCTCTTGTCTGCGCTCTTCCTTGCGGTATGCCTGATAAGCCGCTGCGCTTTCGTGTGCGGCTTCGGTTGCGCGTTTGATAAATTCGTTTAATGTAGTCAATTTAAGTGCTCCTATACGTAGTGGGTTTTTTACCGTGTATCTGTGCCCATAGATAATTTTTGTCTATCACATTGCGCGGGTATGGGCTTGATATGGTGCAGCATATAGCCGTCATGCGCGCTACTATCTGCGCTCTGTTACCCGCGTGCATTAAGTCTGTATACTTGGGTATGGACATACTACGCATACTACCCCCTAAACGCCTTGCATGGCCTATAGTGTGCTGTCTGTTTACGTGCAGGTAGTTTAATATTTTACCCTCTTTTAGTATCGTGTGTATTTTCACAGCGCACCCCCTAGCCGCTCTGTACAGAGGTCGTACGCAGCCTTAGCGCCGTCTAAAATTTGGTCTAGTCGGTTTTGCACTCTCAGCACTTCTAGCCTGGATAGGTTATCGGTTCTAGAGTCCAATATAAGATCGTGTACGGCGTTGTAGTGCTTGCCTACTGACTCCGAAGCCGTAAACAAGGCTATTAAATCCGCGCCAGTCATGCACGGCGGGCTAGCCTGCTCTTTACGGCGGTACTCGACCATGTACGCATTCATAATACCCATAGCGATATCTACAGACGTATAGCCGAAAACCGCTTTTTTAATCTGTTCGTCGGTTACGGCGGCGGGTATGTCACAAGCTATCCTTAGTATCTGGTGCATTTTCATAGTGCTAACCGTTGGCTTCAGTTCTACCCCTGTACACTCGCAGACTTCCAAGTCCTTAGCGCATATGGGGCACGTACCTTGAAAGTCCAGTAACCTTTGTTCTCTCACGCCATGTACGCGCCTCACTATAGTGCCGTCCTCTATCTGGTTTAACCATAGGTTTACCGCTATATCTCTAGTTTCCCCGCACGCGGCTATGTTCTCGGTTACCTCATCACTACCAAACTCAGTTATACAGTTGTCACAGTTGCTGTAGGCTACCCATTGCACCGCTTCACCCTCGCTACGACAATCAACTATGAATATCCTCCAATCTCCTACCATCGTAGTATAGGCGTTGTCGTAACCTAAACCCTTAGCTTTCTTATATGCGTACTGTGCCATGTTCGGTACTCCCTTATAGCCGTGCTGTGTAACATGTTAAACAATCGTTGGTCACTCTTTTAGCATACCCGTTGTTAAGCTGTCAAGCATTTATTTCACGTACGCTACATTTTTCTTTAAGTACGCGTTGTGCGTAGCCAAGGTGTACGGTTATACAGGGTAGCGCGTATGCAGTCAAGTACTTATTCTAGCACACGCGTAAATACTTTCACGCCGTCACTGTGTTTACGTGCGTGTGTAACGCGCGCGCTGTATTCGTAACAGTCATCATGCACCCGTTGTACAAAGCGCGCACCGCAATCAGTTAACCCTATAAAGTGCTTACCATGCGCACGGTATACATCGTGTCGGTTAACCCTGCGCCCCCAGGGGCAAAACCTCAAGGTATCACCAACCAAGGTAAACGCTAGGGTTAGCACGCGGTGTACACCTTCACTAAGTGTTGAGTAGTTGAACAGCGCAGTCATAGTTATTACCTCAAGTTGTGGTTTAAGCACGCGTGCTAACAGAGCAACCAAGCGCCACCATATTGAAGCGTAGGCAGTAACCAAGGTTTACGCCTATCTGTTAGCACGTATGCTATTAGAGTTAATGTGCTAATTATGTTTTGCTGCTAATCACACTAACGGCTATCAGTCTAGCACGTGCGCTTATGGTTGGGTATTTTTATTATTAATTCTCTCAGTTCTAGTCTATCGGCGCACCCTACACCCCCTAAAGGGGGGTATGGGTCGTCCGATAAGATAGAACCTGCATTTTGTGTTTTTAGGGCTTAGGGGTGTAAGTGCTGTTAGGAGGGGTAGATAGTATAGGTGCTGAACAGGGGGTTGAGTACATCAAGTAAGCACAGTTAGTATGTGTGCTCATAGTAGGTTGATTGCTCTGGGTAGCCCAAACGGGCATCTATCCCCCGTGCTAGTCGTACACAACGTACTATCACACGTGCTATTATCTTACATGCTTGCTATCCGTTGGCGTGCTGCTTAAAGCCTGTAAGGTTTACCGCGGCGGCACGTCGGGAAGGCACGGCGTATAGGCAACATCCGTAGGCTAGCACGTGGGTTGCTAAGAGGAGGGGGAGGGGGGCGCTTTTCGGGGGCCGGGGTTCCACCCCTCAGACCCCCAAGCCCCCAGCGTAGGTTTCAAAAATATAATTAGCACACGTGCTATTAGCATAGGGGTTTAGTACACGTGCTAATAGCACACATACCAAAGAGCAGGTAAAGGCACACCGCCCACTGTTAAGAAGGTTTAGGGTATTCGTAATTTTATTACTGAGAGGAATTAAAAAAAAAAAAAAATTGGGGCGCCCCAGGCCCTGGGTGCATTACTCGCCAGGGCAGAGCCATCAGGAGTAATCGTCAACATCGCAGCCGGAGGCGCAAGGCCCACGGCGAAAGGGAAGGGAGCACCCCCCAGACACCGGGACCTTAGCTCGTATAGTATTTTAACTTGCATCATATGTCAACATGGTTTATAAACGGGGGTATATTGTGCGCATGTCGCGTGCATACAACGGCTAGGAGCATAGTCAATGGAAACCAAAGCACAACAGATAAGAGCAGTTCTAGTGAGTCTAGACCCCACCAACGACGATTTATGGCTGGCCAGCGGTTTACCCCGTATGGAAGCGGTAGAGAGTAGGCTAGGGGACAGGACCATCACCCGGCAGGATGTGAGTACAGCCTCCACAGACTTTAACCGGGATTCGGCATTTGCCATCGCCGATGCCTCAGCAGAGGACGAGGCCCTACTAGCAGAGCACAACGCTAAGGGACCCGACGCCGCAGCAGAGGGTTTACCCCTCCCCGCCCCCGTAGAGGTTAAAGAGCGCCCCTCGGTGGTAAACCCGGAGACCGAGGCTGGGTTAGTTTTAGCCGACGAAGTTATTAAGGACAGCCCCGTAGGTGAGGAGGCCCCCTACCGCGCCGATGCCGAGGGGGGAGACAACCATATCACACCTGGGCACCCGCGGGGGTCTATGCCCGGTTCATGCCCCGCGTGCGAACGGTATATGTACGCGACTGCGATAAGTAAGGATCACGCCCGCGATAGAGTGCAATTCGGTAAAGTAGTGGGAGACGTAATACACGCCGCCCACGCTCTAGACAAGCGCGACCTTAACAATTTTCACCGCGGGGGTAAGCCTAGGGCACGTCAAGTAGCAGCCATGATGGTACGTATGGGTTTAACCACGTCGCCTTTAGACGTATACACCGTACAGAGTATGCTACGTAGGGTAGGGTACGCTGGGCTTAGGAGCTACGGGCCCATACTCACCCCGGTAGCGTTTGGCCGGAGCTTGGTAATACCCGACGCTGGCCCCGAGTCGTACAGGGTAGTGTACATGAGTACAGACCCGGAGACTATAAGCGGGTCCGAGTGGGCGGCGATATCCCTAGAGCAGAGGCTATACCGCGTAGAAAAACTTATGGCTATCACGGGTGCGGATTACAGGCCCGAATTGGACGCGTCTTGACTGCCGCGGTAAACGCTAGGCTTTGTGCGCTTTTGTGTGAGGCTGCGTACATGCAGGCGCACGAGTGGCGCGGAGCTATAGGCGTAGTAGATGGTTTTACGTTAACCCCGTGGGGCGCTGACAACAGGCAGGGGTTGTTTGCCGAGAATAAGCGCGTACTTATAGTGGCGGTGGCGGGCACTAACGATATGGCCGACGTCCTAAAGGACCTAGACCTAACGCTGGACCGTACGCCTTACGGGGATATACACAGCGGTTTTCACACTGAGGCCCAGGCGTGCGCGAGTCTAGTATGGGAGCGCATAACCAAGGCCCAGGCTAAAAACAAGAGGGTAGTTATAACCGGGCACTCCTTAGGGGCGGCCATAGGTCAGGTAATTTGGGCTATGTTTGGTGACTGCGATATATGGGGGTGCTTCTTTGGGTCCCCCCGGGTAGGTGACGATACGTTCGCGGATCACTTAGACTTGATGGGGGCGGTATTCAGTATGCACGAGCGTTTCGCCGACCCTGTAGTGTCCATGCCCACGAGAGTTATAGGCTACCGCAAGTATGGGTTTATCACTTACTATTCGTCCGGGGGCAACGTAACAGTACCTTGGGCTATAAGCAGGTGGGATATAGTGCGCCGTGCAATGGGCTACCTGTCCTTGGCGTACTTCCATAAGGCGTCTAGGTACCGGGAGTGCGTAGACAAGCAGAGCAACCCCGCTACGCCGCCTTACGTCCCTACTACATCGAAACCTAAGGGTAGTGTTATCCTGGGGGACGGCACCTGTTGACGGCCCGGGTGTTCGTAGACAAGCAGGGCGTGTGCCTGATATGCCAGCGCCAGGAATGCCGGGAGAACGAGTGCATAGCGGGTACCGGGGCTACATGCCCGCACTGTGGCGGCCCCCGCAGGCTAAACACGGTCTGCCCTTGCGCGGCGGCTATGGGTATCGAGCTTTCCAGGAAGTTAAACGCGGCGATAGCTAGGGGTGAGGGCCTAGCCTAGTAGCTGGGACATAATGTCCTCGTCGGACTCAACGGCCACGACTTCGCCTTCTAGGGTGGGGTTCGTGGCTCTAGCCCTGGCCCTCTCTAGGGCCGAGGTGATAGCCCTATCAGTGGATATGTTAACCTCCACGGCTACCCGGTCCCCGTACCTCTTGGAGTCTCGGCGGCTAAGTAGCCATTTGATATTGGAGGATACCACGCCCATGATACGCGGGTCGGTGCTGCCGTACAGGGGGTGGTCGTGCAACGTCAGCAGTGAGTCGGCCATAGCATCGTGGCCTCTTTGCTGCGCGTCGTCGTAAGCTATCTGGAGCTCAGGGGTAGCGTTCACGCACCTACGAAAGGCGGTTGCCGAGATACCCACCTTGTCGCAAGCGGCGGTCACGGTGGAGCCCGAGGATATTATATCCAAAATTTGCATGGACGCGGTGTAGGTGGTCAGCTTCATGAGCACATTCTATCAGGGGTATAGCCGTTGCACAACCACAAAATAAGTACCGAGATAAAACTCGCCGAAGACATAGGCTCGTTTTACGCCGACCCCTTAGGGTTCGTTATGTACGTCTTCCCCTGGGGCGACGAGTTCTTACATGATGGCGAGACGGCCAACCCCCTAAAGAACAAGACAGGCCCCGAGCCGTGGCAAAGAGAGCTCCTAGTTAAGATGGGGGAGCACATACAGAACAACGTAGACGGCGTAGACTTTGACATAGAGCCCGACATATGGCGTAGCGCTGTAGCCTCTGGGCATGGCGTAGGTAAGTCAGCATTCGTGGCGTGGGTGTCGTACTTCTTTATGAGTACTCGGGCCGATACCCGGGGGGTCGTAACTGCTAATACACAGTTTCAGCTAGAGGATAAGACGTGGCCCGAGTTAGCCAAATGGCACGGGCTGGCCATCAATAGGCATTGGTTCGAGTGGACAGCTACGTCGTTCTACTTCAAAGCGTACCCAGAGGACAAACGTAAGAACTACATGCTTACCGCGGCCACGGTGTCTGAGACTAGGCCCGAGGCGTTTCAAGGATTGCATAACGTAGATAAGACCGTACTAGTTATCTTCGATGAGGCGTCCGCTATCCACAGCAAGATATGGGAAGTTGCCGACGGTGCGCTAACCGACGGTGAGGGCTTCTTTCTCGCGTTCGGCAACCCTACTAGGCCCGACGGTGATTTCGCCGATTGCTTCGACAAGCACAAGGCCCTATACCACACTGTGCACGTGGATAGCCGAGAGGTAAGCCACACCAATAAGAAAGCCCTACAAGGCATCATAAACAAGTACGGTATAGACGACGACAGAACCAAGGTGCGGGTGTATGGACAATTCCCCTCGCAGTCTTTCGATGGGTTCATAAGCCTAAACGTGGTTAATGATGCCGTTGAGAGAGACTATGTATACGACGGGCAGGCGGGGTTAATCATGGCTGTGGACGTAGCCCGGTACGGGGATGACTTGTCTATCATAGGATTTAGGCAGGGGCGCGATGCTAGGTCACGGCCGATGCGTAAGTACAGTAAGCTAGGTAACGTAGAGATGGCCGATAGGGTGGCTGAGGCTGCGGGTAGGGAGAGGCCAGACGCTATAGTTATTGAGAGTACAGGGCCTGGAGCGGGAGTCATAGACATACTACGCTTTCGGGGTTTTCGTATCACAGAGATACACCCCGGAGCCAACGCTATAGACCACGAGCACTACGCCAACCGTAGGGCTGAAATATGGGGCCTAGGCCGAGACTGGATAGTGGAGCAAGGGTGCTTACCAGACGACGAGAACATGAGAGCCCAGCTAGTAGCTATAAGGTATACCCTAGACAGACAGGAACAGCGGTATCTTATGGAGGCTAAGAAGGACATGAAAAAAAGGGGGTTGTCTTCCCCCGACGAGGCTGATATGCTTATGCTAACCTTCGCGGTTAAAGTTGCCCGTAGGGATGCGAACCACAACCGAAAGCGCCCGGGAACTAAGGCGTTATTGCACGACGACCCCCTGGGGGAGATGTAGAGGCATGGCATTCATCATAGATCCTATAAGTAATCTGCTGGGGGGCGGGGACCCAGCGCCCACGCCTGTAGCCCCGGCGCCCGAGCCTGTAGCGGGAC
>JAGLOJ010000104.1 GCA_023139045.1 Candidatus Sabulitectum sp.
AATGGAATTACTCAATTGTACCATCATAAACCGATGAGTTATATGCTTCCGGCGCCTATGCAATGGAACCAGTAACGCCGCTGGGGCTCTGGAGAGCAACTCAACCCTAACCGGGATGTCCCGTCCCGAGCGATAGCACGGAGAGCCAGCAGGATGCGACAGCTATTGCTTGAGGGGTCTAGAGCGCATCTGCGTCAGCACGCAGTTCAATAGAAATATGAAAACCAGGAAAAGTTATATCGCTGTGGCCAGTTCCTCTGTTACATCTGACTCCATGCGATAGAACGGAATGGATGTTCCGTCATCAAGGGTGGTTGTCCCTTGACCACTCACCTCAAAGCCCACGCTTCTGTAAGCTCTGATGGCCCTCTCATTAGCCTTGCGCACAGTAAGCCTCACCCTGGTAATTCCAAGAATCCGGACTGCTTCCCGGATGGCAGTTGTAATTGAGCGGCGTCCGATACCTTTTCCAAGGATATCAGGTCTGCCTATGAGAATTCCCAGTATTCCAAGGGTATCACCGGGACGCCTTCTGTCTACCCACACTCCGCCTATGGCCTCATGGTCAATCGTGATGGCAAACCAGACAAAATCCTTCCCCCACTGGCTTAAATCATCGGGAGATGAATAGTTCAGAGGAGTGATTTTCTGCATGTATTTATAAGCCCCTACTGCATGACTCCACGAGTCAAGCTGCACCAGATCCTTTTCCTCAAAACGCCTGAGGGACAAGTTCATATACAGTTTTTCCTTACGTTTACTTACCGTCTAGTAACATTCCTGAATGGCTGGTATATATCCAATTATACTCTGATTGGTCAACTTCTATACGATATTGTAGATTACAGACCGGGATCCATGAAGGAGGAAGATGCCCCGCACATCTGAAAGATCGCACTGGGATAAATTCTGGGAGAGAGACAGAGACCTCTCGGAGATCTACGATAATGATGACAGAATCAGGGTTGAGGTCAAAAAGCGACTTAACCTGCAGAACATGATTACCCTGGAAGTTGGAGCTGCCACGGCCCGTGACAGCGTTGCTCTTGCAGAAGATGGTGCGTTACCGGTTGCTCTGGATTACTCCCATGCAGCAATGAAGCTTGCCCGTGAGGCAGCGCTGGAGAAAAACAAAAGTCTTCTTCTTGTGTGCGGAGATGCAAACGAACTTCCATTCAAAACTGACACATTCGATCTGGTGTTTCATCAGGGTGTCATGGAACATTTCAAAGACACAGATCCAATGACCGACGAGTGTATCAGAGTTACAAAACCCGGTGGGAATCTCCTTGTTGATGTTCCGCAGACCTTTCACATCTACACCATAGTCAAAAAAAGTCTGATTGCACTGAATGCGTGGTTTGCCGGATGGGAAACACAGTACACGGAAAAACAGTTGAGTAATTATCTCCGTAAACATGGTGTTGAACCGTGGTCGGTCTATGGAAGGTACTTCTCCCCCTCTCTGGGCTACAGAATGATTCGGGAAGTACTGATGAAGATCGGAATAAAGCTGCCTATGAGACCGGTAATAATAGCTCCGATTCACAGACTCCGGGCAAGAGTAAGAGAGGTTGTTCAGCAGAGCTGGCTGGGGCCGAAAACCACTGTGGTGATTGGAATCTTCGCCAGGAAGCCGGAGAAACAATGAGAATTCTGGCATTGAACTGGCGAGACCCGCACAACCCCGAAGCGGGTGGAGCTGAGATACATCTCCATGAGATCCTTAAGCGAGCTGTTAAGGCCGGTCACGAAGTTATCCATGTATCACATGCCATTCAATGGCTGCCTGATAAAGAGGTTATTGACGGGGTGCAAATCCACCGTTACGGCAAATGGTATTCATACAATTTCACACTGAAGAAGTACTGCAAATCTCTGGATCTTGATTCCTTCGACCTGATAATTGAAGACATCTGCAAGGTGCCTGTGTTTTCGCCGCGGTGGTCAAATACACCTGTGCTTGCCATTGTTCCCCACCTGTTCGGAACAACAGCCTACAGGGAGGTTTCTGCGTCTAAAGCAATCTATGTGAACATACTTGAGGCAATGATCCCCTGCGTCTACGGAAAAAACAATTTTGTGGCTATCAGCGACAGCACAAAGAATGACCTTGTTAGAAGAGGTATCCCCGTTGACCGGATAAGCGTAATTCCATGCGGAATTGACACTGATTTCTACAAGCAGAACACTGATATCGAACCGGAAAAAGGAAGACTTCTTTTCGTGGGAAGACTGAAGAAATACAAAGGTGTTCAACATCTGCTTAAAGCTATGAAAATACTGCAAAGCAGAAACATACTCACTAACCTTACAGTAATTGGCGAGGGTGATTATTCCCATGCCCTGAAACTGCTGGTAGGTAAGCTCAATCTGCAGGATCGCGTTTCATTTGAGGGCTTCATCCCTCAGGAAGACAAACTCCTCTGGCTCCAGAAAGCCTATGTAGCCGTATTCCCCTCAGCCAAAGAGGGATGGGGCCTCACAGTTATTGAAGCAAACTGCTGCGGTACACCGGTGGTCGCCAGTGATTCAGACGGCCTTCGTGATTCGGTAAAAAACGGAAAGACCGGTATTCTCGTAAAACATGAAGATCCTCTGGCACTTGCCGATGCCCTGGAAAGCATTGTCATCAGCCCGGAGAAAAGGGCAGAGTTCTCAAAACACGCTCTTTCCTGGGCAAAAAGCTTCAACTGGGATTACACCGGTGAAAAAATGCTGGAAGTCATGGACATGACCGTAAGGGAACACAAAGAGGCTGAAAAAATCCCAAAAAAACGCCGCCAGTAAATCACCATTGCAGAAGCTACCCCGTTAGTGTATCTTAAAATGCAGGGAGTGGAGGATGTACAATGGAGACAGCATCTACTGACAGCGAATTTCTGGAGAGAGTTCTGGCAGCAGGAACAATTCTGGTAAATATCGGTGACATAGATATCCTGCTGGAGCAGATTCTAACAGAAGCCCGATTCTTTACCAATGCCGATGCCGGCTCAATCTATACTGTTGAAGGAGATGTTTTATCCTTCTGCCATTCCCAGAATGAAACAATTGTCGCCCGTGGTGAGAGAATCCCCTACACACGTTTCACCATTCCAAAAAGCAAAACCAGCATGGCTGGATATGTTGCATGCACCGGTGAAATTCTCAACATTGATGATGTGCGGAAAATCCCGGTGGAAGCTCCCTATTCCTTTGATGACAGCTATGACAAAATAGCAATCTACCGCACCAGATCCATGCTTACTCTCCCCTTGATCAACAACAGACAGACTGTGGTTGGCGTTCTGCAACTGATCAATGCCAGGGCCAACCAGAGGGAATTCATCCCATTCCACAGTACCATGGAACTTCTCGGTAAATACTATGCCACTCTTGGTGCTCTTGCTCTCGAGCGAGCCATGATGACAAGAACTCTGCTGATGCGCATGGTGAACATGACAGAATTCCGCGACCCCAAGGAGACCGGACCCCACGTGAACAGGGTAGGCAGTTATTCCGTTGCGATCTATGACTCATGGGCAAAGGCTAATGAGGTTGAGGAGACCGACAGAATTCATAACAGGGATGTACTCAGAATGGCAGCTATGCTTCATGATGTGGGTAAAACTGGAATAAGCGATATCATCCTCAAAAAGCCCGATCGTCTCACTTCGGATGAACGTAATACTATGGAAAAGCACTGTTTCATCGGAGCGGAAGTTCTTCGGAACTGCGAATCGACCTTCGATGAAATGGCAAGGAATATTGCTCTCAGCCACCACGAAAACTGGGATGGTTCAGGTTACCCGCAGGGGCTGAAGGGGGACGAAATTCCATTCATGGCAAGAATAACCGCAATCGCCGATGTGTTCGATGCCCTCAGCTCAAGAAGAGCCTACAAGGATCCATGGCCGGATCACCTGGTTACAGAGGAAATGGAAAAGCTTTTCGTCAGCAAATTCGATCCCGATCTGAAATTTCATTTCACCTCTCAGCTTGAAGTTTTGAAAGAAATCATGGAAACATACCCGGAACAGTAATACCGGGTAAAGCATATTACCGGAACAGCAGGAGGAGGACAAATGAGGGCCGTCAAACTGGCTCAAGCGCTCATTCTTGCGTCTGTTGCCGGCTGCGGAAGTAATGGTGTAAGTGGACCTCAAGATGGAAACATTGACTACAGACAGGAGATGAGGGATTTCGTATCCGGATAACATGTTTAGGCATATTACTGCAATGAATAACCATGGGAATATTCAGAGGCTTATTGACCTTCGGCATCAGCTTCACCGGGAACCTGAACTGTCCGGCAATGAGGAGCAGACTGCGAATACCCTCCTTCAATTCTTGAAGCAGCAGCACCCTGATCTTCTGGTGACAGCCGTTGGGGGACATGGGATTATTGCTGTGTACAATGGAGAGATACCCGGGAGAACAGTACTCCTCCGCTGTGATATGGATGCCCTGCCAATCAACGAGAGCACTGAGGTCAAATACAGATCCGCAGCCAGCGGTATCTCCCACAAGTGCGGTCATGACGGTCACATGGCCATCATGTGCGGAGTTGCAGCAGAACTCGCAGAGAACAAGCCGGTCAGGGGAACAGTAATTCTTCTTTTTCAACCGGCAGAAGAGACCGGTCAGGGAGCTGCCAGAGTTATCAGCCAGTTGGACTATAAGCCTGATTTATGCTATGCCCTGCACAACCTTCCGGGATTCTCCATGGGATCTGTGATAACAAAGGATGGTGCCTTTGCCGGTGCTTCAAGGGGAATGATTATCAAGTTTGAAGGAAAATGTTCACATGCATCTCAGCCTCTGGAAGGAACCAGTCCTGCCCTGGCAGTTGCTTCTCTAATAACCTTCTTCAGCAAAGTTTCAAAACATTCAGAGGGAATAATAGCTACTCTGATACATGCCAGTATCGGCGAAGCAGCCTTCGGCACCTCTCCTGGAAAAGCCACAGTTATGGTTACCCTCCGGGCACCCACAACAAAGAAAATGAGTCAATTTTCACAGGATGTAACTCAGCAGATCAATCTGATATGCGAAGAAGAGAAGCTTCAGTACATTCTAAGCTGGGCAGAGGAGTTTCCAGTCACTGCCAATGCCGAACTGCCTAATTCAATAATACGTCAGACTGCTGAGCAGCTGGGATACAAAACAAGAGATGCAAAAAGAACCTTTCCATGGTCAGAGGATTTCGGGCACTTCACCGAAAGATATCCCGGTGCCATCTTCGGTCTTGGCTCTGGGGTAAACACTGCCCTGCTTCACAGTTCTGAATATGATTTTCCTGACCAGTTGATACCCATCGGCATTGCAATGTTCAAGGGAATAATAGACAGGTCCCTGAAGCTTTGAAAACCGAAGACAATACAATTCGGCACTACAATGAAAAAGCCATGGAACTCACAGGAAGATATGAGTCAGCAGTCGTAACAAAATTGCAGCATAAACTGCAATCCGCACTGAAAGATTGCAGCACCATTCTGGAACTCGGCTGCGGTTCAGGCAGAGATGCAGCATTCCTGATAAAACAAGGCAAGGCGGCAGATTTATCAATAACCGATGGCAGTGCAGAAATGCTCAGATATGCAGCAATGCTTCATCCGGAGCTTTCTTCACACATCAGAGTACTCAAATTACCTGAAGGGTTGAAAGCAGAAAATGCAGGATTTGAGGGCATCTACTCTATCGCAGCACTGATGCATCTTACAGCACCGAATATCAATGAAACCCTTGAACTGATATCAGAATTGCTCACACCCGATGGTGTCCTGTTTATCTCAGTCTGTACAAAAAGGGAAATACAGCCACAGGATGATCTCAGATCATTCACTCTGAAAAACAGGGATTGGTGGACTGATCAAATAGAAACAACAGGATTGAAAGTCACTGCGGCAACTGAATCCACAGATGGTCTTAACAGAGAAAAAACAGTCTGGCTGAACATCACAGCGGTTAAATCCGGGTAGACAGATCCAGCGCCTGAATGCTCCACTTGACATTACATGCATTACACTCTAGTTTTCAGAGTACTCTATAAAAAAGGACCGAATATGACTAACAGCAAAATCGAATCTGACATCGGGTATGTGAAAGATCTTGTGGCAAAGTCTGACAACCCAATTTCGCCTGCATCAATCTATATTCTCTGGGCTGTAATTTTAATGGTGGGTTATTCCCTCATTGATTTTGCCCCTCGATGGGTGGGCTTTTTCTGGATGGTAGCAGGCCCGGTCGGTGGAATATTCAGCGGCTTCCTCGGTTACAGAGCCGGGGCCAACAAAGGGCAGATGGACCGTGAGGTCGGAATAAAACATGCTTTACACTGGAGCGGAATGCTGGTCGTAATTGTTCTTGCTCTTCTTCTTGGCATAAAGGGTCTTGTTCATGGAGTTGTGCTGAGCCAGATAATCCTTCTGATGGTTGCCCTGGGCTGGTGGACTGCCGGTGTTCATTTCGACAGAAATTTTTTATGGCTGGGTGGAATCATGGGGCTTGGTTTTCTGGGCACACTGTTCCTGGACAGATACGCCTGGACAGCCATGGGTATTCTTCTTGGCATAACATTGACAGTCATTGCAATACACAAAGGCAGGGAAAATGCCAAGCGAACAGAATGAGAGTATAAAAAGTGCTCTCGACAACCTCAATAAGCTTCTGGGGCACAGAGCAAGGCTGGGAATATGTGTACTCCTTGCGAGGCATACAGCACTTTCCTTCAGTAGGTTAAAAGAGCTTCTTGAAGAAACCGATGGCAGTCTGGGTGCCCAGCTCCGCAAGCTTGAAGATGAGGGATTCATATCTGTAAAGAAAGAATTCAGAAACCGAAAACCAGTGAGCTGGTACTGCCTTACTGAAACAGGTCAGTCCGGGTTGGAGAGACATCTGGATGCCCTCAAACAACTTATCAACACTGAAAGTTGACATAAGCGATACTGCTGCAATATTCTGTAGCTGAGGAAGCATGCATTTGAACAGACAAAGAAAGGACTACCAGATGAAATTTCTGTTAATACTACCCCTGATCTTACTGCTTATCGCAGGCTGTGGCGCATCAGAGCCGACAGATGATGTCGTTACAGAAGATACAACAGACAGTTCTGCAGAAGAAGAGGAATACACTCTTCCTGTTGCAGACAGCTACCTCCACGTTACCGATTCGATCGGTGTGGAGATCGGTGACAGCAACTATGTTTTCGGTGCAATAGTCGGCACCGGATTTGCCAAAAACGGTGACATCGCCATTCTTGATGCTCAAAAATCTTCAGTTTCCCTGTTCTCTGCTGATGGTGAATTTATCAGAACTGTTGGTCGTGATGGAAGCGGACCCGGAGAATTCCTTCTTCCTGTCACCATGGCCTTCAGACCGGAAGGCGGCTTGATCGTTGCTGATGCAATGGGATCCAAACTGGTTTACTTTGATGAGAATTACGAATACCTTTCAGAAACAACGGGATTCATCCCATCCCCGCCGGGTCAGATAGTAGCAATTGACGGCATGGAATTCATTGGAATGAAACCTGATTGGGAACAGAATGAGGACGGCATGTTCATGGGATTCACCGTTGCAAAATGGACAATGGACAGCTCAATTCCCGTAACTGTTTATCACTCGGAAATGTCTCCCTTCAACCCGACTGATCTCAGTGCAATGAGCGATGATCTGGCCTTATTCACTGCTACAGCTGATGGAACGGTTTTCACTGCCCCGATGTCCACAGAAGAATACTCATTCACTGCCTGGACCTCTGAGGGTGAAGAGATTTACACCTATGTCAATGAAGATTTCGAAAGAGTTGAAAAAACTCAGTCCGAGATGGATCTTGAAACTGAACTTGTAAACGCCCAGATGATCGCCCAGGGAATGCCTCCCTCCATGGCCAACTGGGAACCGGTTCCCTACAGAAACTCGATTAGCTTATTGTTCATTGACGGTATCGACAGACTCTGGGTTTCAAAAGGCACATCAGACACAGACACATTCGATGTATTCGATCTTGACGGCAACTTTCTTTTCACCGCAGCCCTTGATGCGGGCGAGGCTTCAAAAACATGGGGCACAATGATCGGCAGGGAAAAATTCATCTGCTTCGATGCTAACCCGGAAGACTATCCCAGAGTATTCTACGGCGATCTGCCTGGATTCGAATAGAAATACTAATAGACACGACACTAAGGGGCGGATTCACCGCCCCTTTCAGGCTACGGCTGCACCCTCATCCCGTTCCGGTCAAAGAAAAGATGTTCCATAAGATTACCGCTCTTGTTGAAAACTGACACAATTCTGGCATAGCCGGTGGCAAGATTGACAAGGTCGTAAGCTGTATCAAGATATCTGATCTCTGTGCATCTGCCATCCTCATCATAGACAAAGCTCCGGGCATGACAACCAAGAGAAGTATTAATAACAGGCAGACCACTGCTGTTGTAGTAGGAAATCAACTCCGGTTGACCATCCTCGGCATAGGTAAACCTGGTGTATGCGAAGCCGCCTGGAAAGTCTGTAATTTCAAGATCTGAGTTGCAGGTGGACGATTCGATGACTCTTCCCTGTTCATTGAATAATCTTCTGGTTACAGAAATACCTTCAATCTCAGTTCTGTTTCCCTCAATGTCCAGCCAGACTGATACGGATATCCCGCCCAGAACATCCCTCTGTAAAGCAATGGAAGCCACTCCGAAAGAATTTTCAACGAAATTGCCGTCTGTACCGTAATGGCGCTCAAGAATGTAAAGAGAATTCTCATCGAACAGTTGTTCGGTGAAGGCAACCTTCACTTCATTGATAACAACACCATTCCTGTCAAATGCGTAGTTGCCGGTGATTACCGCAGCATAGTCGTTGGGCAGCAGATTTCCCTCCACATCAAAAAGCCTGGTGGAAGTAAGATTTCCCGAAGCATCATAAGTGTACCTGGTCTCGGATACACCATCCGCTGTGGGAATAATCTCTCCGGAAACACAAACCGCCCTTTTGGAAACGGCCCTGCGTAAACCGTTCAGCGTGTATTGCCATGCAGACGCAGAAACAGTTTCATACTTGAAGTGTTCGAGATCCCCCAGCTCATCCAGTCTGACAGCTGTACCAGCGTAATTCGGTAAGAGAACGACATCAATACTGCTGCCGAGAGAATCAAACGAGTAAGCGCTGACGGTGGAATCATTCTCCCATACCCATTCCTGAACTGCATTACCATCAAGTCTGGAAAGCAGAACAGGCAAACCATCCTCATTCATGTCTACTCTGTAACCCGAAGAATGATCTTCTCCCCCGGTCCAGGTAACAACTGAATCGGTAGTTACAACAGAAAATCCTGCGGGGAAGTTATACACAGGAGCGGGAACTCCCCTGTCCAGCCTGAGCACATCAAGCGTGTCCCCTGAAACAGTGAGCTGAAAGCAGACCAGATTGTCAACAAACAGTGGATCAACCTCAGCTCTGGGTAACAGATCCATTGTCGGGGTTAAATCCAGGTACCTGTAAAAAGACTGGCCGAACAGAGGAACAGCCATGCAAACAAAAATCATTACCAGAGCAGAAATGCTCCACCTCCTTTCCTCAAGATGCCCTTCATATATACACAGGATACGAAAGACATGTATAATATGAGGGAAGGTTGGAAGGTACGAAGGTTGGAAGGTTGGAAGAATTTTATGAAAATACTTTTCTCAGTGTTATTTCTGTGTCTTTTTGCAGCTTGTTCAAACCCGTTCGACACATCCATAGATGTGAGATACGAAGTTGTGGGCAGTGCCGAAACTGTAAACATCACTTTTGAGAACGGCAGTGGTGGTGTTTCCCAGATGGCAGATATTGCTCTGCCCTGGTCCCACTCCTTTTCAGCAGATCCGGATGACTATGTGTACCTGTACGCCCAGAATCAGGGAGAAAGCGGCTCAATTACAGTTACTATCTACAAGGATGGTGATGTTTTCAAAAGAGCCACCAGCGAGGGCGCGTATGTTGTCGCCTCGGTCAGTGGCAATTTGTAAAACTGAAAGTCATATCAACTTTTTAAATTGATCTGATTGTACGAATGCGAACTGGAGAGCTTCAGTCGTAGGCGCTTGCCTGAGCTGTGTACATCTCGTTGTACATACCGTGTTGTGCCATCAGTTCCCGGTGTGTACCGTGCTCAATGATTCGGCCCCTGTGCATCACGGCAATTCTGTCTGCCATTTTTACCGTTGAGAATCTGTGAGAGATAATCACAGAGGTCTTTCCCTGCACCAGCTCCCGGAACTTCTCAAACACTGTCTGCTCTGCCTTGGCGTCCAGAGCACTGGTGGGTTCGTCAAGAACAATAATGGGCGCATCTCGAATAAAGGCTCTGGCGAGGGCGATCTTCTGCCACTCACCGATTGAAAGTTCCCTACCGTTCTTGAATGATCTGCCCAGGACGGTGTCATAGCCATCCGGTAGATTCTCAATCATTGTGTGTGCGCCTGCTGTTTCGGCTGCCTGACGAATAAGAGAGTCATCCGGTGAATGCTTTATGTCACCCAGGCTGATATTTTCTTTTACAGTAAGGTGATACTTGGCATAGTCCTGGAAAATCACGCCTATATTGCTTCGATGATCCTCCAGCCCAAAGTCCTTTATTGATGTCCCGTCAACACTTATGCTGCCTGAAGCAGGGTCATAAAGGCGGCACAGAAGTTTTACAAAGGTTGTTTTGCCTGATCCGTTCTCTCCCACCAGGGCAAGCATCTCTCCCGGATTGATTTTAAGTGAAATATCATCAAGAACCATTTTGCTGCTGGATGAGTAATTGAAGTTCACATGATCAAATACAATCCCCTCACTGACATATGGTGGAAATGGTCTGGGATGGGAAGGATCAATTACAGATGGCTTGATGTCAAGAAAATCGAAAAGGTTTGAAAGAAACAGATTACCCTCATAAAGACCTGCCAGGCTGCCCAGAAGACCCTTGAGGAATCCAAGCCCTCTCTGAAATGCCTGAAAATACATTACCATTCCACCTATTGTTATCAATCCGTCGAAGGCCTGCTTTGCAATAAAAGCAAGTGAACCGTAAATCAGCACAGTTGCTATGGCCTGGGTGCCGAAGTCGGAGGCAGCTCTTCTTCTTGCTATACCCAGTACTTCTTTTCTGAGAATGGCTCTCAGGTTCATGTACATGGCTCTGAAGTGTTCTCCAAGGCAAAACAATCGCAGCTCTTTTGCATGGCTCACTGAAGTCAATAACCAGTGTTTGTACCAGGCTTTGCGCTCGGTCTCTGTTCTTTTGCGCTGCCACTTCCAGTTGACTTTTGAGAACTTGAGTTTGACCAGTAAACCGGGAAAAGCAGCGGCAACAAGAACAACCGCAACGATCCAGTGAAATGATAAAAGCAGACCCACCATGGCAAGGAGTGAAATACTGCTTTGAACAGTTCTGATCAATCCGTTGACAATACTTGTTGGTCTGTAGGGAGCCTCGCCCTGTGCCCTGTGCATAGTATCGTAAAACTTTGAATCCTCGTAGTATGCAAGGTCAACTTCGATGGATTTCTTGTGAAGAATATCCTGCATGTAATCGGTGACCACTCTTGCCTGGGTCTGCTCTACTATGCCGGCAACAGACTTTACCAAGGCTGACAACAATGCAACACCACCCATGATTGCAATGATAATACCTACATAGCGGAAAGAAGCAGTGCCGCTCCCGTTGACAGCTGACTCAATGGAATCAATCAGCAGTTTCATCAGATACAGAGGAATCAGAGGAAGCAATCCCTGAATTACAGTCAGAAAGAGGTTGGCTATGGTCAATCCCCGGCTGCTCTGCCATACAAGAGATACGGCTCTTCCAATCATAACTTTTTTACTACCGGCTTCGTGTTTCATGGTTGTAATCTAAAGCGGATATTGGGCAGAATCAACATTGGGAGTCATAAGTCAGTGTAAGTAACAGCTGCTAAGGTGGGATTTCGACAATATCTCAATTACAGTGCGGGAAACCACACGGCTTTCTGCAATCCATGTATTTCTTCGTCAAATACCTCCTGTGCTCTCCCCGGAATTCCAGAACTTTTATTTAAGCGGTACGACTTCCTGCGCTCAATACCCATTATCGTAAACACTCCAGGGGTTGTAATATTGCGTTCTCTTAAGTATCCATTGGGTAATATGGAAAAAACTGCTCAACCGGATGCGATAACAAAAGCTGCCTGCAAATGGCTCCTGGCGGGGGCTCAGCAGGGCGGTTATTCCGGACCGGATCCCGGCACAACCCATGACCTTGCTGCACTGCTCTCCCGGGAAACGGACAGAAAAGAAATCAGCCTCTCGTGCGCAGCTATGTGGTTCCGCCAGGAACAGATTACCCGAACAGCTCTTCGGCGAATCGCAGATGAGGGAATTTCAGTATGGGCGATAAAAGGCTTTGATCTGGCAAGAAGTGTCTACCCCTTTCCCGGTGGCAGACCAATGTGTGACGCCGACCTGTTTATTGAAAAAAGAAACCGTCAGAAAGTCGTGAGAATCTTCCGCCAGGCCGGCTGGTCAAAAGAATCACCTGGGGATGGTATCTTTACATCGGGAATTGTCTCGGAAATGAAGATGTTGAAGCACGGTGTAATGGCCGAACTGCATACACACATTTTCTACTTCCCGGCAACATTCCCGGGAAAACTTCCAGCAGATCTTTTCGAACACGGCAGGCTGCTTGAACCGGGACTCATGGGTTTCGCCTGGCACAATGCACTGCTTCTGGTCATCATACATCTGCTTACAAATGTTTCCATTAGACCTGTATGGTGGGTGGATGTCTGTCTGCTCTGTTTAAAAGTCACTGAAGCAGGTACCTGGGATAAGTTTATGAGGGGCGCATTTGAAACAAAGCTGGGATCAGCAATCGCTTCAACTCTTGCGTGTGCATCATCTGAATTGGAAGCCCCTGTTCCGGAGAAGATGATGCAGGCACTGCAGAGGTGCAGGAGTGGACGGGAAGACATTATCGAACAGCTCAAAGCTGGCAGGAAAATACCGACTCTGCTGAACCTTAAACACCTGACAGGATGGAAGAGAATATCCTGGAGCTGTGCACTGTTCTGGCTCATCCTGTCCGGTAAGAGACCGTTAAAGCGGGAGTAACAGGGAAATCCATTTGTCTGTAACCAGAGTTGTTTGTCTTGCCCGAACACACGGAAGGAACTTACATGAGCAACCGGTGTCCATCATTGGCAGTCCTCGCGGAGGAACTCCGGAATGCAAACGCAGAAAGGCTTCAGGAGCTTACTTCTGAAATCTATCAATATGCCCGGAAAGCTTACCGGGGCAATGATAACTCACTTGCAGAAAACACATGCTGCGAAGCTCTGAATATGCTTGAGCATATCCCCGGTATGATTAATGAAAGAGCTCTTCTTTACAGGTTGCTCGCAAATATTTACAACAAAACAGGAGACTACAGGAAATCCCTGGAGAACAGTCATGTCTCGGCAGAGCTTTTCCTGAGTATCAATGAAATTGAGAAAGCAGTTCCAGTTTATTCAAATTGCGGTGTTCTGCTTCATTACCTGGGAGATGATGCCGGAGCATACCAGACTTATTTACAAGCTCTTGAGCTTGCAGAAAAGAATGGTTTTGAGCAGGAAAAAGCCAGAATCCTGCTGAACATAGCTTCACTGCTGGAAGCACGAAAAGAATACGAAGAAGCTCTTGAGAAGATCGACCAGGCAGAAAAGATCTTTAAGGAAGATTCAAACAAAAGAGGACTAGCTTATTCGCGATGTGAAATTGCCGAAATCAATCTTGCCATGGGTAACACTGAAGAATCTCTTATCAATCACAGAATTGCATTCGATTTAAGGAAAGAAATTGGAATAGAGAGAGAGTTGCTTTCTTCCTGCAGCAAGTTCTCGAGTGCCCTTATAGAAGCAAAACAGCCGGAAAAGGCAATTCAGCTCTGCCTTGAAGCAATGGAAACTGCACATCAGTCCCACTGGCCATCTGCGCTGACAGAGGTTCTACTTCGTCTCGCAGAAGCCCAGCTTGAAAATGGTTCGCCTGCTGAAACCATAATAACTGTATGCAAAGCTGAGAATATTTTTGAGGCTTTTGAGGGATTTCTCGAGAACAGGGCTCAACTGAAACGAGTTGAATCAAAAGCTCTTCGGGCTCTTGGAGAACTTGAAGGCGCTTATACCACTCTTTGCGAGTATCTGGAGATGGAAGAAAAACGGTTGATCAGGCGCAGGGATGAAACAATTTCAGGGCTGAAAATTGCAATGGAAGTAAAGGCAAGTCTGAGAGAGAAAGAAGTAATTGCAAAGAAAAATGACGAATTGACAAAGACGAATAATCAACTCACTGCGGCAATGGCCAAGGTAAAAACCCTCAGTGGTATGCTGCCGATCTGCGCTTCATGTAAAAGAATCAGAGATGATGATGGATACTGGCAACAGATAGAGTCTTACATATCCAGCCACTCCACCGCTGAATTCAGCCACAGCCTCTGTTCCGACTGTGTGGAAAAACTTTATCCAGAGGCTGCGAAAAAACTGCCTTCAGATCTGCTGAAATGAGAGAAAATAATGATGATAACTGAAGAACAGATTGGCGGGTTCCTGAAGAAATGGCAGGACATCCTCAGACTGAGAGACTGGGACATCAAGCCGGTACTGGTGACACGGAACTGGAGGAAATCAGGGGATGTAAAGATTGACCGTGACAATCATATGGCTGCGGTAATGATACATGACAGTACAGACCCTGCTCATCTTGAAGAAGTGGTTGTCCACGAGCTGCTGCACCTCAAGCTTTACGGCATGGATCAACTGCTTGAAGAAACTATCAATATCCTATTCGGGTCAGACGATTCCGACCCGAAAAAAGAATTCGCCATGAACACATTCTTTCTTGAACTGGAATCAACCGTGGAAGATCTCACAAAAGCAATGCTCACCGCTCACGGCAGGCAAACAGACTTCTGGTTCAAGCGGGTGGACAGGCAGATAGAGGAAGAGCTGAGATCAAGGGAGGTTGCCAGTGAATAAATGTCTGAATATCCCCTGTGTACTATTCTGGTATCCTCCCCATGAAGATCAACCCGCGCAAAAAGGCACCTTTGTCAGAGAGCGAAGAAGAATACTTCACGCCCCGAAACACCACTGCAGCCTGCGCCGCAACCTGTGTGCCATCACAGCAAAACTGTAAAACTCCGGATTCATTGATGAAAGGGGTCCCGGATAATCTCCATCCGGAACAATACCGTCACATCAGAACAGACCGGTCACATTTCCATCATCATCCACATCCATTTTTCCGGCAGCAGGTGTCGAGGGTAAGCCGGGCATTCTCATGATGCTGCCCGTTATCGGCACAAGGAATCCGGCACCTGCTGAAATCTCAATTTCTCGCACCGTTACCACAAAATCCTTGGGGCGACCAAGTAGTCTGGGGTTATCGGAAAGGGATTTCTGTGTCTTGGCAATACATACCGGGAGTTTGTCGTAACCCAGTCTCCTGATCATCTTAAGATCCTTCTTTGCCAGGCTGGTGAAATCAATGTACTCTGCACCGTAGATCTCTTTGGCAATAATCTCAATCTTATTTTCAACAGAATCATCCCAGTCATAAAGAGGTTCGAAAGTAGTGTGGCAGTCTTTTGCATGCTCTACGACGAGGCCTGCCAGTTCCTCCATACCCCTGCCACCGTTAATGAAGCCGTCTCCAACAGCGGCGGCAACACCCAGTTCCCGGCATCGCTCCAGCACCAGTTCAAGTTCACCATCTGTGTCATGAGCAAACCTGTTCAGACATACAACTGCCGGCAGTCCGAACTTTCCAATATTCTCAAGGTGCTTCTCCATATTGGGCAGACCGGCAGCGACAGCCTCAACATTGGGAATGCTGAGCTTATTCTTCTTCACCCCTCCATGCATTTTCAAAGCCCGGCAGGTAACCACCAGCACCACAAGTGAAGGGCAAAGGTCGCCGTACTGACACTTGATGTCAAAAAACTTCTCCGCTCCCAGATCAAAGCCGAACCCTGCTTCGGTAATGGCCCAGTCAGCAAATGACACTGCCATCTTTGTAGCAAGAATGGAATTGCAGCCGTGAGCGATATTAGCGAAGGGACCGCAGTGAACAAATGCCGGATTTCCCTCAAGGGTCTGCACCAGATTGGGCTTGATGGCGTCCTTAAGCAGCATCGCCATTGCACCGGTAACGCCCATTTCCCTTGCCAGCACCTGTTCCCGGTCGTAAGTAAGCCCGAGAAATATCCTGTCTATCCGTGATTTCAAGTCTTCCAGATCTGAAGCCAGGGCAAGAATGGCCATAATCTCACTTGCTGCGGTTATGTCAAAACCGGTTTCCCGGGGTATACCCTGAGTTCTGCCGCCCAGCCCGATAATTATGTCACGCAGAGACCTGTCATTCATATCCATCACACGTCGGAATGAAGCTGTGCGCGGGTCCAGTCGTGACTTGTTACCCCAATGCAGATGGTTATCAATTGCAGTGCAAAGCAGGTTGTTCGCGGCAGTAATTGCATGCATGTCACCGGTGAAGTGCAGGTTGATGTCCTCCATGGGGATGATCTGAGAATACCCACCGCCTGTTGCACCGCCCTTGATGCCGAATATCGGACCAAGCGAAGGTTCACGCACCGCACAACACACATTCTCGCCCAGACGGGCCAGCCCCTGAGTAAGCCCGATAGTTGCAGTTGTTTTACCGGCCCCGGCTGAAGTAGGTGTAAGTGCAGATACAAGCACCAGCTTACCTGTACCCCGTCCCTTCTTCTCCAGCGTATCCAGATGCACCTTGGCCTTGCCCGACCCGTACAAATCCAGATCAGATTCCGTCAATCCGAGCTTCGCAGCTATGGAAATAATCGGCTCAGGATTAACCTGATTTGCAATCTCTATGTCACTTGGGAAAGTACTCATATCATCCTCCATAAATAGAAAGCCGGCAGAAAAGTGAACAACAGCATCCATTCTCGATGGAAATAGTATTGTCACCCCTGCCACTGAGGGCAAGGGACAGCAACCAGACAACGCTTCGAGGGCAGAAACAGAGTGGTGTATTGCATATCACAGCCGACAAACATATCTTCCCTGATAGCTTCCAGGGGAGTATAGTCGCCATGAGTGGTACTTATCATTAATACCTCCTCCACAAAAGTCAGTTCCCTGCCTTCTTAAGAAGTGCGATGACTTCAAAGGATAAACTGGATGACCTCACCGGTCTGCACGCCAGAGGAGTTCTGAAGAGTCTCGATCGCATATTCTCGACGGCAGCTGGGAATGATATCTGGTCTCTGATGATCATTTCAAGCTGGTTAACGATGTCTACGGTCATCTTGAGGGTGACAGGGTCATCCGGCGCGTAGCCAATATCCCGGCCCGGAACTGCAGAAGCACAGATACACTTCTCTAATATGTTTGAACCAAGATAATGGGAGGTTAATTGTGAAAAAGGGTAAATTGGGTACTCTATCATAGCAAGTGCTGTTGTCTGGGGAGCTGTAATGATTGGATGCGCCTTAAAATCAAAAGGTTCTCCATATTATGATGAAATAAGTCCAATTCTTACTGGTGGCGCAAGTATCCATCTGTTATTTATATGGGGTCCTTTAGCAAGCCTGCTCCAGAATAACAAGGAAGAAAAAACGGAAATCGACCAGGCAAGCACTTAATAAATTTACTGGGGAAACCCCAACCTGCCTGCATCAAAGGAAGCAATAAATGACCGATTTTATATTCGTAAGAGTTCATGCATCGCCCTGTGTCAATAAATGCTGGCACTGCTTCTGCAACGGCAGCCCCGAAGGCAGATTCATGGACGAGAAAGATGTTCTCAATGTCCTTGATCACCTGACAGAGCTTAAAGAAAAAACCGGAGTAGTAACCTTCCCCCTGTTCTATGATGAACCGACCCTGCACCCCGGTTTCCTGAATATCATGAAGTACCAGCTCGAAAAGGGTCTCATCTTTGATGAATGGTGGTTCCCCACCAACGGTTTCGGTCTTGCCAGAATGTCTGACGATGGCTGGGCTGCTCTTGCAGATATGGGCTTTGAGGGAATTCGCCTTACCTTTCATGGAATTGGAAAAGAACATGACAGGCTGGCTGGCTGGCAGGGAAGGTGCTTATGATGACCTGGTCAGGACTGTTCAGAAGGCGGAGGAATTCGGTATCGAATGGTTCGCCGGCATGATCCTGAATACTGAAAATGCCTGCCGTTACGAGGAGATGAAAGCAGCAGTGGAAGAAATGGGCACAGCCTGCAGCGAATTCGGGTGGATGCTCCCACAATCTCAGGGCAGAGCCACTGACAGCAACAGAGTAACAATGGAGCACATTGGCCACCTGGAAGTTAACAGCAAATTCTGGAAGACCGAAAAACAATTAATCCGGGAAATACAGTCCAGCGATGACCTTTCAAACAGAAAAGCGCATAGTCACCTGTGCGGTCTTGTGTATCTGGATATTGACGAAGATCTGAATGTGTTCTATGGCGGAGGGTGTGACGGGGACCCCTTCCATTCTTACAAAAGTCAGGTTCTTCTTGGCAACCTTAAAAACGAAAGCATACACACCTGTTACGAAAGGTATCAGAACAACCTGCCCGAACCAGTCAGTCTGCTCTCGGAGATTACCTGGGGAGAGCTGGCGAAGAAGTACGGAGACCCCGACAACGAGCAAGTTCATCACATAACAGACCTTACAGGCAGAAAGTGGTCAGAGGCATACCTGAGAGATTGCATGCAGTAACAGAAAACACAGGCTTCCGAAGTACGACCCACGGCGAAATCTGTTACCTGATACCGCTTTTCCCGCTGCTGGAGTTGCAGTATAAAAGTAAAATGAAGGGATTTTTATGAGAATTGAATTCCGCATTGCTGCTGTTTTTGCAGCACTGATTTTTTCGATTTCCTGCGGCGCAGACCCTGCAGCTTCGGATCAACCGAATGAAACCATCATCCCCCACTACGAACTGACAGTCACCGGCACTTACTGTGTTGAGATTGGCGATTCAATAAACATGATCGGCAGTATTGCTGACCTGTGTTACCATCCTGATGGCTCAATCCTGATTCTGGACAGGGCGGCCATGCTGGTAAGGCGGATCCATGACGGAGATGTTACTTTTATCAGTCGTGCCGGGGAAGGTCCCGGTGAGATGATTTTTCCTCAATCAATCTGCTGTATGCCCGGCGGGAAGTGATGGAGTTCAACACCGCAGGAGATTATCTGGGCAGCTATTTCACCACAGACAGATATGTTCCCCACCGCATGTACCCGGTTGATTCAACTTCAATTGCAGGGGCAATTCTTGATCTCCAGATGGGAGAGGATCAGATTCTTTTTGCAATCAACTTCGCAAGATTCGACTCAAACTCGACACCATCAGTGCTTTTCAACAGAAGAGAGTGGGAATGGCCCAACCCGGAAATGTACACCGAGTTTGATATGATGCATTACACGGCTGCTCCCAATGGTGTTTTCTACCTGACGATGGATAACACTGAATACTCTGTCTCGATCTACTCTGAATCAGGAGAACTTGCAAACTCCATATACCGGTCTGACGCCCCCCGGATGCAAAAAACAGATGAGGAAATCGAAGAAGAAATTGCAATATTCGAAGAGCATGCAGTAGAAGATCAGGCATACACAGGCGGCTATCAGCCATGCCCTTATTATCAGATTATCTCGCTGACCGGAGTTGATGAAGACGGCAACCTCTGGATTGAGAGACTCGATACAGATCAGGATGCTGAAGGCTACATGTTCGATGTATGGGATTCCACAGGAAACCTTGTTTACACAGCATCATTCCGGGAACCTGAAGCAGACTCTGAGATCTACTTCCATGTTGATCAGTACGGAATTCTGGCAGAAGTAGCGGATCCCGATCTGTTCCCTCAGGTACTGTATCTTGAATTGCAGGATCAGGAATAACCAGTGCGAAAGACAGACTTAGAATTGCAGATTCGCTGGATTGATCCGCAGGGAGAGCAGGCAGACGCCGTATAACTGCATTCAACCCGATAATCGGATCACGGAAAGTGGTGGCATAAATTCGGAGTTTTCCGAATAAGTGGTACCACTTTTTCGTGAATGTCCGACTTTTCTTGACTTGTGCACTAATATTTCTATATTTGTTTTATGAGAAGAACAATTGAAAAAGAACTGAAACTCTGGAAAAACAAACCGAAGAGAAAACCTTTACTCCTCACGGGAGTTCGCCAATCCGGTAAAACCTATCTGTTGAAGCAACTCTTCGGGCCTTCGTTTTCAACAGTGCATTACTTTGATTTAGAGCGGAACAGAGCAGCCTCTGATGTATTC
The DNA here is from genome assembly GCA_023139045.1 of Candidatus Sabulitectum sp. Taxonomy (GTDB): domain Bacteria; phylum Fermentibacterota; class Fermentibacteria; order Fermentibacterales; family JCC-6; genus Sabulitectum. The sequence continues at coordinate 20,309 of JAGLOJ010000104.1, forward strand.
AAGCAGGACTCTCTTGAATCGAAAGATCTAATAAGGGCATTAGAGACTATCTCTGAGAAAAAAATCAATGTAGACACCGATCTGATCATTCTTGATGAGATACAAGAATCATCAAGAGCTCTGACTTCCCTGAAGTACTTCGCTCAAGATATGCCCGAGGCATACATAGCAGCCACTGGAAGTCTACTGGGAATAAGTCTGGGGAAAGGTTCTTTTCCTGTAGGCAAAGTGAATATTATTGATGTCAATCCAATGAGTTTTAAGGAGTTTTTGTATGCAATCGATGAACACAGTCGAGTGGCCAGCGGGAACCTCC
>JAGLOJ010000105.1 GCA_023139045.1 Candidatus Sabulitectum sp.
GGTTTTGTAGTAAACTCACGCTAGATCGTGGACGAAACGGTGCCGTATTTCTACGTTCTCCAGTCGACCCAGCCAGGTATCAAGCATCTCTCCGAAGGAATACTCATTCTCACGCATTGACTCCTGCCATTCAGCTTCAAGAATGAGAACCCAGGTGGACGGTTCGCCTGTTGACCGTTGTCCATCCCATGCACTCCAGTTCTGGTCGTTATCTGCTCTCCACTGTCCTGCAAAAGAAGAACCGCTTTCTGAAAGCTGGAACCATCCACTGCCTGCCGCATCTCCCTCATCGTATGTGAATATCAGCTTGCCACTGTCTGTAACAGTTCCCTCGATGGAAGACATGACGCCATAGCTGTACCAGCCTGTAACTGAACTGCAGATCTGTTCAAGAACCATATCTCCATAGGTGGTTTCCCAGGTTCCCGAAAAGTCTGCTATGGCAAGTATGGCAAGGAGATTAAGGATCACTCAACAACCGCCTTGATCCGCCTTATACCTCTGGAAGAACTCTTTTCTGATGCTATTCGGAATCTGCCCAGTTCCGATGTGTTCTGCACATGAGGACCACCGCAAATCTCGGTTGAGTATTTACCTATGGTGTATACCTTTACTACATCTCCATATTTGTCTTTGAAGAAGCCAAGGGCACCCAGTTTTTCCGCCTCATCCGGGTGCATTTCTTTCATCTCAATTGATATTTTATCGTTTATGGCGCTGTTTACCAGAGCTTCCACTTCCTTTTTCTGTTCATCTGTCATTTTCTCCGGGTATAGAAAGTCAAATCGAAGTCTTTCAGCGGTAATGTTACTGCCTTTCTGCTTAACAGAATCTCCCAGTACTTTCCTTAGAGCGGCGTGAAGCAGATGAGTGGCCGTGTGAAGCTTTGTGACCATCTCGCTGTTGTCCGCCAGACCGCCCTTAAACTTTTTTTCAGCACCCTGCCTGGACAGTTCTCGATGCTTGTCGAAAGCTTTATGGTAACCGTCCATGTCTACTGTCATACCATTCTCATTTGCAAGATCAGCGGTGAGCTCAACAGGAAAACCGAATGTGTCATACAGCTTGAAGGCCAGTCTTCCGGCAATGACTTTGTTCGGGTTCTTCAGGAGGTTCGGCAGCATCTTGTTGAACTGCTTCATGCCTGCCTGAAGAGTCTCTCCGAAGAGTTTTTCCTCCCTTTCAAGCTCATCCATAACTGCCGACCTGTTTCTAAGAAGCTCGGGGTAATCCTGGCCCTCAATCTCAATAACCATAGCAGCAAGTTCGCCGAGAAATCCCTTTTCGATTTCAAGCTTCATTCCATGCCTTATGGCAAGTCTGATCAGTCTTCTAAGCACATAACCCTGATCCACATTGGAGGGTACCACACCCTGATCGTCACCGAGGATGTGTGTTGCACTGCGGATGTGATCGGTAATGACTCTTTCTGATCTTGTGGGCTCTTCATCTTCAATGCCTGCAAGCTTCCGGATTTTCCTGATAAGTGGTTTCAGCACACCGATCTCGTATACTGTTTTGCAGCCTGCCAGCATGGCAACCGTTCTCTCCACGCCCATTCCGGTATCAACACTCTTCAGGGTGAGAGGTTCATAAGTACCTGCTTCTGTTTTCCCGTACTCCATGAACACATCGTTCCATACCTCGAAGTATTTTCCACAGGAACATCCCGGAGTGCAATCTTCACCGCAGGGTTCTTTCCCGGTGTCGTAAAACATTTCAGTGTCGGGGCCGCACGGGCCGGTGGCACCGGTTGGTCCCCACCAGTTATCCTTCATGCCGAAACTGTAGATTCTCTCTGCGGGAACCCCGGCCTCCAGCCAGATTTTTTCGGATTCCTTATCGGCTGGAATATCTCCCTCACCGGCAAATACTGTTACGCTGATCCTTTCAGGATCGAACCCCAGCCATTCCTTTCCGGTAAGAAACTCCCAGCTCCACAGAATTGCTTCACGCTTGAAGTAATCGCCAAGGGACCAGTTGCCCAGCATTCTGAAAAAAGTAAGATGGGTGGCATCTCCAACCTCTTCTATGTCGCCTGTTCTTATACACTTTTGAACATCAACAAGCCTTTTTCCCTGGGGATGCTTCTCGCCGAGAAGAAAGGGAACCAGAGGCTGCATGCCTGCAGGGGTAAACAGAATGGTTGAATCGTTCTCGGGTATTATTGAAGCACCTGGAATTCTTTTGTGGTCTTTGCTCTCAAAGAATTTTATGTAAAGATCAACAAGTTCTCGCTCAGTCATTTATAGTTCCTTCTCATAAATTCGGTATCTCTTATAGAGGTCGGCATTCATCTGCTTTTCCAGAATAGCTCTCATCTCGCGGTTGTTCTCGAGTATCCAGGAGAGCTCTCCACGACCCATTCCCATTCTCTTGCTGTTTCTTATCATCCTGTCTATTACCAGAGCTTCCAGCCCCTTGTTTCTGTGCTCTTTCTTCACACCCATCAGAAGCACCCTGACTCGATCGATATTAACTTTAAACGGAGGTACTTTCAGTGCCAGAATGGATGGTATTGCTCTGCCATTGCCTTTCTTGAATGCTATGTTGGCATCGGGAAGACCTACTCCGAAGGCTACCAGCTCGCCATCAAGTTCTATCATCGGAGTTAACTCACTTGTGATGAGCATCTTCAATTCTTCCACCATTGCAGCAAGTTCCCTGGGCGACATGGGCACAAAACCCCAGTTTTCTCCCCAGCACTCGTTGTAGACCTCCATTATCTTAGCCATATCATTCTTGAGATCTTTGATGTTAATGCCTCTGACTGTCCACTTTCCTCTTCTCTCCACCATCTTCGCTATCCGGAAAAGCTTTTCGAATTTGTCACTGTCACCGTCAAGCCAGTATGCCAGAAGATCCATCAGTTTACTGTAGCCTGCTGATTCAACGAGCCCTCCCAGCCACTTCGGGTTATGGGTCATCATGAGTCTTGGATCTGTATCAAAACCTTCAACAAGCAGGCCGCATTCCTCATTGGTCGAAAGGTTGAACGGACCGCGAATGCTTTTCATGCCTCGTTCTTTCACATAATCTTCTGCTGTCTCAAGAAGAAGGGCGGCAAGCTCACTGTCATTTTCACACTCGAGAAAACCGAAGAAACCGGTCTTTTCATTGTGATATTCATTGTGGGCTCTGTTAACACAGGCACTGATTCTGCCTGCGACTTTGCCGTCTTCATCTCTGGCAACATAGAACTCTGCATCTGCATGCTCATGAAACGGATGCTTTCTGTCCAAAAGCTGCCGTACATTCATTAACAATGGAGGTACCCAGTGGGGATCATCCGCATTAATTCTGAAAGGAAGCATGACGAATTCTTTGCGGGTTTTGCGGTTGTTCACTTTCTCGATTGAATACTTCATACTACCCGCCAATCAGGTTATGCCTGCGTCCGATTTTTTTAAATACCTCAAGAGCACGATCAATCATATTATCCGTATGGCTTGCCATGAAGCTTGTACGGAGCATTGCTGCACCGGGCTCCACTGCAGGTGAAATCACAGGATTTGTGAAGACACCGTTATCAAACATGTCTTTCCAGAATCTGAAGCAGTCCAGATCTTCACCAACTACAATGGGAATGATGGGAGCCTCACTCTGCCCGATATTGAAACCGAGTGAAAACAATCCATCCCTACATCTCTTTGCAGCTCTGTGAACCTTTGTTAATAACTCAGGCTCTCGCTCCAGCACATCAAGAGAGGCTATAACCGTAGCAACTGAAGCAGGAGGAAGACTTGCACTGAATATGTTCGTTCTGGCATTGTGACGAAGGTAACTGATTACTTTGGCATCTCCTGCAGCAAAGCCTCCGATGCAGGCGAAGGATTTACTGAATGTGCCAACTGTCAGATCAACCCTGTCATGACATCCCTGAAACTCGGCAGTACCCATACCTGTATGACCCATGGCACCCACACCGTGGGCATCATCAACAAGAAGGCGAACTCCAAATTCCTCAGCAAGATCAGCAAGACCTTTGATGTCTGCAAGATCACCTCCCATACTGAACACCCCGTCAGTAACGATAAGGCCCGGCTCACCGGGGTATTTTTCCAGGATATGTCTCAGATGATCGAGATCCTTGTGCTTGTATTTCACCACCCTGGCGTATCCAAGTCTGGCTCCATCTATTATTGAAGCATGGTTTTCCCTGTCGAGATAGATAATATCGCCTCGTTGCCCCAAAGTACTGATCGTACCCAGGTTGGCTTGAAAACCCGTACTGAATGTAAGACATGCTTCTTTTTGAAGAAACTTTGCCAGTCTATCTTCGAGTTCCAGATGTATGTCGAGCGTTCCATTCATAAATCTGCTGCCCGTGCAGCCAGTACCGTATTTTGTTATGGCTTCACGTGATTTTTCCATGACATAGGGATTGTCTGTAAGCCCGAGATAGTTATTGGATCCAAGCATGATGAGACCGTGTCCGTCTATCTCCATCTCTGCGCCGACATGCCCCTGAAGTGGAATAAAATAGGGATAGAGCCCCATTGCTTTTACTTTTTCAGGTCTGTCGTAATCAAAACACTTTTGAAATATGTCCATGGAATCACCCGTCGGTTTTCTGGTCGAAACCAGTGGTAATATTTGTTAATGCAAATTGTCTGATGAATCTAACCACAAACCTTTCAAAATCAAACAGGAATCGGCATATTCCTCTTCTTGAAGAAAGGGTTGTCAAGTGAGAATTTTCATCACAGGTGCCTCCGGTTTTGTGGGCAGAAATCTGGCGCAACGGCTTATTGATAACGGACACACCGTAACTGCTGCTGTGCGTGCCAGTTCAAACGTAAATCTTGTACCGGATGATTGTGAAATCGTTACGGTAGACCTTATGTCAGCAGAGAGCATCTCCCGCCATTTAAGCGGTATTGAGGCTATCTTCCATGTTGCCGGGGCAGTGAAAGCCCGTTCAGGTGAGGATTTTGACAGAATTAATGCCGGGCTTACGGCGGCAATTGTAAATGCCGCAAAGATTCGATGCCCTGAGGCCCTTTTCGTTCTTACCTCAAGCCAGGCAGCAGCAGGTCCGAACGATGCCGGACCGCAATCTTCATACGGAAGAAGCAAATTGCTGGCGGAACAGGTTGTCACCGGGTTTCCAAGATATGTTATTGTCCGGGCTCCCGCAGCGCTGGGATCGGGAGACAGGGAAACCAGATCATTTTACTCATGGGCTCGAAGAGGAGTAACAGTTACCCTGGGCAACGATGACGTAAATTTCTGCATCATCTCAATCTCAGATCTTGCCTGTTTCATGGCTGAACTTGTTAACAACCCTGCTGCCGAGGGGCAGATACTGCAGCCTTCCTGCCCGGAATTGATCACATGGAAACGAATTCACAAGTCCATGGAAAAGGCAACAGGCAGAAAAATATTCAGAATACCGCTGCCTTCCTTCCTTGTTTACATAGCTGGTTTTCTTGGAGAAGCAGCCGCCACCTTTACAGGGGCTTATCCTCTGCTTGATCGAGAGAAAGCCCGTGACATCACTTCTTCAGCATGGCTTTGCAAGCAACACAAAGTAGAAAGAATCACCGGCTGGAAACCGGAGCTTTCGCTTGATGAAACCATTCGAAGAGCTATTCAACCACCAGGGAAGTAATCAGAAAGTTCACTGCTGAGCGTGTTCTATTCACTGTACAGCCTATTAACACTATACTCTTATCAGACCATAGTCTCAATACCAAAGAAGGGGTTGGTATGAGCAAACTGGTTGATCGTCAAATTGAAAAAAATGAACTTCGTTTCCTGTCTCAAACAGGAAAACCGGAAATGGCACTTCTTTACGGAAGGCGCAGAGTTGGAAAAACTTTTCTGCTGGAGGTTTTTCGGAGTACATAAAAAAATACGCAAAAGATAATCCTGCTATTACACTGGTATCGCTTGAGAATATGTTTCCGAAGCCATAATCTCACATTCATCACTACAATTCTGAGAATTTCCGTAATATCATTTTACCTGAATTTTGAAATTGACACACCAGAGCATTTTCTCTGGGGTTGATGCTGATCTGACGAACCTTCTCTGATTTTCACTGTTCTTACCATTCTTGCACTCCGATCTTTTCCACCAAAGAGCGTTTGTGTAATCTGACCAAACTTGCCGCCAATTCCGGGGAAACCTGCCAGGTATTCCCTTTTGAACCTCTAT
>JAGLOJ010000106.1 GCA_023139045.1 Candidatus Sabulitectum sp.
CACTTCGTTACTTCACCAAAATCAACCTGAGCTATTTCTCCAGGTGCTGTCTCCAGCCGAAGCACTGCTCTTTCCGCCGGGCTACTGTCAAGATATCGACAGTACCTCTTTACAGTGTCGTAACTGACAGCAACTTCAAAATTCGAAAGCAGTAGTTGCCTGATTCTCTTGCGTGTGTAGTTAAGTCGTAACCAACCCTTTATAGCGTCTCTGTAAGGCTCAAGGCTCGATGTTTGATGCTGGTCTGTAACCCTTTTCTCTCTACTGGCCAATCTCTCAGCAATCATCTCTGGTGTTGGCATTAACGCTTCCGGAGATAACCATCCGTTCTTTTCCGCAAACTCGTAATACTTTTTCACCGTCTTTCTACCAATTTTCGTTTCTCTGTGAATAAGCCTTTGAGATTGCCCGTTCCTTAAACGGTAGATGATCTCGATAACTTCGTTCATGTGGATACCTCTTTCTGAATAACTTCTTGGCACCGGAGTCCTCCCTATTTAAGAGTGGACTCCAGATAATCAAAAACTGTTCAGGTGGTACCCCCACCCCAGCCCATCACCCCTGGCTGGTGGTCCATGGACCACCAGCCAGGGGTGGTGGAATATGGGGTAGCCCATGACAGGGATGGTAAAATAGACAGGATTGATGTGGTGTATGTCTGCTCTAATGCAGCCATTGCCAGGCAGAATATCAATCGTTTGAATGTTACCGGTGAGAAAGACTATGCAATGGCTTCACGGCTTACGCTGCTGCCTTACCATCTGAAGAAACTTAATTCCAGAAAAGTCAACTTTGTGAGTCTCACACCGGGAACATCATTGGAAGCAAGCAGGGGTGCGGGTACCTGGGAGGAAAGGGTATTGATTTACCGGATGCTCAGGTCTGTTTTCCCGTCTGCCGGGTTCAGGAAAATGCTCAGATGCTATGTTTCCATTCCTCACTGGAAGGAATACTGCAGAAATTTCGGGAAAGAATACGATGCCGGTACTGCTGTAGAGTTCCGGGAAGTGGTGCAGGGTGATCAGGATTTGTGCAGACGAATTAATTTATGCAGTGCCGGCTATCTGTATGTGAGAGTTAATCATGAAGAATCTCTTATTTGCATGCGTAACGGTGTTGTTGCAGAGCTGCGGCAGAAACTTGCCAGGGTATGCATCAGCAAGCTGGAACCGGATCTGGTGATTCTGGACGAATTTCAGAGGTTTAAGAAACTGCTGCACGGGGAAGATGAAGCGGCATTTCTGGCGAAGAGTTTGATGGAGTTTGTTGATCCCGATTCAGGAACCCAGGCCCGTGTACTTATGCTCTCTGCCACTCCCTACAAAATGTATACACTCTCAAATGAAGATGAGAATCACTACTCGGATTTCATTGAGACTTTAGGCTTTTTGTTCGATTCACCCGAGAAGCTGGAAGAAGTTAAACAGAATCTTGAGACTTACCGTCTTGGACTGGTCGGTCACAACTGCGGCTCTGATATGAGCGGGGCGCGGGAATCGCTGCGAAGTCTGCTTATGTCTGTGATGGTAAGAACGGAAAGAGTCGGGTTTACCAGTGACAGGAATTCAATGCTTGTTGAGGTACCTGTTGCTGCTGAACTGTGTGTTGCCGATCTTAAGCAGGCTGTTGGTACAGCCAGGCTTGCTGCTACTTTATCGGCGGGTAATGTGATTGAATACTGGAAATCAGCCCCTTATCTGTTGAATTTCATGAAGGGGTATGTTTTAAAGAAGAACTTTGAGAAGCTGATGGAGAATCCAACGAAAGATTCCCTTGATGCTTTACGCAAGTATCTACCTTGCCTTATTGCTGAAGAATCCATTCGAGACTTTTTACCGCTTGAGCCGGGAAATCCCAGATTGCGTCGTCTCATCGATATGACTGTAGACCAGGGGCAGTGGAAACTGCTTTGGATGCCTCCTTCACTGCCGTACTACAAATCAAGTGACGTATTTGCTTTTGATGAGCCTCCCACGAAAAGCTTGGTGTTTTCCGCATGGAATGTTGTTCCAGATGCAATTGCATCCATCTGTTCCTATGAATCAGAAAGAAGAATGGTGCGCTCTTCCAACAAAGTAGTGGAGTATTCCGAGCTGCACAGAGCAGTGCGTCAGTTTCTTCGGTTTCCAGTGGTGGATAGTAAGCCTGCAGGTATGTCTTCATTGATACTGCATTATCCCTGCTCTTTTCTGGCTGCTGAGATTGATCCCCTTCAAATTGCCCTTGATTGGGGTAAGGATGGTTTACCTGAGGCTGGTGATGTGCTTGCTCTAATTCGGGAAAGGCTTTCATCTGTTGTTGAAGGGCTTGGCGTTTATGCTGAAGATTCTGTCCGTCACGATTTAAGCTGGCACTGGGCTGTGTTTGCTAAGATGGATATGGATAGCGGGTTCAAGGAGAAACTTAACCGCTGGTGTTCATTGAAATGGGGAGGCTGGAAAGAAGTTGGTTCCGGTTCCGGTAGAGATGGTGAAGGTTTTCCCGAGCATGTGGATCTTTTCGCAAGCGCATTCTCACCTGATTTTGCACTTGGTTCAATACCTGAGGATTTACTTGAGATTGTTTCAGAGATTGCTCTGGGCAGCCCTGCAATCTGTGCTGTGAGAGCATTGCATAGAATAGCGCCCTCTCTGCCCTGGGATGATCCTGTGCTTCTGAGTGCAGCTGCGACTGTTGCAAACGGGTTCAGATCCCTTTTTAACAATCCGGATTCTCAGCTGTTGATTAGACATCTGCATGGTCAAGACATTCCGCTGTGGAGGGCCACTCTGCATTATGCTATTGATGGTAATCTGCAGGCTGTGCTTGATGAGTATGCGCATGTACTAAAAGAGTCTCTGGGGCTGTTTGATCACGAAGATTCCGAGGTCGTTAGAGCTGTTGCCGAGAGTATGCATGATTCTCTTTCCCTTCGAGTCTCCAGTATTGCTGTGGATCAGCTGGGTATTGATGCGGGTAAAGTAACAAAGGAATCATTCAGAATGCGGTGCCGGTTTGCACTGCGGTTTGCCGATCTCGTTGGAGAAAAGGACAGTGATATTGTCAGAGCCGGGACGGTTCGTGAAGCGTTCAACTCACCATTTCGACCATTTGTGCTTGCAAGTACATCAATAGGGCAGGAGGGACTGGATTTCCATACCTACTGTCACGAGATCTGGCACTGGAACTTGCCAGGTAATCCTGTTGATCTGGAACAGAGAGAGGGCAGAGTACACAGGTATAAAGGTCATGCCGTTAGAAAGAACATTGCTTCATGCTTTGGAATGGAATCTTTGCGACAAATGAAAGCTCAGGGGATTTGTGATCCATGGGAAGCCCTGTTTAATCTTGCAGTAGAAAATGGCACTGATTCAAATGGAATCTTTCCCTACTGGATTTTTGAAGAGGGACCAAACCCCAGCAAGGTAAGAAGGATGATCCCAATGCTTCCCTTCAGCAGGGAAGAGTCCATGCTGGAAAGGCTGAAGAAGAGCCTTGCACTGTACAGGTTAGCCTTTGGCCAGCCTCGCCAGGAAGAGCTGCTTGAGATCCTCGGTGGAAGTGATTCTGATTTCGAGAATCTGAGGATTTCACTGCAGCCGTAAAATGGCTACTGGAAAGGTGCTCAAATGATGAAGGAGAAAACTTCACGTTCAGAGTTGAAGGTCTTGGATTGCGTTGCACTGGCAAATTCAGTTGATTTTAGTCTAATTGGATATGAACTTGGAAATGATCTGAAAGCTGCTTTAGAATATGCTCTTGCTGGAGAAGCAGTTTTTCACTCAGGTAAGGATCCACTCTCAATTTTCAGACAAACCCTATCTGACTCAATAAGGAACATTGAGTTGCATCCCAGAGGAAAGCTATTTCAAGATTTTTTACTCAAAGGTCCGTATGAAAATTCTGGTACTATTCCGAAAGAGCTGACTGATCTTAGCCTCACCGATACTGAATCTGCCTCTGCAGTCTCGTTCATTTTCTCTTTTATGGTAAACAGTTTCAAAGGTGCTTTAGCAGAATTGCTTTCCACAAAGCCCTGTACTCGCTTATTAGACAACCTTAGGAGGGAAAAGGCAATTCCTTCAGATAGCAGATTGTTTGTTGGCGATGCTGTTCTTGTTCACCGATCCAGAGGGCAGGGCCTATCCAAAGGTGCTGATTTGCATATTCTTTCTGGAAGGCATAAAGCAGGCTGCATTACTGTTGCTGGAGTTGGAGAAGTCAAATCATACAGCCTATCGAACACTAAGCTATGCAGGCAGCTAAACCAGCATATTCGTCGAAGTCGGAGTGGTTTGAATGTGTCAGGGTTTGACTATTCCGGAGAAAAGGTGTTTATAAGTGATTCAAATAATTGCCCTGCCGTTCGAATATCTGTACTGCCAAGCTGTTGGAAACTAGCCCGTACATTTCATTTTGAGAACACTAATTCAAGCCGATATCTTTTTGTTGATAGACGCGATCCCAATAGAGATGATGAAGTGAAAAAGATTGATAACAATAATTGGCGGATTGCTTTGAAGTGGTCTCAGGAAGCCCTTGCAGAAGCCGCCTTTGAAATGACCTTCTGGTACATGGAGAAGGTGGGGGAGATTCTCTACGCAAATTGTGTACCGAAAAACTGGGATGATATGACCCCCGCAGAAGCAGGGCAGAATGCAGTGAAGATGATGCTGTATTACGCCATACTTCGGTCTCGGACCAAGGGGCAAAAGCAACGTGCAGTTGCCCTGTATAATTGTTATGGATTCGGTTACTCTCTCGGGATGAATTTCATGAATCCTGAAGGTCGAAAGGAAATGTTGTGGACGAAGGATCTTGAGGAAATTTATATGAACGGGAAGACTGAGAAGGGATGCTGTATAAGGTAAGCCGCTGTTCAAGATAGAGGAATGAATTGAATTGGAGTACTGCGATGGACAATTTATTTGAAAAGGGTAAATTCTGGGTTGATTCGATCTTCGATGTTGGCAATGAATACTCTAAGGCTTTGGTGATTCCGGATATTAATTCCAAATATTTTCCACCTTCACATACCCGGACAATCCTGTTTCCCACAAAATATCTCGAATTCAGTTTTTTTATGTCAAGAAGTGAATCTCACCGATTACCTGAATTTCAAAGAGACGAATTCAAGGGCTGTCTTATCCAAGGACAATACTATGATATGAACCATTGGGAACGCGGAACTCCTGGGAGAAGATCAGATTGTTACGACATGGAGGGCATCGACTTAGTTAGCGGAATGAAGGAATCTCCTGTACGTGATAAAACAGAAGGAGAGCTTAATAGTCCTGAAGTTCTTAATTCAGGTCGTTCTCGTGGCAATGAACAATGCAGATTATACTGCTTCAATGTAGGTCAGGGTGATTCTTCACTTCTAATTGTGAATGGAAATGCATATCTGATTGACACCAATATCTATTCAGGAGTAGTTCTTAACAGATTCATCAATAAACTACGAGAGATTCTGTATGAAGAAGGTATTCTGTCAGGTATCAAAGCTCTTATTATTACTCATAAGCATCTTGATCATCTAAGGGGAGCTCATAGATTTATTGCCAGCGGTGCAATTCCTGTGCATCATCTTGTCATGAACCATAAGTACAGGCATGCAACTAAATGCGTTGCTGATTTCATCAAAAGTGCTGAAGAAAATATCCGCCCTAATGGATGGATTGACGCAAGCAGGCCATTCAACATAAATGAGGGAATATTCAAATTGGATTTTCTTAACCCAACTAGAGCTACAAACTCTATTGAAAAGGCTCCAGATATAAATGATAGCAGTATTGTATTCACCGTGTATGACACAAGAGAGCCTCAAGGTTGTCGATTTGTTCTAACTGGAGATGCATCCTTCCCAATCTTGGAAAAGTGCCTCCCAAAGACATCGGCAACATGTTCTATTCTTAAGGTTTCTCATCATGGCAGTAGAACTGGAACCAGTGTCAAATTAATGAGGTTGATAAACCCCTACTATGCAAGTATTTCAGTAGGGAATAGTAGAAAGTATAACCATCCACATAAAGAATCAAAGAAAATACTGAAAACTGCTTTGGGATGTAGGCCGGTTCATATTTCAAAAGAGCATAGGGGGACGGTCAGATATGATCTTGGTTTACTGAACTTTCGCTTACTGCCGTAAACACATCGCACAACAGATGACCACTAATTCAAAGGAGGAACAGTATATGATTGTTGATTTATCTGCTTCCAGGCACGGGCTACCTGATTCCTTAATTGTTCCAGTTGCAGCAAGGGATATTGCATCAGTCGAAAAGTATGTCGGCAAGATTGACGAACGGATTGTGGGTCGTTCTGGTCGACTTAATGCTTTTACAGTGATTCCACATTTCTGGCCTGTTAAGAAGGAGAAGAATGTCTCCCTTTGGAGTCATCAGAACAGCTCAGAGTATTATGCGCGTCTGCATCCATCAAAGCAGTGCTGGGTACATGTTGATTATACAGGTTACCGAAGAGCATACAAAAGGATGGGTATGCCTGAGATCCCGGAGAAATTTGTGCTTGATCATATTCGGAACAGAGAAGCAATAAGGTTGCGAAACTATTCTCATCCATATCTTCGTTTGTGCCCGGTGTCTAAAAAAGTTAATTGTAGCGGAGGAGTAAATGCGGGCCAGGAAGGAATGGAAAAGGATCATCTTCGATCTCTTGACTCTCTATCTGAATCTGTTCGCGCAGCTGTTCTTAAGGCAATAGATTGTAATATTGTATATGCAGATCCAAGTGACATGACCAAAATGCTAAATATTCCTCCAGGAACAAAGGTTCTTGCTGGGGTTGCAGATATGCTGAAGCATTTTTATCCACGCTGATTGGAAACATTGATAATGCTTAAGCGTTCTGAACCTGAAATATTGAGGAGGGGGAAGCTCTTTCACAAACTGATTCAGAAGGAATGGAAGGACGAAGCGGAGGGGGCTCCACACTCTGAGAAGAAAGTGCCTTTTAAAGGTAAGAGGTATGGTCGGATTGATATTTATGTTGATGAGATCGGTGAGAGCCTTGTCTCTATTGTTGAGGTCAAATCCACCGACTGGGACAAGATCAAGTCATCTAATATCAGAAGGAACGTCAGACGGCAAATCCGACAGATCTGGCGTTACATTGATTCCATATCGGAATTAAAGGGAATGGATATCTCTGCCGGAATCATTTTCCCGAGATTGCCAAGTGACCATGAGCGATTGAATCTAATTGAATCTATGTTCGTGGAGGAGGGAATTCAGGTTGTCTGGCACAATGAAACAAAGGCGGAATGCAAACTTAGGAATCAAGGTGAGGTGCGAGATGAAATTTAGCATCTCAACTCTTTTCCCTTTAAGAATGAAGACAACTTGAGAAGAAAGGGTGACTTCTCACAAGCGACAAAATATGCTGCAATTAAAAGACAGAACGGATTATGTGCTTTTTGTGGAGTAGCGTTGGATACTCCCGGGTCTTCGGGAGAATACCAAGGATATGCACATCATTTATTGCCTCTTAAGCATGGTGGTGATGCCGAACTCTCGAATTGTGTTTACCTCTGTTGGGGACACCACTTGTTTCTTGGGCACGGGATGGCACCCTTCGGAATCGATAATCAGGGAGGTAGTTCAGACTCCTGTGTTACTCTCTCTTCAGAGGATTTCCCATTCTGGAGGCAGACTACTTCTCCTCAATAAATTTAAGAATAACGAGCCATATGAAATAGGGCAGCAAGGCAAGAATGCTGAGTATTAGAACAGTTAGAATCCGGATAGAATTTCTGAAAATAATTCGGGAGGGTTTCCATTCTTTACAGGAGAAGCTGTTAGGAAAACTATAGGGTAAATTAGCATAAGGCCTTCTCAGGAAATGAGTCCATATACCGTCAGGCGAGAGGTATTCTGTCATTCGATCCTCTTCGAAATAGCCACCGTGCCCGATTTCCGGTGTCATTATATTTATTACTCTATGATCGCCTGAGATGAATCCGTCTTTGCCTCCTGGTCCAGAATCAGGTATAAAAAAGTGGCAGAAACGGACAGGTTTGTCTTTTCCTGCAACGTGATTCAAGATTGACGCCTCCGACAAAAGTAGC
>JAGLOJ010000107.1 GCA_023139045.1 Candidatus Sabulitectum sp.
CAATGTTCCGCATAATGGTTTATCTACTTGCTAGATATGCCTTTAACCTAATTCATGAGATATCCATTATCAAGGGGTGAATCACTCTTAATCTACTGCACTCTATGTAGTTAGATGCATATTTGATGGGTGCTGCTTTTGTCGGGGGCGTCAATTATGAAATCAGACACAAAACGAGTGATAAATGTGAGCTTAGAAAGAATGAAAAACATCTCTCTACTCTTCCGTAGACAAACATTCGCTCCTGTGAGCCCGACAGGCAAGTCAGTATACATGGTCAGGTTAACTGAACGGATGCTGAACAGAGATGCGGGAATTTACTTAACCCTGTAGATAGTGTGTCTACCCTTCCGTACAGTGCTGAGAGCTCCCTGCTTCACAAGTCGGCGAAGAGTGTTCCTGACATTGATGTCTCCGTACCTTCTGAACTTTCCAAGCACCTTGGACTCGGATCGCGATGAGGATGAGGAGCAGTATTCAAGTATCTCGGATGAAACAATACCGGCACCCTCGGAAAGAGCTTTATTCGGACGAACAACGGTTTTCCCGGGATTCCAGATGTCATCCTGAAAAGAAAGATAACTATCGTGTGTTTCAAGGAGCTTTCGAAGAGCGGTTCTTATTCTGCCACCTTCCCCGGTGGAACCATACCCGTGTATTACAGTAATTGACCCCGGGTCTCCCTTTTTAACTTTTGCATTGTAGTGCTTCACGAAAATATCAATGGCTTCAACAACCTGATAACCGTGAAGATCAATCTCAGTTTTCATGCCATGCCGGAATAATCAGTTTTCAGCAGTCCGTAAACGGCAACACTGAGGTAGCTGCGGTCTTTCAGGTACTCATCACGGAGAAGACCCTCTTTTGCAAATCCCGTTTTCTCAAGCACCCTGCCTGATGCCGGATTGTGCAGAAAGTGCCTTGAGGTAATCTTGTGCAGGCCCATTTCTTCGAAGGCGTACTCGACCAGAGCAGTGGCTGCCTCTGAACAGTAACCCATGTTCCAGTATGGCTTCCCCAGCCAGTAGCCCAGCTCACCGCGGTTGTGGGCCTTTGAAACTGAAATTCCAACCACACCCATCAATTCACCGCTCTTCAGGGTAATTGCAAGTTCAAGACCCTTGCCCTGGTAGAATTTCAACGGATGACCTGAAATCCACTCCACGGCATTTTCCTCCAGATATGGATGAGGCATGCCCATTGTGTTTCTGTAGACTTCCTCCGAACCGGCATTCTCCTTCACGAAAGTGGAATCTTCCAGTGAAAAAGGTCTCAGAATCAACCGTTCGGTCTCTATTACCGGGGGATGTTTCATTTCACTTCCCTTCTGCATGCTACAACCTTGTCTGCTGCATGGGTATGATGAATTTCACCTGGGTGCTCATCCCTGAATATGTAACTTTTCTTAAGCAACAAATCCCAATGGGAGTATATCGAAAAAAGCTCCGCTTCCTGAAAGAGTCCTATAAAGAAATCTTCCATATCAGGAGATGCAGGAACGGAATCATTAAAAACTGTTACTGCGTTAAAGCCCCCTGGCAAGGTGTGTTCCTGTATCTCCTCTATAAGCTTCTTCCACTGCGTTCTCTCCAGCAGATGCAGGCACCCCTGGGCTATTATCAGATCATATCTGCCCTGAATCCGGTAGTCTCTCATGTCTGCAACAACTGCTCGAATGGAAAGTCTCCGACCCTCAATCAGTGTACGCAGTTTTCCGATTCCCGCTTTTGATATATCCACAGCAGTCACATCAAAACCTGCCTCAGCAAGAGGAATAGCATTCCTGCCGTCTCCGCAGCCCAGGTCAAGCACTCTTGCTCTCTCCGGAAGCAGTTTCATCAAATCAATTACTTCATCGCTGGCGGTGCCGCCAAAGCTCTTTGCATTGACATCAGAGTAGGTTGTTTCCCAGAAAGGCTTTTTCAATCTGAAAGATTCCGGAGAAACTCGTTGAGCTTCTTCATGGCCAGGGCACGGTGGGAAACCAGATTCTTTTCCTCGGTGGTACATTCAGCAAAGGTCTTTTTCAGTTCCGTGGAGAAGAAGACAGGGTCGTAGCCGAAACCCTCGACGCCTGAGTGTTTCTCGGTGATCCGGCCCTCCACAGAACCCTTGAAGACATACTCTTCCCCATCCGGAGTAACCAGAGCGATTACAGTCTGAAAAGAGGCTCTTCTGTTGCTGTTCTTTTCGCCACTCAGGGCGTTCAGAAGTTTTTCCGTGTTGTCATGGTAAGTGCAGTTCTCTCCGGCATATCTGGCAGTATAGACACCCGGGGCACCACCCAGTGCCCATACAAAAAGCCCTGTATCGTCTGCAATGGCCGTTCTCTGAGTGGCCTGTGCCGCGGCTCTTGCTTTAAGAAGAGCATTCGCTTCAAGTGTAAGACCGGTTTCCTCAACATCCCAGCCGGGAATGATGTCACCAATTGATACTATATCACCGTGGCTGATGAGCTTTTTCAACTCTTTCAGCTTGTCTTTGTTTGCGGAGGCCAGAACCATATTCATATCTGTCATAGTTCTCCAGCAGCTGCTTTCTGGGCTGGAATCACTATCTCCTGTATTGCTTCAACAGCACTTGCGGCCATGCTGAATACCATATCATGAGCCACAGGCTTTTCTTCAGCGGAAGCCTGTATTTCTATCAGCATACCGTCTTCACCGGCAACCACATTCATGTCCATGTCTGCTCTGCTGTCCTCTTCGTAGCAGAGATCAAGAAGTGGTACACCTTTCACCACTCCAAGGCTCAAAGCCCCTATGTACTGCTTCCAGGGATCTTTCTCCAGTTTGCCTTTTGATAGAAGCCTTAGAATTGCCAGACGCAGTGCAACAACACTTCCTGTAATGCTTGCTACTCTGGTGCCGCCGTCTGCCACAAGAACATCACAATCCACGGTAATGGTTTTGTCCGGCATGTCAGCTGTATTCACACACTGCCTCAGTGAGCGGCCGATAAGTCTCTGTATTTCCTGACTGCGCCCCTTGATGCCGTTACCGGTACGATCCCGGCGGATTCTGCGATCTCCGCTGCCTGGAAGCATGTCATATTCAGCAGTAACCCAGCCTCTACCCTTGCCTCTGAGGAAAATTGGAACCTTGTACTCCACTGTTGCAGAACAAAGAACTCTGTTCTCACCCCAGGAGACAAGAACACTGCCCTGGGGACCGGGCTGATAACCTGTTTCCAGAGAGAGGTCTCTCAAATGATTCCAAAGCCTGCCATCAATTCTCTTTGTCTCAGTCATTCTGTTACCAATCCTGTATCTTTTTCAGTTGCATTGTTTACCTGATAGCGGGCATTCCCCTGACGGGAATACCTTCCTCAAACCCCTCAAGAATCTCACCGGCAATAAATGGGAAAAGTACCGTATATGAGATGAATCGATTTTCGATTGTTCGAACGATGCCCTGCCAGTCGCCTGATCCGGGCAAGTCTACAAAACAGGTATCACCGCTTGCAAAAACCCAGACTCTCTCAATTTCCATGGATTCAAATCCGCTGTAATCCGCCCAGAGCTCAATAAGCAGCTGAAGCTCTGTGTTCCTTGAAGCCGGTCCCGGTGATTCCGGAAGGGAATCCAATATCGCATCTGACCCCGCAGTTACAAAAAGAGAGCAGGGTGTGATTTTCCAGTCAGGAGCCCATACCGATGAACCTGTTTCCACCGCCTGGGCCGGATCAAACTCAGGCATTGTCACTGCTTCCTGGTTTTCTTCGATGAGAACAGTATCGGCAGACTGGAGATTCTCATCAGGCTCAAGTCCCATTTTTTTGTTCAAACTGTCCATGGCCATCTTTGCAGAAACGCCCATGAAAACAGCCATTACGACAATAATTATGAATGATCTGACCATCCTTGACGGGTCCGATCCGGTGGATTTCTTCTTCGCAGACAATTAACTCTCCCTTTCGGCATATTCAACTATAGACTCAACGATAGCCTGTGCAGCCTTGAAACGGAAGTCCAGTGACTTGAGTCCCTGTTCTTCCTCTGGATTGGAGATGAAACCAACCTCCACCAGTACTGCGGGCATGTAAGCCCCGCGCAGAACGTAAAAACCTGCACGTTTCACACCTCTGTCTCTTCTTACGGGAAAAGCATGGCTGAAACTGCTCTGTATGGCTCCGGCAAGATGGCTTGACTGATTCTGAAATATGGATTGTGCCATATCAGCCAGCAGGAATGACAGAGGATCCTCTGGAACGGTGGAAATCTCATCAAGTTCAAGAACATTATTCTCAAGCATCTGAACTGCCCTTGCGTCATCGGTTCTTGCCCGTGACAGAAAATATGTCTCAAAACCGTTGGCAGAGCGGTTTACTGCAGCATTACAGTGTATACTGACGAAAAGATCAGCTCGATTTCTGTTTGCCATGCGGGTTCTGGCACCAAGTGAGACATACTCATCAACAGTTCTGGTAAGAACAACTCTCAACTCCGGCAGTCTGATTCGCAGAAGATCCCTGACCATGAGCGATATCTCCAGAGTTCGATCCTTTTCCCGACTGCCCGATCTTCCTACCGCACCGGGATCCCGGCCACCGTGCCCCGGGTCTACAACGATACAGTCGAAATCAACCAGCCAGGGAGATCCTTCACCCCGTTCAAGGGCGGCGAACACAAGAGAATCAGACCACAAGGATGTATCCGGAGGTGCAGGCGGAGCCTGCCATGCCACTGGGGGAAGAAGTATCTCTTCCTCCGCCCTGGCAAACACAATCATGACCATGGAATCACCGCTGAGAGCCCAGTCCGCTGAAGCAATCAGCAAGTCGAATTCAATGGTAAGACCAGAGGAATCTGCCGTAAGTCTGTCTATCCAGATGGGAAGAGATGCAGTTTCAAGCCACTCAACTGGTTCGTTAAAATCTATTCTGAGAGTATTACCGGATGCTCGAACGACGGGTTCAAGAACCCGTTGCCCGATAAGTTCAACAACTGCGCCATCATGGCGGGGAAAAAGATTAAGACCAATCGCTGCAAAAATCGAAAGAAAAAGGAGTTCGCTCATTGCTCTCTCAGCGAATGCTTCATTGCAGCATCCATTCTTCTCTGGTTATCCCTGTCTGCAATATCGGATCTCTTATCGTATTTTGTTTTGCCTTTGCACAAACCGATCTGGATTTTCGCACGACCCCCTTCAGAGATGTGAACATCAAGTGCAACCAGTGTTATGCCCTTCTCTTCAACTTTTCTTCTGATTTTCCTTAGTTCTTTTGTATGAGCAAGAAGTTTTCTCCTGCGGTCAGGTTCATGGTTGTCTCTGGCTTCAGGGTACTCGGCAATGTGCATTCCATGTACCCAGAGTTCAAGATTGTCATCAAACTGTGCATAAGCTCCAACAAGACTGACTTTCCCTGCTCTGATAGATTTGATTTCACTGCCTGCAAGAACAAGCCCCATCTCGATGGATTCCAGTATGTGATAATCGTGTCTGGCTCGCCTGTTTCGTGCAACTGTTCGTGCTTTTTCGGTCATTCCCACCCCTTTTGATACAAGGAATATATCAGGGGGGATTGACTTTTGCACGGGTTTTAGCATAATTGCGCCTGTGAGAAACGGAGCCGTGGTGGCGGAATTGGCAGACGCGCTAGGTTCAGGACCTAGTGAGGGCAACCTTGTGGGGGTTCAAGTCCCCCCCACGGTACCAGAGGGTCGTAACGAAAGTTGCGGCCCTTTATTAATACCACACTCGACCGGGGAAGTGATTACCGTGCGTCGCATCCTTTACAACAAAGAAAAACACCTTGAGAAATGTGTTTCCTCTGACGCTATGAACTATCAGACATCGCTCCCGAAAAGGTCGTGAACCGAGATCAGCCGGATCAGGACTCTGTCGATTCGGCGTATTCGGTAAGAAAATCACAAGGATATCTCACGAGGAACTTACTGCAATTCTTGCTGGTTTGAATGAAATTACTGGGGGCTAACAATTGCCGTACTGATTATTTTTTGTTTAGATGCGCCAGTAGCATATTACCAACTGAACGCTAAAACTGAGGAAGCAGCCCTTCGCTTTGAAGCTCCTTCACCGTAGGATTGCTTCTGTCCCTGTCTGAACGAACAGGATCAGACACTGCCCACAGGATGTTCAGGTCAGGGTCATCCCATGCGACACCCTGCTCATCGACACCGTCATAGTACCTGTTCACTGCATAAATAAGACTGATATCTTCCAGAGCAAGGAAACCATGGGCAACTCCCGGAGGGATGAGAAGGCAGATGGAATCATTGCTGCTCAGTTTTACTGACAAGGTCTCCAGGAAAGTCGGTGAACCGGTTCTGAGGTCGGCAAGGGCAATCTGGAGAGAGCCGGAAACTGGAATCCACCAGTCACTCTGCCTGTGGTGAAAATGAAGCCCTCTCATTGAACCCCCGTTGGAACGGGAAAGATTCAGCTGTATTTCATCTCCATAGTGAACCCCCTGTGGCCATTCAGAACGGAATACCTCGGTAAAACTGCCTCGACTGTCCGGTAAAGTTCTGCATTGTCTAAATTCAACACCATGGATTTTCCCGGCAAATTGAGCAATATTGACTGGCATAAGATCCTCTCAAGGGTTTTGATTATTCTGCGATTATTACACAAAGGATTTCAAATGAAAAGGGAAGACAGAGCCGGAATTATCATCGAAGAATTGGAGAAGCTCTATCCTGATGCGGAATGCCAGCTTAAGTACGAAGGAATACCCGAGAGGCTTGTTGTGGCCACAATACTCTCTGCGCAAACAACCGATGCTGCAGTGAACAAAGTGACACCTCAGCTGTGGAAAAGATATTCCACCATGGAGAAACTCTCTTCAGCGGACCTGCCCCATGTGGAGGAGATACTGAAAACCATCGGGCTTTTCAGAAACAAAGCGAAATTCATAGTAAAAGCTGCTGGACACATGTGGGAATTCGGACTGCGGGATTCCATCGACGAGCTTGTAAAAATACCCGGAGTGGGCAGAAAAACTGCAAATGTTGTTATGGGAGAAATATTCGGGAAACCGGCGATCACTGTTGATACACACGTCAAGCGCCTTTCTGGAAGACTGGGCCTGTCCACAAATATTGATCCTGAAAAGATAGAACTGGATTTGAAAAGAATAATACCCGAGGTGAAGCAGACCATATTCTCTCACAGGCTCATAACACATGGCAGAGAAGTTTGCAGGGCCAGAAAACCATTCTGCCCTGTCTGTACACTCAAGAACATCTGCCCATACCACGAAAACAAAAGGGAGCCCGCAAAGACGGACTCCCTTTGAACAAAACTGGAAAAATCAGTCCATGTCGGAAAGTTCAACACTCCAGTAGAAACCATCCTCATCAATCCATACTTCCCAGAGAGTGTATGTATCGCCGTCTTCATCTTCGCACTTAAAATCGTAGTAATCGCCGGCAGGCACATAAAATGTGAATGTCTCACCGGGATCAAGAAGCTCTGAACCAAGTCTGTCGTCGCCCCAGGGTGAACCGCTGGGATCTCCCTTAATGTACCAGATTGTATAGCTGCCGAGTTCATTTTCAATTGTGATTGGCGCCATTCCACTGGAAGAACTGGAGGAACCGCTTCCCCAATTCTGTTCACCAAGGTTCTCCAGATCCACATACATACTGACTGTACCACTGACATCTACATCCCAGAATATGTACTCATCTCCGTCTTCGTCCTCAATTTTCACATCGTATGTGCCGTTGCTCAAGCGGAATGAACGCGTCTCACCGGGGCTGATTGTTTCCTGTGAACCCAGCCTGTCATCACCCCAGGAATCAGCAGATGAAAGTGAAATACTCACATAGTAGAATTCGTAGCTTCCCGTGTCATTGGTAATCTCAAGACGCGTCGCAAAAGATGCAGCGACACAGGTCATCATTAGTATAAACAGTGCTCTTCTCAAAACATTCCTCCCAGTTTCTCAGTAATTCCAGCCGACCCATTACCGAATAAAATACCCGACCACTTACCTGATAATTCTTCACGGAGGCGCTGATGTCAATGCCCCGCGGTATATCTACGCCTGCCAATCGTGCATTATTCCGTAGTATATTAGCACTTCAACTGGTACTGAAAGAGGAAAATGATGAAAGTGCTCTACACTTCAACCGATACAGATGTTGATGGTGCCGTGGGAAGACTTCTGGACAACTTCCCGTGGCGTAAACTTCTTCCGCAGGGCCAGGATGTACTTATCAAAGTAAACCTTACCTGGGACTATCTGCGCCCCGGTGTGAACACCTCTCCATGGGTTGTTGAGGCTCTCTGCAGGCGGTTGAAAGAACACACAGGGCAGATCTACCTGGGCGAATCAAGTCAGGTGCTGGTTAATGCTTCAAAAGCACTCAGAGTCCAGCGAATGGATGCGGTTGTTGAACGGCAGGTTGGCTCCTGCGATGGTGTTGAAAATGTATGCATCTCCCCCCTTACAGAAGTTCCTTCCTTCAATTTCAAGCAGGCAGAACCCAACTTTGTCGCAAAGGTAGAGAAAAAAATCCGTGGAAAAAGAAAACAACAGGGGTCGCAGAAAGACGGTCCCTTCATTGGCATAATGAAAACTGGTGCAAAGCGCTGGTACAATTTGTCCTACTCCATATTCGGTCAGAAAAGAGAAGCTGAAGAATGGAAAAAGAACCTTACCCTACGGCCCTCAGTGGCTTGGTGAACCGGAGGAAAAATGAATTTTGCCGGACAGGCGAGAATGGGTATCGGTGCTCTCAGATGCCGACTTGGTGCAAAGATTCCACTGAATGTAATGGTCTCTGTCACAGACCGCTGCCCCAGCAGATGCTCCTACTGTCAGATTCCATCCCGGTGCAGACCGGATCTTTCAACAGAGCAGTGGAAAGACATATTCAGGCAGATGGCAGAAGCGGGTACAATGCGGATCGGCGTGTGGGGTGGCGAGCCTTTGGCAAGAGCGGATATCGTTGAGCTTTGTGCATACGCCCGGGAACTTGGAATGTATGTCAGTCTTGACTCCAATGGTTACCTGATACCTGCAAGATCGGAAATTCTCGACAACATTGACCACCTGGTTCTCTCTTACGACGGCCCAAAAGAAGCCCACGACAAGAACCGTGAGGAGGGCAGCTGGGAGAAAGTCACAGCAGCTTTTGAAGAAGCTTCCGGAAAAGTGAGACTCTGGTCGATAAGTGTTCTCACAAAAAACAACATTCATCTCCTTGACGAAATAATGGCCACTGCAGAGAAATACGGCTTCATGACCACATTCCAGACCCTTCATCACAACGATACCCTCGGTGGAAACACTTCTGAAATGATGCCCTCGGCCGATGAATACTCAAAGGCTTTCAAGAGACTCCTTGAGATGAAAAAAGCCGGAGCACCAATCCTTCTCAGCAACAGTTATCTGAACGCAGCTTCCCGGTGGCAGGACTACTCCAGAACAAGAATAATGGACCGCTTTTACGGCACATCTTGCAAGGCTGGAAGAGCTTACTGCAACATTGATGTGGATGGAACTGTTTACCCATGCTCACTTTTAATAGGTGAATATGATGGTGCAATGAATGCACTTGATGAAGGCTTTAAGAAGGCATTTTTAAATCTGAGCAAGCGGGAACTGCCCTGTAATGCCTGCACAGCTTCCTGTTATCCCGAATACAATTATCTTTACTCACTTAATGTTCCTGTGGCTCTTGACTGGGTCAGAGGAGTGAAAAGAACAGACAAACTTCTTCTCAAAATGAAAAGAACTGGAGAATAGCATGCCGGCCCTACCCGAGTACAGAACCAGAGTTCTACTGGAAAACCATGGTGTACCATTGGTTCCTGCAGTTTTCCACGATGTGATTCCGGATGTTCTTCCTGAACCTGTAGTTTTCCTGAAAGCACAGATCCCCGGTGCAACCAGCCGCGCAGGAAGGGGTCTTGTGAGACGGGCATCAACCCCGAATGAGATATCGAACGGTCTCAAAGAGCTTCTTGCCGAGGAAAACTGCCAGGGCGTTCTGGCTGCGGAAGCTGTGGATATAAAAAAGGAATACTATGCAGCCTGCCTTCTCTATTTCGGTGATGAAGAGAACCTGCCCGGTGGTGTGCTTCTATTCAGCCCCGAAGGTGGAACTGGAATTGAGGAAAGAACCGGGTCTCTGTTGAAAATTCACTTCAGCCTTCTGAATCCTCCCTCTGCCCTCGCTATTGCCAGTGAGCTGCCGGATATTCCCCGTGTGAATGAACTGGCAGATTTTTTGCGGAGAATGATAAATACCTTTATCGGGTACAAACTCACTGTTCTTGAAACAAACCCCATAGCAGTCCTTTCAGACGGCTCCCATGTAGCCGTTGACTGCCGGGCTGAATTTGAAAAACACGGTGTTTCCAGGAAAAACGCACACCTCTTCAAGGTCTCCGCAAATGCACTGGATGACAGTACGCCACTTGAAATAATGGTTGATGCCATCAACACCGCTGATCCTGCTGGAACGGGTTTCTTCCGGGCATCAAGACAAAAAGCACCCGAGGGGACTGTTGCAGTTGCAACCAATCTCTGCGGTGGCGGTGGAAAAATGCTGTGGGAAATGACAACAGGCGGCAGGGATGATATTTTTTCTTTGAATGAAAGTGATACCTCAGGTGGCCTCAGTGGATTCAAGAGCTACAGAATCCTCAGGGTTATCATGAGCCAGCCTGAAGCACAGGTCCTGATTCTTACTGGAAGTGGAATGGCGTTCCAGAACCAGTTCCACCTGGCCTCAGCTGTGTGGAAAGCTCTCAGGGAATCAGCAACACCACTTCCCTGCCTGCTCAGGTTCGGTGGTACTGATCAGGAAAAGGCCATGGAACTGATGAACACTGTTGCTGAAAATCTTCCAGTGAAGGTTAAAACATTCAGTCCGGAAATTTTTCCCAATGCTATGGTCGAGCATCTCAGTGAGATAGCCACTGATCAGAGAATTAAACAGGAGTTCACGCCGGAAGCTGGAGAACTTGCCTTTGAGGTGGAAACACCTCCGGCAAGATTTGTCTACCATCCAGAGAAGAATCCTGACGGGAATGAACCCCTGTGCATAAAAGAATGTCCCACCGGCTTCCTTCAATGGAGCAACGGCAGGATAACTCCGAATCCTGAAGCAAAATGTATCGGATGCCTTGTGTGTGAGACTGTTTCACTTATTCAGGGCAACGGAGAACTTACTATAGAACTGGATCTTCCCGGGGAGGTACTGTAATGCCGGGCATTCTTAAATATCTCTGCGGTATCGACTCACCCAGGGTTCTGGTATTTGGTATAACCGGACGACAGGGCAGAAGCAGATCCAGACTGATGAAGGGCTTTGGGACGGAAATCGTCGCAGGCTGCACGCCCGGCAAGGGTGGACAGGAAGTTGATGGTGTACCAGTCTACAACACGGCCGCAGAAGCGGTATCGGCACACCGGTCTATCAACAGTGCCGTTTTTTTCGTACCGGCAGGTGCAATTGCAAAAGCAGCTTTTGACGCAATGGATGCCGGAATCAGTTTCCTTGTACTCACAGCAGACGGAGTAGCCACACAGGATTCCATAAAGATCAAGGAAAAAGCACATGAAACCGGAGCAATGTGCCTTGGTCCGAACACAGTTGGAATGCTTGACACCGACGGATACCTTTTCGGTCTGATCGGCGGCAAAGCCTCCTGGGCAAAAAAGAACTACCTTCCCGGCAAAGTGGGAGTTATCAGCCGCTCCGGTGGGCTCAGTCAGCTTCTTGCGGCATTTCACTGCCGGCATAATCTTCCAGGCCCAAGGTCTGACGGTTCATTCGGCCCCCTCTGGGGAGAGGACTATCCCGGCCTTTCAGCTGTTCTTTGCGTTGGGGGCGACCCGGTCCCGGGCATCACCCTTCTGGACGCCGCAAGGGCCTTTGAGGCCGATCCCAGAACAGAAGTCATGGCTATCTATGCTGAAACGGGAACAACTCAGGAGAACGACCTGGCCAGGGCAATTTCCAATGGTGAAATAAAAAAACCGGTTGTTGTTTTCCTGGGGGGAAAATTCACAGAAGCGGGAGTAGCGCAAAGCCATGCCGGTGCAATGATCAGAAACAAAAGCGAAACATACCAGGCTAAAAAGGAGGCCCTTGAAAAAGCAGGGGCCATAGTAGTGGACAGACCTGATTCGGTGTTTGCTGCAATTGCCGAATTTCTCAAGTAGTTTTCTTTCCGGTGGTAAGGGGCATGTTGATTCCATGCCCCTTCCGAATCCATATGATCGTCCATCTGTAACATTTCCTTCTGATTGTCTGTCCTGTAATTGTTGTGATCAACCGAAAGGAGAGTGCATTGAAGTATCTGATGTTATCAGCGGCAGCGCTTCTACTGGCAGCCGGTTGCGCTAAGATTCAGCCGCAGGCTGCCGGAGAAGAGAACATTCACACAACCGTCGAGACGAAAACAATGCTCAAAACGGATTCAATGGGTGTTGAATTTGGAGACTCAACACAGGCGTTCGGAGCAATTGAGGGTGTTATCACAGGCTCGGACGGCAACATCGCAGTTCTGGACAGAGCAGCCTGCTGCATTAGAATTTTTACGCCTGAGGGCGAATTCCTGAGACAGATCAGTCGTGAAGGTAATGGTCCCGGTGAATTGATGAGCGCAGCATTCCTCACCATTACTGAGGATGGCACACTGATACTTACAGGTGACGGGTCGGAAATGCTGGGAATACATGCCTTTGACTATTTCACCGGTGAATGGATGGGATCTGAACCCTCCTTTGGATCTCCCCCGACCTGCCTTGAGGGCGCTGCAGGTAGAACCTATATGAGAAAATCCCTTGATGTGGATGTCTCAACCGGGGAACCCGTGATAGTCGTTCAAATCACTCTTAACGAAATTGGAACAGAAGAGCCGCTTGTTGTCTTTCTGGAAGAGAGGATTCCATTCAATCCTCAGGATATGAGCGAGATAATCAGTCTGGTCTGGTTTGGTTATGACCTTGCATGTGATTTCTCAGGCAGGTTCTATGTATCACCCAGATCCACTGAAGAAGCAGCTGTATATGCTTACGATCAAACCGGTGCCGAGCTCTACTCAATTGAACTTGATCTGGAACCTGCACAAAGGAGTGAAGAAGAGCTGGAATCAGAGAGGCTTGTTCTTGTTTCGAAGGCAGTTGCCATGGATGATGCTGAAGTGGCCTCTTCTCTCGAAGCAGATCCATACAAACCAATGATAAGGGGGCTTGAGGTTGACGATGATGGAAATCTCTGGGTCCTTCTGGGCGGACCCTCGCAACCCGCATTCGAAGTTTTCAATTCATCAGGTGAATACCTGCACCGAGTTGTTCTTGAGGGAAATCAGACCGATGGACACTCCTGGAACTTTAACTTCAGCAGTGATAACATCCTTGCATACGCTGAAGACCCTTCAGAGGGATACCAGAAAGTCTGGCTGCTTGAACTGGAATAGTATCGCGTTTCAAGCCCCTGCATTCGGCGGGGGTTTCTTCTTACTGATTCCAGTAAAATCTACCGTTCCATATATAACCGTGCAGCGGCCAGCAATCCTGCTGGGCCGCCCAGGAACAGATCAGATATAAATCACTGTTCCATGCCTTATTGACCATGAAGGCATACCTACCATTTCCCGCCAGACATCTGAGATTCTGCGGTACATAATCATAAAGATAATAATCTACCCAGGCTGAACGATTAATTACCGGATACTCTCCGTTGTCAGCGAGGTAGAGGTTCAACCCCTCAACTACAATTCTCTGATTAGAGCGACATGCAGCCTTTTTTGCATTCGCAGCAACATCCTGAAATTTGGGAATGGCTATTGCAGCAAGAATGCCAATGATGACAACAACGATCATCAACTCAATAAGTGTGAATCCCTTTTTCATTATCAAACCTCCAATGACCCAACATAAGCAAAATCAGTGCCAATCGGTACACGCTTTTTACTTCTACTATCGCCACATAACGCACATATAGATCGATCCATCCCCGCATTGAACTGCTCCCGGTCACGCTCTCAGTTCGCGAGGATCACCAATCTTGCTGTCTGCCTTACATTCCCCGGTGCAATTGCATCCACAAGGTATGTTCCCGCGGGAATGCCGGCAAGATCCAGGTTTCTTGAAGATGGTTCCAGAACTCGCTTCCGCACTATCCTGCCGGAGAGATCATAGATCCTGATCTGCAATTCCATGTTCCAGGTGCCCTGCCAGTTGATCGTGGAGCTCAGTGTTGCCGGATTGGGACCCAGATACATTGTCCCCACTCCTCCCTGGGGAGGATATGTATGCTCTTCCACTCCCATCACAGCTGTACTGAGTATCCTGCTGTCGGGATCGAATTCAACTGTTGTCGGCTCAAAGGGAATAATGAAGATCTCTTCCTGGTTCTGGGTATCGTTAAGAAAAGTTATCACTGAATCAGCTCCGGTTCCTTCAACATGGAACTCTACTGGCATTGTGAAAAAATTACTGACAGTCTGAGTCTGACCAATGTTAATGGTAAGCTGCCAGTCAGAGCCCAGTTGCACCCAGTCAGTTGAAATATCGTAAATGGGGTATCCTTCACCGTAGACCCACTGATCAAAGAACCAGGAAAGATCACCGTACTGGGCTTCCATGTGCTCGATGAAATCAGTGGTCAGGGCTGTGGTGTAGCTGTGGCTGGCGAAATAGGTTTCATAACCTGTGAAGAAAGCCGTATCCCCCATGATCATCCTGAGCATGTGAAGCACTGAAGCCCCCTTCTCATAGGTTGTAGCACTCCACAGTTGAGCAGGAGTCTCCGGTTCAACTATTGGAAACAGTTCCCCGCTGTACAAGTACGGCTTCATGATATTGTTTACAACGTAGTTCAGATACTCTGCCTGGCCGTAACTCTCCATCCAGATGGCTTCACTGTAAGTGGCAAAGCTCTCCGACAGCCAGACATCAGTCCAGAACCGCTCTGTAACACAGTTACCCCACCACATGTGTGACATCTCGTGTGCAAGAAGCCAGTCGTAATTAGTGTTGCCGTTCACTGCTGACTCTTCCAAGTAACTTAAAATCTAA
>JAGLOJ010000108.1 GCA_023139045.1 Candidatus Sabulitectum sp.
TTATGGAGGTAGCATGATAGGTTCAAGATTCGAAGTCAAGAGATCGATGGACTAACTCTCGTTGTAGGGTTACTGATGATGGATACTTCAGCCTTATTCTGGAATCTGCCGATTACTCACCATGGCCAGATTCTCTTCGGTTGATTGCTACTGATATTGATGGAGAATTGAATGGGTCGTTTGCTGAAAAGGATACGATCCTGCTACCCGATATTAACGAGGAATACGTTGATTTTCATGTTGATTTCTTTATGCCGGCTGATAATGACTAGAGTTGATGGAGCTTAAACCCGGGCTTAAGAAGCGGACTCAACTGGAGTTTTTCCGGTTTCACAAGAATCTTCAAACAAGTGTTCATGACTTGAAGTATTTGTTCTGGGAGTGTACTCTCAGGTGCAATCTGAACTGTGGCCATTGCGGCAGTGATTGTCTTTCATCTTCATCAGTGGCTGACATGCCTGCGAAAGATTTTCTTCGTGTTCTTGATGCTATTAGGAAGAAACTGGATCCTGGAAAAATAACAATTGCTATCACCGGAGGAGAGCCCATTCTCAGGCGTGATCTTGAGCAGGCTGGACATCAGATGGCCAGTTGGGGATTTCCGTGGGGAATAGTAAGTAACGGCTGGGATCTCTCTTCTGTCAGATTGAAATCTCTGTTGAGTGCCGGAATGGTCACTATGACTGTGAGTCTGGACGGCATGGCCGGTTCCCATGACTGGCTCCGGAAGAAAAATGGTTCATTCAAACGGGCAGTTAAAGCAATATCCAATCTGACGGCAAGTTCGATTCCAGTCTATGATGTCATGACTTGTCTAACACAGCGTAATCTTCAAGACCTCCCCCGGATGAAAGACATGCTTGTAAAAATGGGGGTAAAAAACTGGAGAATCGTAAGCATATTTCCCAGAGGCAGAGGTGCTTCAGATCCTGACCTTTCTCTTAACGGGAGCCAGTTGCGTCAGGCACTGGATTTCATCAAATCGGTTAGAGAGCCCGGTGAGATCAGAGTGAACTATGGTTGTGATGGGTTTCTCGGAAATTATGAAAAAGTAGTTCGTGATGACTTCATGTTCTGCCGGGCGGGAATCAATATTGGGTCTGTGCTTATTGACGGTTCCATTTCCGCCTGTCCCAGTCTTCGCGATGACTTCATTCAGGGAAACATCTACAAAGATGATTTTCTGGAGTGCTGGGAAAACCGATTTGATGTAATGCGAGACCGCAGCTGGGCGAAAACAGGGGAGTGCGCAGAATGCAGTTCATGGAAATGGTGCGGCGGAAACGGGCTTCATCTCCGCCACGAGAAGACCGGTGAACTAATGATGTGTCAGCTTAAAGATCTTGGAGACTGCTGAATCGCCCTGTTTGTTCCTGACACATTTAGAACGGACGGTCGCCTCCGCCGGGGTTTCCACCGCTAATGCAGGCATCTACTACGCCAGAGCCAGAGTTGGTTCGGAAGAGTATACAGTTAAGCTGATGCTGCTTCCCTGATTTCCTGTTGGAAGAAGAAATACAGAACCCGCTCTGCCAACTGTTCGGCAAAGCTGGTTCTCTTTACTCCCGCCCGTAATGTTGAATCAATCACTGTCTGCGCAATCCATCAATGATGTAGAAAGTCAAGGCTTATTGGCTGCGCCATGGTGCTAACTCAGTCAGACTTTCCGGATCAGAGTAATAATGAAATTCAGCTTTCCAGAAAATTCTCTCTGTTCAGACGCTTATTTACTTGCGTCAGTACAACAGGTTACTATTCCCTACCAAGACGATTGGTTGACAAATTGACCGACGGTCAGAATGATAACTGCGATTTTGAGGTTTAGACACACAGAAGGATTTTGCATAATGACAGAACTGAGAAAACAGCAGGAAATAGCTTTCAGAAGAAATCTGATTATTGATGCTGCCAAAGCTATATTTTTTGACAAGGGTTTTGAACACTCCACAATGGAGGACATTGCCCGCGAGGCCGGATACAGCAAGGGTTCACTTTACTCGTACTTCAGCAGCAAGAATGAAATCTGTTTCACCATAGTTAACGACTATTTCTCAAAAATAGTTGATTTGATTCAAGATATTGCCGATGAGGGTATTACCGGCCTTGGCAAATTGATAAAAATCAAGGATGCATTTGCCGGGGATTATGCTCAAAACTCTCAATTCTGCAACATATACGAAACATTCAAGTACCACCGGAACCAGTGTGAAGACATTGAGGAAGAGATAAAGAAGAATGAATCTTACAATGCCAGGATCAAGCAGCTGATCTTCGGGATTGTTAATTCCGGGATTGAAGACAAATCCATAAAGAATACAGTGAATGCAGAAAAACTGTCCCAGGCATTCTGGAACGGTAAAAACTGCTTTATAGCGGAGACCATGTTCAGTGATACCAATGCGTACGATTATCTTTTTGATCTAATAATTGATTCCATAAAGAACACAGTGGAGGGTGTATGAAAAAAGCAAAATCAGCAATTGTCGGGGTGGTTATCCTGTTTGCTGTATGGGTGATGTTAACAGATACATCACAGCAGGAAATGCTTCTGGGAGGAGCCACTGCTCTTCTGATAGTATTTCTCTTCAGGGAAAAGCTTGCCGTGCTGGGAGATATTAAGCTTAATCCAAAATCTCTCATATACATGTTCGTGTATCTGTTTGTCTTTTCGTGGGAACTGCTTAAATCAAACATTGATGTTGCGTTCAGGGTGGTTTCACCCAGGCTGCCTATCAACCCTGGAATTGTTAAGGTGAGAACCACTTTGAAGAGTCCCCTGGGAAGAGCATTCCTGGCCAATTCTATAACACTCACACCGGGAACTCTTACAGTGGAGATGAAAGGTGAGTTCTTCTACATTCACTGGATCGATGTTACCAGTGACAACATCGAAGATGCCACAAAAGAAATC
The DNA here is from genome assembly GCA_023139045.1 of Candidatus Sabulitectum sp. GTDB lineage: Bacteria > Fermentibacterota > Fermentibacteria > Fermentibacterales > JCC-6 > Sabulitectum. The sequence continues at coordinate 2,912 of JAGLOJ010000108.1, forward strand.
GTTTCAAACTTCGAAAAGTATTTGGAGATTATCTTTGGCTAATACAATCTATAATGCTGCTGCAATTATTGCTCTGATCAGCATCGGTCTTGCATTTGCGAGAATGATACTGGGGCCAACAACTGCAGACAGAACCGTTGCTCTTGATGGTATGACCATCATCACAATTTCCCTGATCGTGTTCATAGCCTATCATATGAACAGAATTATCTATCTTGATATTGCAATTGTTTATGCACTGATGAGTTTTGTCGGTGTTGTGGCTATTGCACGCTATCTGGAAAGGGGTAAATAATGGAATTGATCGGGTCAATCATTACCCTGCTGGGTTCCATTATACTGTTTCTCGGTGCCCTTGGAATTGTCAGAATGCCTGATGTTTACAACAGAATGCAGGCAGGAACGAAGGCCACCACCCTTGGAACAATTCTATTTCTGATTGGAATCTCACTGGGGCATGCTGAATGCGGCTGTTTCGGAAAAATTGCCATACTCATAATTTTTGTTCTGGCAACGAACCCTGTTTCATCAAATGCCCTGGCCAGGGCAGCTCACGCCACAGGTATAAAACTTACAGACCGTTCGGTTAAGGATGATCTGGAGAGTGATGAAGAAATGGGGGAGGCAATATGATCCCCGTGATAATAATCGGCCTTGGAGTAATAATGCTTGCTGCGGCCATTGCAGCCGTTTACTTTAAAAGCCTGCTGGCATCCATTATCAGCGCAGGTGTTATAAGTCTGCTGGCCAGCGTTATATACCTGATACTCGGGTCGCCTGATGTGGCAATGACCGAGGCGTCAATAGGATCAGGGTTAACAACTGTGATCTTCCTCTTTGCTCTGCACAGAGTACGAAAGGGGAAATCAGATGATTAGGAATATGGCTGTTCTGCTTGCTGTTATTGGTCTTGTCGCGATGTTTCTGCCAATGGTTACAGATTTTCAGGAAAGAGAGAATCTGAACGAACTGGCAGCAGATTACGTGGAAGGTTCAATCAATGACCTGAATACTCCCAATGTGGTCACATCGGTAATTGTAACCTACCGCGGTCTGGATACTCTGGGAGAGGTAACCGTGCTGTTTCTGGCAACGGTGGGGGTCGGTCTGCTGTTGAAGGGCAGAAAAGAAGACATGATCCGGATTTCTTCTTCTGAATTGCTTGGAACAACCTCTTCGGTGTTGGTTGCGATGATAATGATCCTGGGTATTTACATCTTTACACACGGTCATCTGACCCCCGGCGGTGGATTTCAGGGGGGAGTGGTTATCGCTTCGGGATTCCTGCTGATGCTTCTGTCCAATGTGAATGTAAAGATGAACCATTCAATCATGCACTTTGTCGAGTCATTTTCCGGAGTGGCCTATGTTGGAATCGGTGTGGCCGGTCTCGTTCTCGCCATTGGTTTTCTGAACCCGGGAATTCTGCCTCTGGGCAGATTCGGCGAATTGTTCAGTGCCGGAGCCATCCCGGTTATCTACTCTCTTATTGGTCTTAAGGTCGGTTCAGAATTGACCAGCATTCTGGTAACAATGGGAGGTGAAAAATGATATCATCATACACACTGATTCTGGGAATTGCACTTCTTATTATCGGTTTTTATGCAATGCTTACCCGGAAGAATCTGATCAAGATGGTTATCGGATTCTCCATTGCCGATACCGGAACACACATCATTATCGTCTCTCTCGGGTATCTCAGAGGTAAAACAGCACCGATCATTGATCAAGCTGTAAGTGCTGTGAATGCAGTTCAGAAAGTTGTTGATCCCATTCCATCAGCTCTGGTGCTTACCGCAATTGTTATCGGTCTGGCTGTTACTGCTGTGATGCTCAGCTTCATTGTTGAGATGTACAGGAAAAACAAGTCTCTTTCAATAGATGACTATCAGGAGTTAAAATGGTAAGCCCGATTTACATACTCATACTGTCGCTGGCTGTTGGATTCCTGCTGTCTATTCTGGACAAGGGTGGAAGAAGGTTATCACTTACAGCATTCTACGGTGTTCTCACCTTTAATGTTGCAGTTGTTGCAGACTGGCTGTACCGCTTTGTTTTTCACCATGTACCGAATCTGGTAATCAATACTGCAGGTTTCAAGGCCCCTATTTCCATTAATCTTGAACTGGGAGTAACGGAAGCGTTCGTGCTGCTGTTTGCAAATCTCACCGGTTTGCTGGCAGCGGTGTATCTGTTCAGAAAATTCAAAGAAAGCCAGGTCTCTTCACTGATTCTCTATCTGCTGCTTATTATGGGAGTGAACGGTCTGGTAATGACTCGTGATCTTTTCAACATGTTTGTATTCCTGGAGATTCTCTCTATCTCAACTTTTGCTCTTACGGCACTGACTAGGAATTTGAAAACCCTTTCTTCAGGTTTCAAGTACATGATAGCAGGAGGTGTTGCGTCTACTTTCTTTCTGCTGGGAGTGGTGTTTGTATACTACTTCACAGGAAGCCTGAATCTGGGATTTCTTGACGCAGGGCAATTCACTGGTGTTAGTCTGATCGCCCTGTTCATGCTCTCTGTCGCTGTGTTTATCGAGCTTAAGCCATTCCCTGCAAACGGCTGGGTGCTTGATGTTTACCAGTCGGTTGATTCCGGTATTGTCTCTGTAATCGCAGTTGTAAATTCTGCTGCCGTGGGGTTTGTGTTTTACAAGATAATGCCTCTTATGCCACAGAATTTTCTTACGGTGTTCGGTATTGCAGGTGTTGTCACATTCTTCTTTTCCAACATGATGGGGTTGAAGCAGGAGAACGCGAAGAGACTGCTTGGATATTCATCAGTAGGGCAGATGGGCCTTCTGATGGCTGTTCTTGTTTTTACCGCGAATGCCCCGACAAATATCAGATATCTGATAATCGGCGGACTGTTTTTCAATCATCTGTTTTCCAAAGCAGGTCTTTTCTGGCTGGCAGGGATTGTTAAACAGGAAAAGACCAGAGACTGGACCGTGTTGCGGAACAATAAGCTGCTTCTGGTTCTGTTCGGCTTGTTCATCTTCGCCCTTTCCGGGCTTCCTCCTTTTCCAGGTTTCTGGGCAAAATGGGAATTCGTCAAAGTTCTTGTGGATGCAAAGATGTTCTTTGTGTTAACCTCTGTTCTGGTGGGATCACTTTTCGAACTGATCTTTCTGTTCAGGTGGTTTACAATCACAGTGAAAGAAGACAATTCCGAACTTGAACCCATGGCTTCTCCACATGGGAGTATGGTTTTACCAGCATCTGTGTTCGGTCTGCTCGGGTCGGTTGCTGCCTTTGCTGTAATGAAATACTTTTACGGATTCGGCTGGCTTCAGGTGCTGCCGATTGGTGCAGTGCTGTTTTTCTACCTTACAGATTTTCTGCCGGCAAAGGTGAAGGGGTTTCTTTCGCTGGGAGCAATTGCCGGGTACGGGTATTGCATCTATCCTCTTATTGAGAGTAACATCCAGCTGTTCTTCGGAGCGATCTTCATAGTAGGCAGTGCAGTTAACCTAATCAGTACGCTGAACAGAAAGAATCAGAGCAGAGGATTCTACGGTTTTCTTCTGATGATGATATTTTCCTTTGGAAACCTGCTTATTGCAACCAGCTATCTGGAGTTTTTTCTGAGCTGGGAATTTATGACAATAGCATCATTCCTTCTGATACTCAGAGGACGGAAAGCTCAAAAGGCTTCGCTGATGTACATGATCTTTTCAACGGCAGGAGCTTACCTGTTAATGGCGGGATTCGGTTTTGCCCCGGCACCTGCTTCCGCTTCAGCCTTGATTCTGGCAATTGAGAGTGTGAATCTGCCGCTGATTTCAATAATTGTTCTGGCAATCGGGTTCATGATCAAATCCGGTTCTCTGGGAGTTCATATCTGGCTGCCTGAAGCCCACGCAGAGGCTGAATCGGATGTGTCTTCATTTATCTCAGCCATACTGCTGAAAGCAGGAGTTTTCGGGCTGATGATGGTGGCAATCTCCTATGTGAGCCATGCGCCCTCTTTTGACGTGTTTTACTGGATAGGCTGGATTGGCGTGTTAACTGCCCTGGCGGGGGCATTCATGGCTTCATTCCAGGAAGATGCGAAAAGACTTCTGGCCTACTCAAGCATGAGTCAGGTGGGCTACATTGTTGCGGCACTTGCACTGATTACTCACCTCGGCTGGGTTTCCGCTCTTTATCTGGTTTTCAATCACATGATGTTCAAGTCGGCACTGTTCATTGCAGTGGCCGGTATCTACTACCGCACACACACCAGAACCATGTACAAAATGGGCGGATTGATATCGAAGATGCCATGGACTTTCATGACTGTGCTCATGTGTATAATCGCAGTTTCCGGCGTACCACCACTGTCGGGATTCGGTGGGAAATGGCTTACATATACGGCTTTTATCACAAAAGGATGGTATCTGCAGGCGGGAGTTCTCTTCTTTGCCTCGGGAGTGAGTTTCCTCTATCTGTACCGGTTGATCCACACCATTTTCCTTGGACAGTTGAAATATGAGCATCAGGAAGTCAGGGAAGCCCCTGTGTGGTTCATCATTCCTCAGTTCATTTTCCTCGGTGCGATCATGGCGATTTCAATGTTTCCCAGTCTGATTATCAAACCTTTGAACGTAATTGCAATGCGGTATTTTGATTCATCAATACAAATTGAAGGATTGACGATCATAAGTGATCTGGGGTACTGGAACGGAAACCTGATAATGTATGTAACCATGGGAGTGTTTGCAGTACCGTTTATTCTGTTGCTGCTGGTTAAGGGAAAAACTCAGAAGGTAAAACAGTTTAACATTGTTTATTCTGCCGAGAGACCGGAGTCACCACAGACAACCCATGTTGCTCATAACATGTATGCTCATTACAGGAAAGCACTTGGCAGCTGGACTGTACCACGGGTTGAGGCATTCTGGAGTGGAGTTTCCGAGTGGGCACACGCATTCGGTGGTTTCTTCCGCAGGGTGTATACAGGAAATGGACAGACATATGTTCTGTATATCATAATGTATATCGTTGTAATTTATGCAGTAATGGGAGTGCAATAATGAGTTTAGCAACACAGATATTCTACGCAGTTATTTCCGTTACTGTTGCCACTGCGTACGGATTGACACTGGGTGGAATTACAAGAAAAATATATGCCCGGGTGCATGGCCGCTTCGGGCCTCCGGTATGGCAGCCTTTCCTTGATATCATTCAGACCAGCGGCAGAAGAGTTTCAGTGTCCCACGGAAACATGTTCCTTCTGGGGCCTGTTTTCCGGCTGGCAGGGGGGCTTGGAACATATCTGTTTATTCCTGTAATCTACGGTTCGGCGGTTTTCTCGAATTTCTCAATGGCAGGAGACCTTCTTCTTGTGATGTACTTCGTCTTCTTCGGTCAGCTTGGAATGGCTCTTGGGGCGGGGCAGGGCGGTCATCCGTATTCACCCATTGGAATCGCCAGGGGTCTTGCACAGATGTCCACTTTTGAACTGCCTTTTGCTCTGGCAGTTATTGCTGTTGCCATCCAGTACAATTCATTGAACATTACTTCCATTGTTGCAGCACAGCAGGGCGGCTTTATGAACTGGACACTGTTCACCAACCCTCTTGCTGTTGTTGCTGCAATGATTTCACTGCTTGGCATGAATATGCATTCACCCTTCAGCATTGTTCTTGCTCCTCAGGAGATTCCCATCGGTCCGCCTATTGAAATGAACAGTGGTTTTCTCAGCATTCTGCAGACAAACAGAGGTTTGTTTGCTGCTGCAAAACTGGTTCTCTTCATGAATCTGTTTTTTGGCGGAGCAACCAATCTTCTTGAAATGGTGGCAAAGACATTCTTCATCTACATGTTTTCGGTGTTTGTAGGTGCGGCTTATCCACGGTTCAGGCCCGAACAGTCTTTCAGATTTTTTCTTAAGTGGCCAACAATTGCCGGGATACTGTCGATTATCTACATAGCGTATCTTGGAGGAACATCGTGAACAAAAAGCACATGGATGAAATAGAAAATCAGATGAAACTGGCCAATGCGGGAATTCCGGAAAAGGAACGTGATCTTTTCGCTGATGCGAGACCTGTGAAGGTTGATCCATTCAACAAATACTACGAGGGTTTTCTGAACTGGGCCAGATCAAGATCACTCTGGATGCTTGCCTTTGGCACCGGTTGCGGAGCCATAGAACTGAGACCGCTTATGACTTCCCGTTATGACATGTCCCGTTACGGCATTGCTCCACGGCCCACACCCAGGCAGGCCTCTGTGTTTATTATTGGCGGCTACTCTTCCATAAAAACCATAAAAAGGATTGTTCGCAGTTACGAGCAGATGCAGGGCCCCAAGTATGTAATAGCACTTGGCAGCTGCACCATAAACGGTGGAATGTACTATGACAGTTACAACACCATCAACAGGCTCGACTACTACATTCCGGTTGATGTTTACATTGCCGGCTGCATGCCCCGCCCGGAAGCACTTATCGCAGGCTTTAACAGATTGAAGGAAAAGATAAGAGCCGGAGAGTGCGAGGGGATGAATGAGTACACAGAGAAATTTGACTGGTACAAGAGTAACCAGAAGCAGATCATCAAAGACTGGAACATGCCGGACTACAACTGGTAGGAGAAAATATGGAGCAACTGATAAGAAAGATAAAGGGAATGGTCAGCCTCAAGGCATACATAAAGCAGAGAGATGATCTACATTTCATCACGGTAAAGAAGGAACAGCTTGAGCTGATTCTATCTCACTTGAAGAACAATGAGGGATTTACTCATCTGGCTTTTCTGCAGGCGGTGGATTTTATAGAGGACGGTAAGTTTCAGCTCACATACATGCTCTGCAACTACGAGACCAATGTAAACCTTGGAGTTCTGGTTCTGATTGACAGAGACAAGGCCGAAATGAACTCCATACACAGCCTTTGGGCTCACGCATGGCAGTATCAGAGAGAATTGTTTGAGCTTTATGGTATTGATTTCCCCGGTTCCCCCCGGGTGCATGAATCTTTTGTTCTTGAGGGCTGGGATGAAATACCACCGATGAGAAGAGATTTCGATACACTCGAATATTCGGATCAGACTTTCTATCAGCGCCCGGGAAGATCTACAAACGACCCTGCAGAATACATGAAAGAGAAAATGTACAAAAACTATGCTGCATCTCCGATGATCAGGAGAGATAATGAGTAATTTATCCAAATGCAAATACAGAGGTTACGAAGCAGACAGATCCAAGTATCCCGAGATGGAGAACGGTAAGGCTGTTATTGATCTTGATTCGCACAAGTACACAAAAATATGGCAGGGTCCGCAGCACCCCGGTGTAACGGGAAACATGTCTGTTGAACTTATAGTTAACGGAGATGAGATTGTGCATGCGAAAACCCATGTGGGTTACCTGCATAGAGGTTTTGAAAAACTGATGGAAAGAAGAAAGTACATACAGTGTTTTCCTCTTGTGTGTCGAATCTGTGTGCCGGAACCCGATACAAACGAATACTGTGTTTCCGCCGCTATGGAAGACCTTGCAGGAATAACTGTGCCGGAAAAGGCACTGTGGCTGAGAACTCTTAATCTTGAGATGTCACGTGTTGCAAGTTTTCTTATGTGGATTGGTGGTCAGGCCGGTTCTCTGGGCATGGGTACAATCGGGCAGTGGACTGTTGGTATGCGTGACTTCTGGCTGGATCTGTTTGAAGAGATGACCGGCGGCAGGGTTTACCACATGTACATGATTCCAGGCGGGGTCAGAAAAGATCTGCCGGCAGGTTTTAAAGAAAAAACACGGGAACTGATCACTAGAACCGGAAAGCTCATGGATGATGTGGATAAGTCATTCATGTCAAATGTAATTGTAAAATCAAGATTGCAGGGTCTGGGAATAATAACACCGGAAATGGTGGATGAATACGGTATAGTCGGCCCCAATGCCAGGGCCTGCGGCAGGGAATGTGATATCAGAATAAACAATCCCTATGTGAAGTATGATCAGCTTGATGTAAAGATGATTACCTCCACAGTTGGAGATGCCTATGCGAGGGCGCAGATAAGATACCAGGAACTCAGACAGAGTCTGGATCTTATGTCACAGATTCTTGACAGAATCCCGGAAAAGGGTGCAATACAGGCGAAGATGCCCAACCTTGTTAACTGGAAAATCCCTGCAGGGCAGACATATATTAAGGCTGAATCCACCCGTGGTGAACACGGGTTCTACATGGTTTCCGATGGTTCTGAAAAACCAAGAAGGGTTTTTGCCAGAGGTGCCAGTTACACCCATGCAATTGCTGTTCTGGAAAAGCTGGCGGTAAACATCAGCCTTTCCGACCTTGCTGCTCTGATGGTTTCTCTGCACACATGCCCACCGGAAATAGAGAGGTGAAAAAATGAAAATGAAAGACATACTGTCACCTTTAAGGGTCTGGGAGCGGGCAGCTCAGAAACCATGGACCATCAAGGATCCCATAAATGACAGACCAGGCGCTGACAACTACAGAGGATTTCACAAGAACGATTTCAGTAAGTGTATAGGCTGTGGAACCTGTGAAGAGATCTGCCAGAATGATGCAATTGATATTGTTCCGGTGGAAGGTCAGGAAACGATCGAAGGCGACAGCGGATTGCGCCCGATGATTGATTACGGTCGCTGCTGCTGGTGTGCGCTCTGTGTTGATGTGTGCCCCACAGGCTCACTGACCATGTCAAACGACTACACCTGGATTGCAGACAATCCTGAAGATTACAGGTTTGTTCCAGGTTCCGATAAGAAAAAGTGGCAGGATTCAGAGAGGGGCTATACCCGTTCACCTGATATCCAGATCCTTGATTACAACAGAGTTGAGATGCTTGAGATCAAACCTGAGGACCGTGACAAATCCTTCATTGAGATAGTAAAGGGATACAACAAAGAGCAGGCAATAAAGGAAGCACAGAGATGTATTGAATGCGGTCTGTGTATTGCCACATGCCCGGCTCACATGGATATTCCGGGTTACATAGCCGCCATCAGAGATGATGATCTGGATAATGCACTGAGAATACTCTACGAAACAAATCCCATGCCTGAAATCTGCGGTCGTATCTGCACACACAAGTGTGAAACCGTCTGTGCTCTGCACAACAACGGGGATCCTCTGGCTATCCGCTGGTTGAAGAGGTACATAGCAGATCAGATTCCCGCAGACAGGTACATGGAAATTCTGGGAACAGCCCACCTGGAAGATGAGAAGCTGAGCAGGAAAGTTGCAATAATAGGCGCAGGTCCTGCGGGAATATCCGCTGCCTATTACCTTGCAATCATGGGTTACAAGACCAGGATCTATGAAGCCCTGCCCGAGCCCGGCGGAATGGTGAGATACGGTATCCCAGAGTACAGGCTGCCTTCTGATCAGATCGACAAGGATGTTGAGTACATCAAAACTCTTGGTGTGGAGATAAAGTACAACACAACCATCGGGGAAGACATTTCTCTTGAAGATCTCCACAAAGATCATGATGCGGTGTTTGCGGGAACAGGGCTGCATCTGGGAAGAAGCACCCGGGTACCCGGTGCTGACCACCAGAGAGTCTATTTTGCAACTGATCTTCTTCGTGAAGTAACCCTTGGTAACGAAATTGATGTTGCTGAGAGCATCGTTGTTATCGGCGGAGGAAATGTGGCAATGGACATCACCAGAACTCTTGCAAGGCTGCAGAATCAGAAGTACAGCAAAGTGCAGATTCTGGCAACCTGTCTTGAAGCAGAGGAAGTTATGCCTGCTGACCTTGAGGAAATCGTGGAGGCCCGAGAGGAAAAGGCCATCATTGACCCGGCCTGGGGCCCGAAAGAGATCGAGATCAAGAACGGAGAAGTTCAGGGGCTTCATGTGGTCAAGTGTCTCTCTGTATTTGATGAGGATGGAAGATTCAGCCCGGAATTCGATGAAGACCAGAAGAAGTTTTTCAAAGCCGACATGATCGTTGAATCCATCGGCCAGGGAATGGATCTTTCCTACCTTTCTGAAGATATCAAATCGAAGCTGAAATTCACCCCCGGGGGCAGAATTGAAGTCAACGACAAATCCCAGTCCAGTCTTGAGTGGCTCTTCGTTGGTGGAGACATCATAGAAGGCCCTGATGTGATTCACGGAATCGCAAACGGATACATAGCCGCCCGTGGAATCGACAGCTGGCTGAACAGGAAATAGAGTCTGGAGCCCTCCCAGGCAATCAAGTGCCCGGGAGGGTTGGTTGGTGTTTCAACCCGCCCTTAACGTAAACAGGTTTTTTCTGAAAGCGGATAAGGTGCTTCAGGTGAATTCCAGATTGTGTTTCTTTACCATGTAACGATACTCCGTAGAATCGGGTTGTATCGTAAGAGGCGATGTCATTTGTCTATGACAACGCTATTGGATAACAGGAAAAATTGAAAAGCAGGCACCATGCTTGCAAAAAGTATTCAGAAGAATGTTCGTATATTCATTTTGTCCAACCAGCATATTTGTTTTAGTTGCTTGTCGCGTAAAACAGTTGTTTGAAGCGGAAGTTCCCTTAGACTCAAATCCCCTAATTCAGTAAACTGACTGACGGACAAGCAGATAGGTCGATTTGTGCTGAAATAGACGTAGCCAGTATAAGAAAATATTACAACTTGACAACGAATTAGTAATACAATATAATGTAG
>JAGLOJ010000109.1 GCA_023139045.1 Candidatus Sabulitectum sp.
GAAGCTGACGGAATAGCTGTTCCATATGGAATTTATGATACAGTGAAGAACTCGGGACTGCTGGTGGTTGGTGAATCAGCAGATACACCGGAGTTCGCCGTTAACTGCATTCTTACATGGTGGCAGCAGTGTGGCAGGGAGCAGTACCCTGATGCAAAACGGTTACTTATTCTTGCTGACGGAGGAGGTAGCAATGGGTATCGTTGCCGTGCCTGGAAGAAATTCCTGCACATAAAACGCGGTAATCAATCCGCCGATCTGCTCAGTCTATGCACTTCGCTCCAGGCAATCGGAAAACATTGATAAGCCGTAAATCCTGATTGTAGTCGAGAAAATATCACCTCTCGACAATCCACAAGAAACCGCCCTAATTCTATGAAAATGTGAAGTTATTTATGTGCCGTTCCTTAGCATAATACTTTACTTTGCATAAGGGGCGGGGAATTAGACCCTCCTCAGATTAATGCCATTCAGTAGGGTTGACCTTCCTGTTGTGTCAGTATTATGATACAACATGAGAAAAAGTCACACTGGTATCGAAGCTGAGATTGCAGTTATCAAGAAGTCACTGTCGGAGCTGGGGCATATGCATCCGGGGTCTGTTTCCATGCAGAAGCGGGCTCGCGGGTCTGAGTATTACCAGTTGAGTTACAGTGCTGCAGGCAAAGGGCACACACACTATGTGCGCTCTGGTGATGTTGATGAGGTTCGAGAAGCTGTGGCTAACTACCGGAAATTCCGGGAACTCACCAATTGTTGGATCGAGTTGGAAATAGCGTTCGCGAAATGCAGACGGGAGGGGGCCTCCGGTAGTTCACACAAGAAGTGATATCGGGCACGGGCCTCGGGAATCTGGTTACTATGTTACCCAAATATCATTCTGTTCGTGTACCTCGTTCTGGTCATTCCTCGCTTGTTTTTGTCTTTGCTTTCTATGGTTTGCTGTACAGCGTTGTACGGTGGCTGCTGGCTGTTGTCTGGCAGTTGTTTGTTAAGGCTTTTTGCTTCCTTCGAAGAGGTGAAGATTAGGGTTGTAGTAAAAGGTATTGTTGTTTACTGCGTACTGATGATCTTCATCTACCTGGCGAAGATGGTGTTTGAGTTCATTCGTATGAAAATGGGTGAGGGGGCATATCCTTGGTGTTCGCATGAAGTATGACATGAGGGAAGTTATCTTCCGTCATATTCAGAAGCTGTCTTTCAACTATATAGTCGGAGAATCAGGCGCAGGCAAAAGCACCATTGTATCCCTTATCCCCAGGTTCTACGAACCACAGAAGGGGTGCATAACCTTTGACGGCCATGACATAATGGATCTCAAGCAGAGGTTTCTCCGCGAAAATATCGGTCTGGTTCAACAGAATGTTTTCCTGTTCGACGGTACCATCAGAGACAACATCATGTACGGCAAACCTGAGGCAACAGAAGAGGAAATGATGGAAGCTGCTCAGGTGGTACCTACGGCAGCCCATCACCCCTGGCTGGTGGCCCTGTGGCCACCAGCCAGGGGTGGAGGAATATGGGGTAGCCCATGACAGCTATTCTGCTTCCCTTCTTTCTTCTTTTTCCTGCTTACTGGATCTGTGGGTCAGCTTTACTGAATTGACTGAATACCAAATACAGGCAGGAACAACGAAAAGGGTAAGGAAGATTGCTACTGTAAACCCTCCGACGACAGCTCTTGCCATTGGGGGCATATCGGAGATTTACATCGAACTCATTATCTCACTCGGAACACGATAACATTGCTGCCATGAAGGCCAGGTTCACCTCGTAACCAAGCAGTGCCAGAAACACCGTACAAGGGGAGAACATATTCTAGTGCTGCGTCCCACAAGTTTC
>JAGLOJ010000011.1 GCA_023139045.1 Candidatus Sabulitectum sp.
GTAACGTTATATAAGTGCGGTTCCTAAGATTGACGCCCCCCGACAAAACAGAAAATCAAACAGCCTGACAGAATTGCCTATCGGCGACCCAATCCCGTTTTAATCTGATATTGTAAAAAAAGCGAAACCAGTTGAACAATTTCGCCGCTAGAATACGCAAATCCCCCTCAACAGCACTCGTAATGGGCTGTGTTATCTTTGACATTTCACTTCTCACATATTCGCGTGATTTCCTGGTTGTAGCTGCCTGAAGGATATTCCAACCAGCCATCCTGAGTATCATCGCCTGGTACACACTTCCTTTTCCGCGAACTCGTAACCTGCTCATCCCGGTTCGCCGCTTGATACCACTGTTGGTAGATTCAATGCCAGCCCGTTTGCTGTACACATTTCGAAACTCATCAGTTTTCTGTTTCTTGCGGCGCTGCTTGGATGTATGATCAAGGCGATAACCATGCTTGACTTTTCGTACAGGACAATCTTTCTTGAATTTACAGGAAAAACAGTGCTCTGCTGACATCTCTGTTCGGGTCTTGCCAGTCTTTTTGTTGTAGCATTTTTTCTTAGAAACCAATTTTTCTTTGCTCGGGAACCGGCTTCGGTTCTGCTAGTTTCCCTATTGCTTTAATAATTGCCTTTATGTTTTGTCCCTGCCCGAAAGATTGTATTTCAAGATCAGCCAGTCTCTGCATTATTTCTGTGTATTCCAGAACTGATTGTCTCAATGCAACAAATGCCCTTACGACAAATACGCTGACCTCTGCTGCTCGTTTTGTATTCAACACAGATGCGGCCATAATTGTACCATGCTCGGTAAATGCATAAGGTAAGTGACTGGAATATTAGATGTTAGAGAGGTGGTCGCATTTTGCGACCAGTTCAGTCTTCTCTTCCTTTGTGAGCTGAAACATGAAATCTTCAGGGAACCGTTCTGAATTTCGCTTAACCTGTTCGTTTAGTCTTTTTGTTGCAACCCCGTAAAACTTCGCCAAATCAGCATCAACAATGGTTTTAATACCTCTGATTTCAAGAATCCGTTGCTGTATACTCCCTATTGGGATTATTGCCTGGGATTCTATCATGAATCATCTCCTCCCGTAGATTCTTCGATTAGCTACAACGCCTCGAATAAGCTGCAATGATACCGCTGCCAATAAGTGGGAAAAGTCAGCTTAACTCGATTCTGAATCCTATAAATCTATTCATCTTATTGATCAAAACCGGGCAGATCACCCCAAAATACCCTAGGGTAGTCTTCAGGATTCAAATCAAAACAGATAAACTGATCCTGGACAATTATTGTATTCCAGCTATGAGATCGTAAGCCTGCATCTAGTGCTGCAGAAAACAAATATAATCCACTTAAGTCGAAAACATCAAAATATGGAGTTTGTGTAGTTCCTTTTGAGACCCACAAGCGATTAATATCGTCAACAAACAAGCCTCTGATTGCAAATTTATCGGGGTTTGGTTCCCAATCTAACGCACTAGCGGACAGTCCATTACTGTTCAGCCTCCTGTCAACTTGCTCTATTTCAGCATTGATGTCTTCCTGGGTTCTTCTTTCTGGCAGGAAGTCATGATCAATATAGGTGAAGAGTTCATCACCATCCCTCGACCATGAAGTGAACGAGTAAACATCAGGTGAGATCTGAGAAGTAAACACAATACCGTTTACAGAAGCAGCAAACAGCACGGCATTTTCTTCACCTGAATTCATGTCATCAGGGTCAAACAGCGACAAGCTGGAGTAGTAAGTTACAGAAGGATCGCAATCATCCATTGTCCACCTGCCTACAGCTTTGCCCATAGAAATACGATCTTCACTCTCATCTACCACTGATTTCAGAGCTATGATCTCCATCCCTTCAATTGCGATAAAAGCAAGAGGTGGTGAACGGTAAAAACCCGTTTGCTCTGATAAATACTCAAAATTACTGTCATAGTTAATTAGTTTGTTGCCCATAAGGTCTGAAACCACAAACCCTCCTTCTGGCCTGGAGGCAATGCCTGCAGGATAAAGAAATTCTCCCGGGCCACTCCCTTGCCGACCAATGTTTCCTATAAAATCTCCATCAAGTGTAAAAAGTGAGATGATTGTTTTCTGCATATCCAGAACAGCAAGATTTCCGTTAGTCGTTAATGTAGCATTCGAAATCGCACCGAAAACATAATTGCTGTCACCCATATCAATACCAATTGAATCTGAGATGTATAAATAAGTATCTGCTACAGGAAGAATGTAATTCTCGACACCCGAGCTAGTTTGACCATTCTCGGTGACTTGCTCAGTCTCAGATCCTGGTGATCCACACGCCAGTGCAAATAATAGCACACAATAGAAAACAAGCATCAACTTCATTGCAATCTCTCCTAACATTCCGGAATATATATTTCAGTTCATTATTGCCTACTGCAAATTCCATTCAGAACGCTCTAAATCAGCAGACAGCAATACACGAGTTAATAGTACCATAGCCGCTGATCTGCTGCATTTAGTTGTCCTAGATCTTCATCAACAGCAATAAACTAACGAATGAAGTATAGTTTCTGATAACCCTCCAAGGGATCAAGCTCCCATGCTAGTATTCCGTAGGGAGTTATCTCTGTTTCCCAGCTCCAACTTTCTAAAGGATAGATGGCATGTCGAAGAAAGACACCATCCACGTCATAGATATCGAAAAAGAGATCTGTGTGAGTTCCCCTTCTAACCCAGAGGTTCTCATCCGGACCAATGCCCACATCTGCAATCATATTTCTATATGTATTTGGTCTTAGCTCCCATGGAGAATCTCCGAATCTCTGGAGAACTGAATTCATATAAACAGATTCCGCAATTATCTCCTCATCTGACTTTTTCACCGGATTCATGCTTCTTGAAATATTGAGTATTTCTGAGCCAGTTGAGTCCCACCCAATTACTCTATAATCAATAGAATCAACAACCCCAAAATAGACTCTACCATTGCCATCTCCGTATGAACTCAGAAGGTGAAACATGCAGAAGTTTAAAGGTATGGAAGGATCCCTATCCCACTCACTACTGGAAATTTCAATTGAATCCTTCCATAAGACATTCTCAATATTTTGATCCTTCCAATCACAGATTGTCACCATATGTCGCATAACATCAGTATACGGGTTCTCATCATATCTACACATAACCAGCTTATCACTGGTTAAAGAAGAAAGATGATACGGTGAATTATTTTGCCAAATGCTGACTTCCTCGACAAACTCAAGAGATTCATTAAAAACAACATAGCCTTTTTTGCTTGGGGCATTAATGACCAAATTGCCATTATTCATAACCGTTATACCTCGTGGTCGCAAAAGTTCACCAGGCCCAGAGCCACTTCTAGTAACCTGCTGAATGAAGTTCCCCTGTAGATCATAAGCCTTAACGCTTGCATCTATTTCATCAAGAACAAAGATCCTGCCTTGGTCATCAATATCAGCGGCAACGATGGACCAGAATGTGTTTGTAGAATCACCGAATTCTTTACCAATTTCAAACACAACTTGAAGGGTGTTTACAGTATGTGAGATTTGATCATCTATGTGCAATCGTTCAACTTCTCCACAGCCCAAAAGGAAGGAAACACTAAATGTGAAACATGAGAGAACAGACATTATACGCATCTATTACTTCCATCTATCAGAATTAGAATACTGGTATCGTGTATAAATACATGTATATCACATATTTCTATCTCCATGATCGATTGCATATACTCTAGAACGCTCTGAATAACCTACACAAGTATCACAGAAGCCCACATCAAAGCGGTTGTGGCAGGTTCATTCAGTTGTTCTAGATATTGTTGTTTTATCGATAAATAACAATGGTATACGACATTTATAGCAACGTGCAGGCTATATATCACACCGAGAAGTACTATCTGCTGACCATGTTAAACTCAGTAATTCCCAATAAGAGTTATTCTGGCGAACGCTGTGACCTCTGCCCGGAAATAAAGGCATAAACTAAACTTACTGCCGTTGAACCTGCAATAGTAACACCGACCCAATCATGACCTAAAAGAGCAACAGCAGAGCCAGCTAGAATTCCTAATATGCCAAGAATAAGACCATAATGCTGCCCTCGTCCACTTTGAGAGATTTGACTAGAAACAATTTTCTTTTCCATCTCAATACGATGCTGAGACTCAGTTTCAACCATGGTCATAATGCGATTTGCTCCATCGGGAATACTATTATTGTAATGTTCAATATCTTTGGGTGGAGGAAGCGGGCCACGATAGTGAGTTGTAACTTTGTGGTGAGTAGCAACAATGCTCACTAGTTTCTTGCGTTGTTCTTTTCCCAGAGTCGTAAAAATATCAGGAGCTTCTATCTCAAGCCGCTCAAGTATCTGATCACCCGAGTTTTCAACAATTTCATTATCTGGGGTAGATTGTACTTCTGTAGTTTCAGCCAATGAATCAGTATCCTTGTCTTCTATATCTTCATTTTTATCGACCATCTGGGTGTCGGGAGCTTTGGAGGCTGAATCAATGCCCTTCTGATTATTAGACATTTAAGCTTTCAACTGCCAGATTTTAGCAGCTTCAAGACGAGGAGTAAAGCCGGGTGTGGAATCAACACATGAATAGAAATCGTCTCCAACAGCTTTCCAATTAGAATGCAGCGCAGACCAAACAGTAAGTTTATGTTTTGTCGGTTGAGTAAAACTATAATAGTTTCCACCTATACTGATTGAGCTGCCGAAGCCAGAAATCATATTCGATCTGGGAAGATAGTAGCCTATATTGAATCGAACAAACATCTCGCTCTCCTTTCCTTTATCTCTATCATCATAAATTTGCACGTGCTTCGTCAAGAATATCAAGTTATACTCTCGGCTAAACCACGCTAACACAACTCATATTTTTGAATCATTATCAGTTGTCTGTCCCTCTTAGAATTACTTGCTTACAACCTTTACGATAGTATTTTTTAGCAGTAATCACAAGGGGTTGTAATACACAGCAGATTTGCCTCTAGAACACAAGGCTCAGTGGATAGTATTAACTCGGAACTTCACATAGCAGGTACTATTCCACTGCAGCCTCTGGTTATGGCTCCTATCTCAGTAAACACAAACCTATGGTTTCAGAAATCCCACAGGATTGGATTCTGCATAAATATATGCCTGCTGAAGCAGGTTCCCCGTTCTCTCTTCTTCCATCCCAGATTATGGAGTACTGACCAGATTCAAGCTCTGAATTCTCAAGTGTTGTTACAATTCTGCCGGAAAGGTCATACAATGTTACCAATGTCCATTCCGGCTCGGAAAGATCGAATGATATGGACGCTGAGAAGTGAAATGGATTGGGGCATACCTGAAGAGAAAGCCTGGTGGATGGTTCAAAGGTAATCCCAGTCTGAGTCACTGTGAAAGAAATAGTGTCTTCAGCTAGAGCCCATCCGTAAAGCCTTTCAAATTCGAACATATTCCAATTTGATGCTTGAAAACAGGGTGATTTCAAGACAGCATCACATCAATCGAGGATGATTCCTCGGATTTCACAGCTTGTTGGATAATTTTCGAAAAATTAGTACAAGCTCTCCTCAGAGTAATATGATTCACTCCCTGCGGAACAAAAAGCGTCTTTGCTTAAGACGCTTGAAATTGTTTTGCCTTTTCTCTCCTCTCTTTATTGCGTATTTTCTTCTCCACAATACCCATTTGCCTGAAATTGTACACAATAACCTTCTGAAGCAGTTCAATCTCAACAGCCTCAATGCCACGACGGCGTAGCTGACCAAAGCCCAGAATATCCTTCAATACAAACATCAGGGACTCTACTGCTGAACGCATTCTGCGGGCATTCTTGAATATCTCACTATCCCAGTCCTCTTTTGAAGTATGTCTTTTCCCCTTTGAGCCGCTGATGCTGACCCAATCAACACCATCAATTACTTTTACTGCATCTACTCCTTTAGTGGACCAATAGCCGTCATCACCACTTACGCCCGAGGGAACAACTCCGGTATTCTTAATACTGTCCTCTACAAGAGGTAATAGCTTTGGAGCATCAGCAGCATTGCCCTTCGGAACAATGAGAGCAGAAACAAAGCCATTCTCACTTCTACCAAGCTGTGGGCGATAGCCCACGATCGTCTCTCGATCCCCCTTTGTGATGAAGGCTGCCGCACTGTCACTGAGGCTGATAATTTTGATTCCATTCTCTATCTTTTTGCCTTCAATGATACGCTCCCTGGAATATGCCATAATCACCTTGGAATCTGATATGTAACCTTCAATACGAGCCCAATGGTTACTCAGTTGCTTGACCTTGCCTGGTGGCAGGTTCACAGATTCTTTTTGCATTTTGCGCTTGGTTATTTCTCTGAACATATGCGCACTGGCTTTCTCTACGACGGCATACAGCTTAATGTAGAGCTTCTTTCGTTTCTCTTTCGAACCCTTACCGGAAGTTATATTGATTTGAAAGTTAAGACTATCGATCTTTGACAACCAGGTTGTCATGAACCATGGTAGAAAATTGGGAATCCCAAATCTTTCATGAAGTTGTTGGCTGAGATGATAACCTCTGTAAAAAACATCCCTGAGCAAACCCGAATCTGTAGGCCACTGGCAATTAGCCCATACAGCCGTGCTGTCCACCGTAAGATGCTTAAAATCATCAAGTGCTTTCTCCAGCACCAGTATGAGCTGCTGCTGTAAAATGTATTTAATGGTTGCCTTTGAGATTTTCCTGACATTTTCATGACGTGTTGATCTGGCCGGGGGATTACGATAATTGTGCGAGTAAAAGAAAAACTGAAGTGTTAAGGAATCTTTGATCCTTTCTGTAGCCTGCTTATCTGTAAGTGAGTGAAAGGTTTGTTCCAGAATAAAGAACATATACACAACTTCCGGAGTCATTCGCGGAGAGCCTTCAGCAAGCCTGACTTTCGCTTGAGACTTGCCGGGTA
>JAGLOJ010000110.1 GCA_023139045.1 Candidatus Sabulitectum sp.
GCAGATTGG
The DNA here is from genome assembly GCA_023139045.1 of Candidatus Sabulitectum sp. Lineage (GTDB taxonomy): Bacteria > Fermentibacterota > Fermentibacteria > Fermentibacterales > JCC-6 > Sabulitectum. Next base: position 10 of record JAGLOJ010000110.1, read on the forward strand.
TTGGTACTCAGACCGGTGAGGCAAGCTGTGTGAAGGATTGATTTGTCGGGGGCGTCATAACTGGCTTTCTCCATTGATTTCGTCTGTGCACAGCAGTAAATACAATTGCCGCGAACACTGGAGGCGAAACCAGAGCAATCTCCTTCAAGAGGAGGGAAACAAGAAGCAAAACCGATGACAGACAGAGATGCCACCGCTTCCCTGAATCACTACCCCACTTGTAAACAAGAACAAAGGCTGCAAGAAGAGGTATCATAGGTAAAAGAGAAGTTCGCCACACAACCTTAGCTACGGAAACCGATACCGGTAAAGAAACAACAAAAAACACAAGACCAGCAAATAATGCGGCAGATTTTTGCAAATAAAGAGATAAGAAAAGATACAACATGTAAACAACTGCAAAAAGAATAATGATATTTGTAAAATGCCACCCAGATTGATTCTCTCTACCCCACAGCATATTATCCAAAGCCCAGCTAAAGGACATAAAAGGTCTGTACCCACTTGATGCCATAGAAACAAAGGCTTGCGGCGCCTGGTGAATGGTACACTCTGAGTCGAGGAAGTCGTCGGTCAGAAATCCTGTCCGGAGAGTGGGAATGTAGAGCAATGCTGCAACAAGCAATACCACACCCACCGGCAGGAATTTCTTCACAGATCTATTTCAGCGTTTCCGCATATTCGAAAAGACCACCGGCATAGAAGATCTCTTTCTGAACACCACTCATGGGTTCGATCTTCCTGCTGCCCAGCAGGCCTTTGTCCATGTCAAGCACAATAACTTCCAGATGCCTGAAGTCACTGGCTTTTGCATTCGGCATGGTTATTACAGGGAAGGCACTGTTGATAGCGTTCCTCTTGTAGATCGCTCCGAAAGAACAGGCGACAATGGCCTTCACGCCGAGACATCTGAAACAGTCGACAGCCTGCTGCCTTGAACTGCCGCTGCCGAAATTGTCTCCGGCAAGAATGATGTCATTGGGCTTTGCAAGCCCTGCAAAATCCTTGAAACCTTCAAGGTTGTCGAAAGAATACTGCCCCATTTTTGCGATGTCAGTAATGGCAAGGTACTGGTTGTGGAAGATCATGTCGGTGTCGATATCGCTGATCAGCTCTCCATCACGCTGAAGAACCCAGAGTCTGCCTTCTTGTTTCAGTGATGCCATAACTACACCCCCTTCTTCAATTCGTGGACAGTGGCAATTCTTCCAAGAACTGCACTGGCTACGGCAGTGCCGATGCCTGCAAGGTATGTGTCACCCCTGCCCTGCTTACCTGTGAAATTTCTGTTGGAAGTACTTACCTGTATCTCTTTCAAACCAGTCATGCCAATCTGACCGGAAGCACAACCGCCGCAACCGGCATTGCTCACAATGGCGCCTGCATCGAAAAGATCCGCAAGGAGCCCTTCATGAAGCAATCTGTCCCAGGTTTTTCTTGTAGCCGGTACAACCTTCAGCATCACTCCGCTGGCTACTTTTCTACCCTTGAGAAGTTTTGCAGCATAGGCCATATCCTCATAGGTACCATTGGTGCAGCTGCCGATAAACACACCGTCCACCACCACATCCTTGTAATCGGAAACCGGATGTACGTTGTGCGGATTGGGTGGAGCGGCCAGAAGAGGCTTCAGGCCCGAAATATCAAGGGTGTATTCCTTCTCGTACCCGGCATCGTCATCTGCGTAGATGGCTTCTTCCTTCTTCATGCTGAATGCGTCAAGTACATTCCGGTTCGGTGGAATAAGAATGATGATAGCACCCATCTCAGTTCCAAGACTGGAGAAGGTGATGCAGTCTGAAAGCGCTGCCTGATCAAGCCACTCGCCCTGAACTTCAACAGACTTGCCAAGAAGCGTGTGGCTTCCAAACTCTTCGAGCATAGCAAGAGCAACATCCTTGGCTTCGGTGCCGGGTGCCGGCATGCCCTTCAGTGTTACCCTGACAGAGTTCGGAACCTGGAACCATACCTTGCCTGATTTGAAAGCGAAGGCGGTGTCCACGTCACCCATTCCCTGTCCGAAAGCTCCCACAGAGCCCATGATGTTAAGATGGCTGTCGGTTCCAATAGTGGTTGTTCCCGGTTTGCCAAGCCCCTCTTCGATCACTACATGACTGCCAATTCCTGCGTCTACATCCCAGATTTTGAGGTTCTGTTCCCTGGCAAAAAGCCTGATTCTGTGTTGATTTGTTGCGTAGGGAATTGTGTTTGCCGGTACATTGCAGTCAAAAGTAAAGAAAGTCTTCTCCGGATCATCTATCGGGGAATCACCGCCATATTTCTCAAGATTTCCCACAACATTTGCCCCTGCAAAATCCCTTGCAGAGCGGTTATCTATACCCATCCAGACAACATCACCGCCGGTGCATTCTCCGCCACCGTGTGCGTTGATGATCTTCTCAATCAGAGTTCTGCCCATTGCTGCCTCCATTTTGGATCGTCAGTATGCCAGTTACCTCTCTGGTCACGACCAAGCTCTAAACACTTAAAAAAGATTTTTCCGATACCGGCTTCTTTGTAACCGGCTTCAATGTCTTCGAGTGAATATGTGTATTCGAGAGTTTCCACCTCCGGCTCCCCCTCATCGGGAAAACTGAGAATCATTGCAGTTCCGCCGGAAGGAATAGATCCCCCTCCAACAGAACCAGGATTAATAATCAGCCCGTTCGGTCTTCTGATTATTGATGGTGTATGGGTAAAACCACAAGCCACGATAGATGCACCGGATCTGGTCAGAATTGCGTCATATATTTCTGCTGCTGCATCCTCGGGAAGCCCCATAGCCTGGGTTCCCGGCAAACCGTGTACACAGAGAATGGTTTTCTTTTCAACCTGAAATCTCAATTCATCCGGCAGTTCTCTCAACCACTTCCTCTGCTTGCCGGATACCTGATTCGATGTCCATTCAAAAAATTCAGCGGCAAGATTCCTCCAGTGAGGATTCTGGTATTCTTCTCCCGTGCTTTCCCGGCGTCTGGCAACAGTTCTGTCACAATTCCCCTGGACACATTCAATTTCACTGTTCCGTATAAAACTGATAACCTCTGATGGCCTGGGTCCGTAATGAACAAGATCACCGAGACACACAACCAGATCAACTTTTCGGCTCTTGAGAGTATCCATGGCGGTCTTCAAAGCAGCAAGATTACCATGTATATCGGAAATGAATGCGATTTTCAAAACGAGTTTCCCTTCAATAAGATTGAGGGAGGAATATACCACAGAGGCGAATCACTTGAACAAGAACCTTTCCGGTGTGTCAACCACATTCCGCACAATCTGTTTCCACCGGTAAGAAGGAGTTACAGAAAGACGAATGAGAGCCTCAATATCTCCAGTATCAACTGCAAATCTCACATGGCTGTTACCGGAAAGAATATCCACGGGCAACTTTTTGTATTCGTACTCGTAGGGAGGATCATTCCAGGCAGTCTCCGCTGCTTTGAAACAATGATTGAGAATACCGAGACCGGCTTTGAATGGCCGGTAGGCAGATTGATCAACAACATGTATCTGTGCCCCGGCACATTTTACCCCTGTGTGTTTGTTGAAGGTGGGAATGAAAAAGTGAGGTCTCAGAACAGCACCCTGCATAAAAGGTGATCCGTTAAGATCATCACAGAGCCTCCAGGCGTTCAACCAGGGTGCTCCGAAGATTTCAAACGGTCTGGTGGTTCCCCTGCCCTCGGAAAGGTTGGTTGCCTCAAGAAGACACATTCCGGGATACACAAGTGCAGTGTCTCCGGTTGGCATATTGGGAGAGGGCATCACCCACTCCGGTTCATCTTTCATGGAGAGAATAACTGGTTCAGGAAGCCCGTCCATCTCTGCAAACAGCAGGGCAAGCTCACCAATTGTCAGCCCATGTCTCACAGGAATCGGGTACAGACCGACAAAAGAGCTGAACTCGGTGTCAAGAATTGGACCCTCCACAATTGCAGTTCCAAGGGGGTTGGGCCTGTCCATTACAGCAACGGGAATATGCAGCTCTGCACACTTCCGCATTGTCAGAGCCATGGAATAGATGTAAGTGTAATAACGACTGCCTATATCAACAAGATCAATAAGAACACAGTCTGCACCTTGAAGCATCCTGTCTGTGGGAATCCGTGTCCTCCCGTACAGACTGTTTACAGGAACGCCGTACATGCTGTGGATGTACCCCTCCCACTCGATCATGTTGTCCTGAGTCTCCCCCCAGTATCCGTGCTGGGGGCCAAGAACGGAATGGAGAACTGAATGTTCATGTAGTATCTTAAGTGTGGAAGTGAATGAACCATCCACAGCGGCATAGTGAGACAGAAGACACACCTTGCTGCCTGGGAAGTTCTCGGGGGAAAATGGTTTTGTTTTTCTCATGCACTGAGAATACGAAACCGTGGCGTTTTCGGCAATGGAGAGGGTGGTATAACGGTGAATGTTTTTTCACAAACCCTTGACGCAGTAAAAAAAAGCTGGAAGATTCTTATGGCAGACAAGGAGCTTATCATTTTTCCGGTTCTGTCTGGAATTCTATGCTTATTGGTAAGCGCAAGTTTTTACTTTCCGATCTCAGCTTCGGGGCATGATATCGTTGAGCTTTATACACAGGACAGAGCTGGATTCATAGTTCTTGCTTTTCTGTTTTACTTTTTCAACTACTTTCTGATTACTTTCTTCAATTGCGCAGTAATCGCCTGCGCAGAGATACGAATGGCAGGAGGTAACCCAACTTTAAGCGATGGTTTCAAGGCATCATGGTCAGTGGTAACGTTCATAGCGGCCTGGGCAATGGTTGAAGCCACAGTTGGGATGGTACTGAAAATGTTACAAGGCAGGGGCGGAAGAAGAAATCTGATTACCGGCGGTCTGGGGGCGTTGTGGACCATGGCCTCTTTCTTCGTCGCACCTCGATTAGTTATCGACCGTATTGACCCATTCACCGCTCTCAAAAGTGCATGGAGTGATGTAAAAGGAAACTGGGGGCATCAACTGGTGGGCGGTATCAGTTTTGAACTTCTAACTTTCCTGGCAGTACTCCCTGCGTTCCTGTTTTTGTTAAAATCGGGATTTTCAAATATGGTTGCTGTGGCTTTTGCTGTTATATGGATTCTTCTGGTGGCGCTACTGATCTCAACACTGAAATCAATTTTTCAGGCATCATTGTACCTGAGCATGAAAGACAGAGCGGTCAGGTAAACTCTATTCGGCTTCCGGGTTTCAGCAGGCTCACCGGCTTTCCGGAAAGATCGAGTTCCCCCATTATTTCTTCGGCAAACCAGGGCTTCATGTGGAATACATGAACTGGAATATCGTGGCTTCCCAGTTTATTAAGCTCGTCTGACGCAAGTGAAGGACAAAGATGATCAGAGGCCATAGCAATACTGCGTTTGGAATTGGGAAAAGAAACCTCAATAACAGCAGCTATGGGGTCTCGCTGTTCATTGGCCATTCTCCAAAGCTTATCAGTCGGTCCCGTGTCTCCGGAATAGACAACAGTTTTCTCATTGTAACGGAAAAGAAATCCCCTTGCCCCGGCAGGGTGATTAACGGGAACAGCCATGCACTCAACATCCCCCGGCAACAAGGTCCAGACCTCGTCAGCAAGCAATCTGTATTCAAGAATCGGCTTACCCTCTATGAGTATCCTGGTAAAATCAGGCCATAGCAGACCGTTCATGTAGTGTTTTTTAACGATGCTGAGACATGCTTCGCTTCCCATCACAACAAGCGGTCTGCCTCTTCGGGAAACCATTGAGTCAAGAATAAAGCCAAGATCCAGAATATGATCCAGATGGGCATGGGTCAGAAGAACCATATCCACCAGATCGAGTTCCTCGTCAGGAATAAGAGCAGCACTTCCAGCGTCGATAAGAACTCTGTTGCCGAGTTTCATGCACACCAGCCTGCATTCAGCATTCTTTGAACCGCAGCTTCCAATCACTTCAATAAACACCTTCGGCTCCTTTCCTGATTTTTCTCGGGAGCAACGAACTGATACCTGTAACCACCTCATAATTTATTGTACCCATCCACTCACCCATCATCTCGGCTGTAATTTCCTCACAGTCACTTCTTCCAAGAAGAACAACTTCGTCCTCCAGACTGATTCCCTGAAGATCCGTAATATCCACCATGCACAGATTCATACACACTCTGCCCAGAACAGGAGCTCTCCGTCCTGCGATAAGTACCCATCCTGTATTGCCGAGAGACCTTCTGTAGCCATCTGCATAGCCCACTGGAAGAACGGCAATTCTTGAGTTCCTTGTTGTTCTGTGAGTGCCTCCATAACCGATATAGCTTCCGGCAGGAACTTCTTTTATCTGAACTATTTTTGTTTTCCAGGCGAGCACCGGTCTCAAGTCCGGTATTGTACATCCGGAGGATTCTGCGGAAAGCTTTGTTTCTCTGGACGGCCACAAACCATACAAACCAATACCCGTTCTTATCATGGAAAAATGTGTCTTCGCGAAAAGAATAGCTGCGGCAGTACAGGCAGTATGAATAACAGGAGGGGTCAGCCCCTCATCCTGCAGCGCATCAAGAACTCTCTGAAATGTATCCATCTGCATTTCTGCATACTGGTGGTTCAAAGTATCTTCAATGTTCGCAAAATGCGTGTAGATCCCGTCCAGAACAACCCCCGGCATTTCAGCGATATCTCTGGCCATAAGAATTGCGTCATCAGGAAGAACACCCTGCCTCCAGGTTCCGGTTTCCACCTTCATGTGCAGGTAGAACATCTTTTCCGAGACTGGAAGTTCTCTAATTGCCTGAAGGGTTTCAAAATTGCAGATGACAAACCTGAGGTCAGCCTGTCTGGCTTCGTCTATTCTGCTCAAGGGCACATGCCCAAGAAGCAGGACGGGTCTGGTCTCCCCGAGTGTCCGGAGTTCAAGCCCCTCTTCAAGTGAATTCACAGCAAGCCAGTCGGCCCGTGTTAACAGGGATACCATCTCTCTGACACCATGACCGTAAGCGTTGCTCTTCACAACAGCACAGTGAAGCCCCTTGAATTTATTGCTTCCTCTAATCTCGCACAGATTGTGGTCGGGACTGCCCGCATCAAGCTCTACCCATACTAAACTACTCATGAGGTAAGAATACGCAGGTAAAAGACATTTCGCAAGGAAGCGGGTCCATCAGGTTATATTGCCATCAACATGAAAGGTGAATCCCGTGAATAATGTAAGATTCCTTCCAGTAAAGAGAATGAACCCAGCAGGGTTCAGAGAACTTCTTGCTCCTTACAAGTTCGCCAGTCAAGGCAGCGATAATGACCTGACAGCGGTGAAGATACACCCGGGAGAGGAAGGAAACTCCTCATACATTCCTGCTTCACTTGTGAAAATGGTCATCCGTGCCCTTGACCTTCCCGACAGGAGAACCTTCCTGACAGACACAACAGTTCTCTATGGTGGAAGAAGAATGACCGCCCCGGATTATGTGTCCCTTGCTCACGACCACGGGTTCAGAATGCCGGATCTCCCTCCATTCATAGTTGCGGACGGTCTTGCCGGCACAGATGAATTTGCGGTTGATCTTCCTTCCCACTGTGAAACCGAGGTTGCCAGACTGGCCGGATCTCTTGCGAGAACTGACAATGCGGTAATGGTCAGTCATTTCAAGGGTCATCTCCTTGCGGGATTCGGCGGTTCAATTAAGCACCTTGGTATGGGATGGGCGGCAAAGGCGGGGAAGCTGTATCAGCACTCCTCTGTGATGCCCTTTGTGAAGTCCGACAAATGCACAATGTGCAGAGCTTGTATGTCTGTCTGTGGAGTGGCAGCAATTAAGCCTGTTGGAAATTCTGTCAGAATTGATGAAACCAGCTGTACAGGATGCGGCGAGTGCATCCAGCGTTGCCCCGCGAGAGCAATTCGCATAAACTGGAATCAGGAGGCACACACCTTCATGAATCGCATGGTTGAATACGCTCTTGCTGCAACTATGGCGACAAGAATTCCGGTATATGTTAATTTTCTCATCAATATCTCCCCGGATTGTGATTGCATGAAAAACGAAGGACCACCGATGGTGGGCGACATCGGTGTACTTGCGTCCTCTGACCCTGTAGCTATAGATCAGGCCAGTCTTGATCTTGTAACAGCAGCCTGTCCTGTAAATAGTAATGCTGCCTCAGGGCAGGATAAATTTTTGCATATCAGGCCGGACAGAGATGGGAAAGAGCAACTTCGTACAGGAGAAAAAATCGGGCTGGGAAGCCGGGAATACAGACTGGTTAAGGTTTGATCAGGGAGAAAAAAGCAGCACTGTTCATGACAGCGGCTGCCTTCTTCCTTTCACTTGTTCCTCTGGCAGTGAAACTTGTACCGGCAGATTCCGGAATCCCAACCAGCGAAAAACTGGTTGCCCGGGGCCTGGTGGCAGTAGTTGTTACCTTTATTCTGTTAAAGAAACGGGGAGAATCGCTGGTTTCCGGCAAACCCTGGCTGCTTTTTCTGAGAAGCGCCCTGGGCACGATCGGGATGGTTCTTTACTTCACCGCACTGGAGAAACTTCCACTGGCAGACACTGTCACTGTTAACAAGCTGAGCCCGTTCTTTGTTCTTCTGTTCTCCTGGATGTTCCTGGGAGAGAAACTGAAAAGAATACAGATCATTGCCATTATTACAGCTTTTGCCGGTGTTGCTCTTGTAGCCAACCCGGTGGGAATGTCAGTTTCAAAAGCAATACTTCTTGCACTCGCCTCCGCTGTGTTCGCCGGTGCAGCCTATACAACACTGCGGGCACTTAGGAAATTCGATTCACCGCTGAGAGTTGTCTTCTGGTTCAGTCTTTTCTCGGTTATTGCATTTCTTCCCGATACCATCTCCGCTGGTGTAATGCCAACTGGAATCACAATTCTTCCTCTGCTGGGAATAGGTATAGCCGGCGTTCTGGGTCAGATTCTTATGACTACAGCCTACAGATATGCTCCCGGGGGGAAAGTTGCTGTTTACGGATATTTGAGTGTCGTATTCTCCGTGATCTGGCAGATTTCTGTTTTCAGGGAAATACCGTCAACGATGGTTCTCGCCGGATCAATGCTCGTGATGACCGGTGGCTGGATTAACTACAAATTCAGGTGATTGAACCCCTCCGGAAGAAGGGGTTCAACCCAGCTTTAATTTATCTCAGCAGAACAGCTCTGGCCGTTGATACAGAACCTCCGTAGACAAAGTGTGCAAAGTACACGCCGTCTGAGGTTGTACCATCCGGATTCCATTCCATCAAGCCGTTCTCTCCTGCAACTGAACTGTGTACAATCCTTCCCGATGCATCAAACACCGAGAAAAGAGTTCCCGGTTGGCCGGAAAATGCCATTACGCTCTTGAAAGGATTAGCACCAAACATCAGCGGTGTTACCGGTAAACCACCATTGGAAGCAATGCCTGTGGACGAAACCGTGTAGTGGTTGAACCAGGTTGCAGGTGCAAACTGGGGATGGGCACTTACTCTTCCCGAAGAATCTTCAGCCCTGATGTAGTATTCAACAAAGGAGCCATTCGGACTTGAAGGAATCACGCCTGAGTAATTGTTCGAACCAGTGCCTGTCATGGATACCTCGGTGAAACTGCCTGAATCCACCCTGTAGAAAACGCTTGTGGATGTAAGGGAATTGGCAGGATTCGGCTGAATGAAAGCGGTTATTGTAATTGCATATCCTGACTGCAGAGTATCAACCGGAGTATGAAGCAGTTGCAGCATGTATCTGTCCATAACATTCCTGCTTCTGCAATGCAGAGCGTCTGTATTTGAAAAACCAGAACCACCGGAACCGCCGTCATAGTAGAAGGGAGCTATGGTATACCCGGGCAGTGCTTCTAAGAAAGCTGCTGCTGCCGGAGAATCATTCCCGGTATTCCACACGGGCATGTAGTAAGTGTCATTGTGAAGCAGACCGTTCACATAACCCTCTGCGCCGCTGGAAAAAACCCTGTAGACCTCCCAGGGATGTCCGTAGGGGGAAGAGCTTTCAGCTATCAGGTCCGCCACAGCTTCCAGAGCAGCATAGTCCCCGTGGGAAGGTGGAACCTGAAGCACCATTATTCTGTCGGGGGCAAGCATCTTGCTCCAACAGTCAATGTGATCAATGTAGGTGGCCTGCGGGTCGGTAAAGGTGGTGTACTGGGTAATCCCGAGATACTCTTCCATCTGATCGTCCACCCATGAATTGGAATGAGGATCCTCAACATACACAAGATCTGTAGACATAGCCTCGCCCAGGCCACCGGACATGTAGTTTCCCCCTGTGTGGATAATATCCGACACATAAACAGGAATACCCCACTGGTCTCCAATGACCTGTGGAATCAGATCATCCTGTGGTCTTGGTCTGTTGTAATTGTAATCGAAAATGCCCTGAGTACCGTCAGCCAGTACAATGAACCATGGACCGTAATCTCTGACCCATATTGTGTTGGTGGGGCCCGTTATGAAATCAGTGTTGCTCATATTCACACCGGCGGAAGCAAGGGCCGATGCGGCAGAAGCCTGCTGAGAAGAAGAACAAATTACCCATAACTCACTGTTGTTTGAAACATCCGCAAGAAAGGCATAGGGAACACCAAGCGGCCATCTGACCATGACACCGGTGGCCGGTTCAAATTCTCCCGGATTTCTGACACCTGCCGGAGGCGGGTCGGTTCTATTTTGATAGGTGCCGATCTCTGAGATTCTGGTCAGTTCTTCTTCTGTGAAACCTATAGGCAAAAGTTCCTCAGTGCCGCATACAGACAAATCTGCTGCAAACATTACGGAAAACATTACAAATACGACTACAATTATTCTCATGGTCAACCCTTCTTAATCTGCGTACGGGAATTTATGTTATGGCTCAGATTCATTCCTGAATGGAGAAGCATGCAGAAGCATATTATATACAATCTCATTGCAACAGTGCTCTGGGGTGTATGGGCAGTTCTTGTAAACACTTTCTCGCCGACACAACCACATCGACACCTGAATTCACATCTGTCTCGAAAGAATTGAATTCCGCTGCACCCCAAAACACGGCAGTTGGCTGAACATGGCTGAAATAGAACTGAGTGTTCTTAGCAGACAATGCTTAAACAGAAGGATACCTGATCAAGAAACATTCAAGAAAGAAGTTGCTGCCTGGCAGGAGAAACGGAATTCTATCGCGGGACCGATGAACTGGAGATTCACAACAAAAGATGCCAGAAATGACAACTCCGACCGCCGCAAGCTGCGGGGTATCTGTAGGCGCCCCTTATCAATGACTCCAG
>JAGLOJ010000111.1 GCA_023139045.1 Candidatus Sabulitectum sp.
AGGAGCGCCGTCTTGATAAGCGTCGTAAGAATGAGAAAACTGATGAGTTTCGAAAAGTGTACAGCAAACGAGCTGGCATTGAATCCACCAACAGTGGTATCAAGCGACGAACCGGAATGAGCAGGTTACGAGTTCGTGGTAAAGGAAGTGTGTACCAGGCGATGATACTCAGGATGGCTGGTTGGAATATCCTTCAGGCAGCTAAAACCAAGAAAGCACGCGAATATGTCAGACGACAGATGGCAGGGCTATGCCAACACCCCGACAAAGGTGTAATCAGGGGCTTATCGTGTATATTCGGGCTGAAACGGCCTCAGTGGATGCGGTTTATTGGTCGCTGCAAAATAAACGCAGATTGGTTGGTACTCAGACCGGCGAGGCAAGCTGTGTGAAGGATTGATTTGTCGGGGGCGTCATCTTTCAGAAATCATTGAGCTTCGAATTGCAAATGTGAATATTGCTGCCTACGGATCCAGGGAAACGATGGGCTTCAAACCATACATGACAACAATGTATAAAGAAATGTGAGAGATGACACTAGAACATTTAGGTTGTAGTATTGTGATATGAGAGAATCAAAACACTTTACTGATATGCTGATAGAGCGAGGTATCAAGAAAGAATGGGCTGAGTTAGCCTTGGATTCTCCTGATAGAGTAGAGGAAAGAGATGATGGTACCAGACATCTAATAAAACGTATCCCGGAATTTGGGAACCGTTGGTTAAGAGTAATTGTAAATTCTACTACCACACCGGGAATATTAATAACAGCTTTTTTTGACAGGAGAGTGAGGTGATACAATGAGAATAAGAATCAACAAAGAGAGTAATTCTTTGTATTTTCGACTTGATGAAAGCAGGATTGTAGAATCCGAAGAAATTCGCCCTGGTGTTATTCTGGACTTCGACGAGAATGACAAAGTGATCGGCATAGAGTTTCTCAATATATCTAGCCGAGCAACTGAAGAAGAACTCTCCAACCTACAATTTCTAACTTCATAATTAACAGCAACTTCAACAATCGAATGCAGTAGAACAGTGGGCAATGTCACCAATAAACAGGTTTACACTGTCTACTGATTCGAAGCGTTGGGCTCGATTTGCTTCGGGTTTCTTTATCAAAAAGAATCCGGACAAATGCTCTGATGATGCTTCGCAGAAGCTCGTTGATTCGGATAACAATCAGAAATTACAGAACTCAGGATTATCCCTGATGTGCTACATAATCATCAAGTAAAGCTCGAATCATCCTCT
>JAGLOJ010000112.1 GCA_023139045.1 Candidatus Sabulitectum sp.
CATCTGCACGCCTTGCGTTCAGATGGCCAAGCAGCTTGTGTGTGGGTTTGAACAGTACCTTGTATCCAAACTTAACTGCCTCATTGGCCAGTGCCTGGGCAATATGACTCTTGCCCGTTCCAGAGGGGCCTGCAAGCAGTACATTCTCTGACCGGTTAATGAATTCACAAGTCATCAGCATTTCAATCTCTCCACGGGGTACATGGGGGGACAATCTGAAATTGAACGAATCGAATCGCTTGCCGGAATCAACACAGCCATCCTTCAAGAGCCTTTCATACTTCTTACTGTTTCTCCTGCTGATCTCATCATCAAGCAGCAACTGAAAGAACTCAATGTAGGTTAAATCCCTGTTTCCAGCCTCTTTGATTCGATACTCCAGGGAGTGTACCATGCCACCCAGACGAAGAGTTTTCAGCTGTGGCATTATGCTCTGAGCTATCATTGCACACCCGCCTCTGAGAATATCTCTCCTGGATCACGAGCCAAATCATGATCTTCGCGAGTCAACGGAATGAGTTCCGATTGTTCATCATGTATAGGATCAGATTCAGTTCCCGCAACAAGAATCTTCTTTACACAAATGTAACTCTGATCCTGATAGTGAATGGCTCGTTCACAAGCCTTTTCCAAGCGATCCTTACCGTACTTCTCTTCAAGAGCAAGCAGCTTGTGAACACTTGATAAATGATCCTGTACCTTGTCAGACAGCAATTTATCAACAAGCAGGAATATTGAGTTACCAAGCTTCCCGGCTTTTACAAGGCAAACTTCAGGCGGGTGCTCAGACCAGAATCTTTTCTGTTCGGGGTAATGATCCAGATTGGTTACTCGTTGTCCCTTGCCCGATGCTCTTGCATGAGTGGCAATTATCTTTGTCTCACAGTATATCTTAACAAGCAGCCCTTCTGCATAGATATCAACATGCTTGTCCATGTATGCATATGGAGCAGAATACCAATTGTCCTCTATCTGTATGTGCAAGTCATTGGATAACTTCTGCCGAGAGGCTGTTGTGTAATTGAGGGGTTGGGCAGGCAGAGCTTTCAATTCATTCTGTTCAACCTCTCTAAAATCTTCAATGGGTCTTTTTTTGGTTGTTCCATGAATTCGAGTCCCAGCAACTTCCCTGGTCCACCTTCGTATCCTGATGTTCATATCTGCAAGATCTGTCCAGATTTCTCCATCACAGAATCCTCTTTTGACATAGTCAACTCCTTTTTCAACTTTCCCCTTGTGAGTCGGAGTGTATGGTCTACACGGACTTATAATGAATCCGTAGTGCTGGGCAAGCTTCCTGTATGGGACACTAAGCACCGGGTCGCTATAAATGTGCTTTTGAACGGCTGCCTTCAAATTGTCGATGACCACTTTTTCAACCACCCCACCAAAGAATTCAA
>JAGLOJ010000113.1 GCA_023139045.1 Candidatus Sabulitectum sp.
GAAACTTGTGGGACGCAGCACTAGTAACAGGAGGAGAACCACTAACCAGAGATGATCTGCCTGCGATAGCTGAATACCTGGGACATAGGGGGCAGAACTGGACTCTGAATACAGCGGCAATGCCATCGGCTAATCAGAGGAAGGCATTTGCTGAAAACAGTCCCGGTTTTGTGGCGATCAGTCTGGACGGACCCCGGCAAATCCATGATTCCTTCAGGGGGAAGAATGGAGCCTGGGAAGAGGCGATGGAGGCTATCCGCTATTTTCGAGCCCTTCCAGGAGTCAGGGTCTGCGCTGGAACAACCGTAACCAGTCTCAATTATCCATATCTTGAGGAAACCTTTCATCTTGTCGCTTCCAGCGGTGTCGATCAGTGGGGAATTCATCTGCTTGTTCCCGAAGGCCGAGCCACATTTCGCACCGATCTTTTTCTTTCAAAACGACAGCTGAGAAAACTCATTGGATTCGTAGCCAGAAAAAGGAACTACTTCAATGTTGAAATGGCTGATGAAATTGGCTACCTGGGTAGTTATGAACCTCTTGTAAGAGCTTTCCCTCTTTCATGCGGAGCGGGAAAATCCCAATGTGTTGTATTGCCCGATGGAGAGGTGGTACCTTGCACGACACTGGACCGGTCATTCAGCGCTGGTAACATCCATCTGAAACCTCTCAGGGATATATGGGGAACCGGCTTCAGAGAGCTTCGGGAGTATACGCCTGAAGGAAAGTGCAGTAAGTGCATTTACTATCCAGCCTGCGGATCAGGCTGCTGGCTGCAGAGAAAGAATGGAAGGGAGTGCTTCAGGGAAGTCTGGCAAATCCCGGGTTTAATGAAAACCGCTGCCGGGCTCACTGTCTGCCTGGGAGCTCTGGCTACTGGAACGAGCCGGGGAGAGGAAATCCAAATTCCTGACTCTTCATCCGATCATTCCAGAACTGAGCAGGTTTCTGGAGTATTCCAGAATACGGATGGAATAATCCTGGACACATATTCAGAGTTACTCACGGGAAATCAACCGGGAGAACTCTATTCGTCATTTGATGAATACAATACTGATGACCCCGCCTGGGATTTACTTAAGCTGTTCAGAAAGAACTCTATCCCGGGGGAATCAGTTGAGCGCTGTGAACTTGTTCAGAGAGCTTCAGAAACTGAATATCCTTCGTTATCACTTGTGGCTCTGCTGTGGAGAGTG
This sequence comes from Candidatus Sabulitectum sp., assembly GCA_023139045.1. GTDB lineage: Bacteria > Fermentibacterota > Fermentibacteria > Fermentibacterales > JCC-6 > Sabulitectum. The sequence goes on from JAGLOJ010000113.1 coordinate 1,197, forward strand.
GTTAATGAACCCCTCTTCCAGGGTGAGGTTTTCACTGAGGGCGAAATGGATGATTTGTACGGGACCATTGCTCTGATCCGAGAGAAATCATCTGAATGGAGGCAGGCAATATTCGAAAACCGCCTTGATCCCTATCTCGCGAATGGAAGACTGAACGAGAGGCCGTTCTTCATGTACAGCAAAGCCGGACCCCGGCAGGGAGACAGGGAAAGATATTTTCTCTCACATGACCTTGATGTAGAAAGGTGGGGTACCTCTGCTGACACTGCGGAAATCACCACCCAATACCTGCAGGAGCACCCCTTCGCAGGACAGATGCATCTTACATTCAGATCTTCATCTGATGTTGAGGTATGCAGCAACTTCAGTATAGAACCCATGAGCAGGGACAGTAGCGGCTACCTGAGTGTTGGACTTTTCGATGTGATAGAGAGCAGTGAAAACGCAGTTTTCCTCTTTGAGATCTCCACTGTAGCCGGACCCGGTGAGCCCTGGGGTTTCGAATCAGGACGTTCTGAAGAAGACGGGGAAACCTCTTTATACTGTGTTGTCGAGGTTTCAGTTTCAGGGGGAAGGAAATACGCATATGCCGAACTGCTTAGGGAAGCCTATCACCAGAATCGGGAAGTGATAATGCAGACGGCGATACATTCGCTGGAAGTGGAATCTGGTCACGGCATGTACAATGACAATCTCATTCCCGCGGAGATAACTGAGAATGGTTCGCTTCTCTGGCCGGCAATAAGGGAAATAGCGTATTCAGATGTAGACAGTTCTCGGTTACCTCATACTTCCATCGGAATTGGTGAACTCCGTAGCCGGGCGAAGATTAAAGAGATTGATTTCTGGATGTTCTGATGGATAGGGCTTAAAATTTGCTGACTTTCGCATTTTTCCAGAGGATTCACGACGGACCATGTTATCACTTCTCTGCCTGAAGTACTGAGTAATTGCGAAACCTTTCTCATCCCGCTGAATAAGGTAGTACTCTGTCAGGTATTAAGTGTTCGGTATAATGCGCCTCTATTCTGAGTTCCATACTAACGTTTTGGACGCATTCGGTTACTGGCTATGCTGCTTTCCAGCAAGGCACTGGTTTATGCGCATAGCACCGCTATGTAATCGAACCAGTAACGCCGCTGGGGCTCTGAATTGCCCCCGACACTCATGAAGGAGCTGATCCATCGAAGAATTTGGTTCAAACGAAGCCTGGTTTCCGTTACCAAAAATGAATACCGCTTTCATATTAGCATGAAGGCAATATTTGTCTATTACAGAGATAATCACGGAATCAAATACATTCAAGACTTTCGATATCCCTCCGGAAAACGTTGCTGCTCAGGTGGTTTTGCTATTGCTGATATAGACAGAGATGACAATATTGAAATTGTCTTCGGAACAAGCTCACATGTGTCATACTTCGATGATCTGAAGGATGATGATGGTTATGCCGGCAGAAATGCCGGGGCATTTTTTAAAGACCTATAGTACAGAAAAGTTGAAGATATGATGCATCCTTACCTGGAAAGAATGTGCCAGTATCTGTCCGACAGCATCTTCTTAACCTCGCCAGACGAGGGGGAGGCCGTTTTACGAGTTTGTGCCATGCCACGGAGTGATTTCTTCGCAAATCTCAAACCCTGCCGGAGATCCGGGGGCAGAGTTTCAGCCCCTCGATTTACTTATCAGCCTCTTGCCCGATCCCAGGCCCTGGGTATCTCATCCGGGAAGCGCCACAAACCGATTTGAGCTTGATCGGCTGCATACAGGCCACCTGCTGCCTGCTGCCCGTATCCAAACCACGTTTGGAAAGGTACTTCATTTATGCAGTTGCCCGACACAATGGTTTTAGTCTTCTTGTCTGGCTGGGTAGCAATATCGTGTCTGGCATTAGTGAACCGACTTTGCGCTGCGAGCTTGTGTTGCTCGGTTTGAAGTTCTGTGAAGATCATCTGTCGGAATATCTTGCCCGGTCGGTGGGTTGCATACCAGGCATATTCGATCGGAGTAAGGTTGGACACCAGAAGCAGCTGGATCGGACTCATCACGAGGTAGAGATGACTCTGTCGGGTAGTCTGGTCGGGAGTTCCCGCAGCTACCGCTACTTCAGACGGTGACATTCCCTCATGGCAGTTGCTTGATTTGAATACGTGGAGTTGCCCGCCGTTCTCAAGTTCCATGACCTTGCCACCGGTCTTGACCAGGAAGATCCGATTGTATGCTTCGATCGGGGTACACGAGAAGGCGTTGTTGGACAACGCAGTCTTGGTGCGGTTGCCGGAGTCTGTCGCAGCCAGGGCGCTTATGGTATCGCGATGGGCATCCCGCCAACCGCCGTCATCGAGGTAGTTGAAATCTGGACGGCGATCCTTGATGGCCAGTTCCACGAATAGTTTGCGGCCCTTGAAGTGCTTACCGGAACCGGGGCTGTGGTGCTGGGCCAGCCCCTCGATTCCAAGCGAGGTGGCGGTGATCACACCTTGCGGAATGGATAAAACGAGGTGAATATCAGGCATGGTCACTCCTTTGTTCATAAATGTTTAACAATGCTGGTTAGCGTATGCTCCAGTGTTCGTACCTGAATTTGAGCATACCGCTTTGGCTTACATCCGTCAAGAAATGTTTTGACCCGAAACTGCTGAAGAATGCACTTGAGATCTGCTTAAACTCCTCACGGGAAGACTTCTCGCTACTGTAAGAATGTCCGGCAAAAATGCCGGGAATTTTTCTGTATAACCTCACCATACTATCATTTCTCTTATATTCTCTCTGTGTCATTTTTTCAACAAAGGAGGGGAAATGCGTTTATTGATTGCGTTCGTTATGCTGCTTGGGCTTGCCATTGCCGGCTGCGGGAGTAATTCATCCGGACCCAGTGCAGATCCGGACTATTTTCCAATAAGTGTTGGAAATCAGTGGGATTACGATGTAGACGGCTATCTTACAGATGCCCGGGGTGATACGGTTTTAGCCGAAGGCTCTTTTGTTCGTGAGGCTACCAGAACAGTTACCCACGAGAATGGATTGGTTCTTTTTGAACTGGTTTCCAGATTCTCGATGAGCGTACAGTTTCCCGATACAGTAGTTGTGTGGAGTGATACCTCCTACTCTTACGCCTTTGATGCAGACAGTGAACTGGTGGGATATGATGATACTTTGTCAGCGGAGTATGAAATAGTAATGAAATTCCCTCCAACCGCCGGGGAAACATGGGAGCCCTTTGCAGATTCAACAATTGTCAGAGAAGTTGTTTCTCTCTCAGCCAGTATCTCAATTCCTTCAGGCAACTACACCGATTGCATTCACCTGCGCGATACTGATACCGCTGACCCTGATTTCCTGTGGAATATGTATGTAGCAGAGGATATTGGTCCAGCTTTATTTATTATAGAGGAGGCTGACTCGAACTCATTCAGTCATATGGAAATTGAACTTGAAAGCTATGTGATCAACTGATTCTTTTCTGAAAGTCTGGGAACGCTGAACCATTATTGAGTGACCTCAGTCATCCACGATAGATATTCTGGTGAGACAAGGGACAGGGGTATAGAAACAATTTCAGCTACTTTGTAAGGGTGATCTTTCTTTATGAAGGCAACGAGCTCGGTTTCTTTTTCTTTGATGGTTTTCAGGTTCAACTGATATTCATTTTCAGTGCAGACCTTTTCTTCCCACCTGTAAATGCTTGTAATCCTGGAAGAAACTTGAGCACAGGCAGCCAGGTGGAGATTTACAGCCTGTTCTCCTGCCCTGAGAGCGTCTTTCCTGGAGGGATAGGTTGATGTCACAATAACTGCTTGAGTTTCCACACTACTCCCATCATTGAATAGTTTCAGCCAGGGAATCTGCAATGAATTCAAAGAGAATTTTGCCTTTTTTAACGGAAACTGCCGAGAGGTTGGCCCCAACACCTCCATTCGGATAGGCATTTCTCCATTGCTCCGGGGAAAGATCTGAAATGTTCTTTACCGCCGGAGGGTAGGAGCCTGTGAATACTCCGGGGATTGAACCCGAGAGAAGATGCCAGACCATTGAGACCTCTGAAGTGGTAATGTGGTAGCCGGAGTTACCGAACAACAGTTCTTCCTTTTCTGCCACTCCCGGAAGTTGCGAGTAACCCATGTAGCGACTTGATATTGTTCCCTTTGCTTCTGAAATGGCTTTCTCCGCACCTTTTCTGTTTCCTCCATGACCACTTAGAATCAGAATTTGCCTGAATTTATTTCGGGCTGCTTCACTGATAATTTCACACAATAGTTTCGAGTATGTCTCTTCGGAAAGGGAAAATGTTCCCGGGAATGATGTGTGGCAGAGGGAGTATCCGTAGTAAAGGGTGGGAAGTACAGCTGTCGATGTAAGCGATCCTGCTCTCAGGCACAGGGCTTCTGCAATAATTCCATCACAACCCAGCGGTGCTTCCGAGCCATGTTGCTCTAAGCTGCCTGCGGGAAGAAGAACTATGGCACTGGTAGCTTTCTCTACTTCTGCTGACATGGTTTCAATTAGATTCAAGAGTATTGCCCCCTTAAGAAGGTTCAGAGAGGAATATATGCAGACAAAGGCTCCCGTAATTACCGTTGGAGATGTCAGCTGGTTGAGAATCCCTGTAAAAACCAGATTGATTCTTCGAGATGATGATCTGGCAGAGGAAATACAGGAAGGTCTTTCCCTCGCCGGGCTTGTTCTATCCCCTGATGATACTCTGTTTGTAAGCGAGAAGGCGGTTGGGGGGAGTCAGGGCAGATACTTTGTTCTGGGTGAAGACGAGCTTCATGTCAGATCTCTTGCAAGAATCCTCAGCGGATTTGTCACTAAAACTCCTGCGGGCATCGGCCTGGGAATGCCTGAAACTATGGAGTGTGCCCTGAGAGAGTGTGGTGTTTTTAGAATTCTGCTTGCGGCCTTTCTCGGAGGTTTTACCAGACTGTTCGGTAGAAGAGGAGACTTCTACAGAATTGCAGGTTCCTGTGCAAGATCAATAGATGGGCCAACAAAGGGAACAATCCCGCCGTTCAACAACGCAGTCAGCCTTGCGCCCCTGGACCCGGAAGGGGTTTCAAAAAGATTGTCCGAAAGATTCGGTTGCGCTGCTGCAGTAGTGGATATCAATGACCTGGGAGGAAACATTCTGGGCTGTTTCCCCCCTGACAAGGATCGTGCTCTGCTTCTAGAAATTCTTCAGGACAATCCGCTGGGGCAGGGCAGGGCACAGACTCCGGCAGGCATAATACGAAGGGTCAGCTCTGACGCTTCCTGACCCCGAAGAGATTCTCTACGGCTGAGGTCAGTATGGAAATCACCACAGCTGCAAGTACTGCCCACCAGTAACTGGCGATTTCAAAATTACTCAGAAAATGTGAAGCAAGAACAATCATCAACCCGCTGATTAAAAACCGGGCAAGCCCCAGAGTAAGAATTTGCAGAGGACAGGTTAAGAGAGCAATAACAGGAGCTACGAAAAAATTCAGAAGGCCGATTACTCCCGCAGTAATAATGATACCCCAGAATCCGGAAAACACCATTCTGTTCCCCAGAATGAGAGATGTAAGATAGAGAACCAGTGCAGCAATAATAAAGCTGGGCAGAAGCCCTGTGGATTTCTTAGCCATGACCTTTCCCTTCCATTTCAAAATACTTGACAGAACATAATCAATATATGATAATTCGGACTCGCTGGCGGATCGTCCAATGGCAGGACAACGGTCTCTGGATCCGTTAATCGGGGTTCGACTCCCTGTCCGCCAGCCATTTTTTTATCTTTCAAAACAAACCTTCCCAAACGTCTATGTAAAGCGACTCCAAAGGGGTTCGACTTTTCTTGTCTATCTCAATAATTGCACAAATGTTTCTCTCATCTGGAATTCTGGTCGACATGAAATGGGTTTCATATGGATAGGCCCGCTCTGGTTGCGATGTTCTGCATAAGAGTTATGTTTTGCTGATGTCATCACGAATGCAGTCTAACTTTCTGGAAGCGATTGTAACGTGGTGATCGTGCTGGAGCAGGGTGCTAAATAGAATGAGGTAAGCATGGAAGTATTCAATCCAAAATTTTCTATAACTAACTGCATGACAGCTGCTATAACTCAGATTGAGCGAGCGAGAGGTTTTCTGGAAGCAGCCCGGCTTTCTGATGATTGGGTTCGGGATATGGGTAAAAAAGCTCTGGTTAAAGAGGCGCATTACACAACACACATAGAGGGTACTCGTTTGACCCTGGACCAGGCAGAGCGACTTTGGAATGGAAAAATTGTTCCGGAAGCCGATCCAGAGGATGTTCGTGAGTTGCTTAACTACAGAAAAGCCTTCGAGTTAGTTTCTGATTGTCTTGATAGCGGAGATCCTACTACTGAAGGTCTGATTCGCAATATTCATCAAAAATTAGTAGAAGGGGTTCGGGGAGACAAGACAGATCCAGGCAACTATCGAAGTGTTCAAAACTATGTGGTTAGTTCTTCATCGGGAGAAGTTATTTACACTCCACCATCGGCTTTGGAAGTGCCTATCTTGATGTCTGAAATGGTGATGTGGCTCAGATCCGATATAGAGATTCATCCAATTCTTGTTAGTGGTATCGCCCAGTTCCAACTTGTCCATATTCACCCGTTTTTAGATGGTAATGGTCGTACCTCTCGTTTGCTGTCAACTCTCTGTCTTTACAAAGCTGGCTATGATTTCAAGCGTCTTTTTACAATTAGTGAGTATTATGACCGTGATCGCTCAAGCTTTTACAAATCAATACAGAGTGTGCGTGAAAATGGAATGGACATGACCATCTGGCTGGAATATTTCATCACAGGTCTGGAAAGCCAGATGATTGAGGTAAAGAAGCGAGGTGAACGGGTGATCCGCAGAGATGTTCTGGTTAAAAAGCATAATCTGAATGAACGTCAGGCAAAGGCACTTGGATTTATGATGGTACACGATAAATTCACAATTCAGGATTTTGAAGGACTTTGTTGTGATGTGAACAGACGTAGCTTGCAGCGCGATCTTAAAGGGATGGTGGATAAGAAACTGATTTCAAGTGCAGGAGCAACGAATCAATTGGTATATGTGATCCGTATGTGAACTTGTGACGTCTTGTGACAGCAACTTGTGACACGCTCATGACAACACACGCAAGAGGGGCATTTTCTTAAGAACACACCATTTTATAAAATGAGATTACCCAACCAACAGACAAAAGTGTTCCAACTCTCAAACTGATGGCCAGCCATTTTTCAAAACAAACCCAAAATATCCATGTAGAGCAGCTCCCAGGGGTTCGACATCTTCAGGTGTTTTTCAGCCTGAAGGTTCTTTTGGAAGCTAAAAAAGAAATATTGACATGCGTAGTAGATATACCTATAGTAGGTATATTAAATACCGATACGATGAGAGAGGTGGGCGGTGGGCAAAGACGATGAAATATTTGAAAAGGCACTACGCTTTCTTGATAGTAGGTTGAGAGCAAACAAGGGAGAACCAGTTAGAATGCTCATCTGTGGAGGTTCGGCAATGATAGCAATGAATCTTGTTTCCAGGGTAACCAGAGATGTTGATGTACTTGCTCTGGTCGACTTGCAAAACAATCTCTATTCCCCGGCTCCTTTGCCGCATTTACTCAAAGAGGCTTCAATCCAGGTGGCTGAAATTCTCGGCTTGGATCGGGACTGGTTGAACAATGCTCCCAGTAGTAATTCAGGGGGTCTCTTTCAGATGGGGCTTCCTGAAGGACTGTTCGGTAGAACCGTATCAAAGAAATATGGTTCTCATCTAACCGTGTTTTATGTAAGCAGAATTGATCAGATTTATTTCAAGGTATACGCGTCGGTAGATCGCGGTGGCAAACATACAGGCGACCTGCTTGCAATGAAACCGACAACAGAGGAGCTTGTGGCTGCTGCCAATTGGTGCATGACCCATGATGTATCCGAACCGTTTAGAAATTTGCTGAAAGATATGTATAACCAACTGGGGTTTGAAGATGCTGTCACTGAATTATAGGAAGTATTTCCAGGAAGCTGTTCTGAATTTAATCTGGTCTCAGTGGACCAGCCTGGGTGTTCCTGGAAGTTCAATCCCTTACTCAAAAGCAGTTATTGACCCGGAAGCACTGATACTTTTTACTTGCGTGCTGGGCAGAAATGATCCCAGGATATTCGATGAAATGATGAACTGGATCAACAAGTATCAGAAATCGTTGAATGCTGGCAGATTTAAAAGAATGTTGTTACAACGAAAACTTGAGGGTGGAAGTGTTTTCTGCGCGGTGTTGGAAGCTCTTTCACTTAGAGAACCAAAATGGAAAAGTATTCTAGGTAAGCCGATATGTGGAGTAAGTGAACCTCTATTTCATTACGGAAATCCGAAAGCAGGAAGAGACGATCCAGGTTTTTCTTCCAGAGGGTATTCTCGTTCCCCGGTTATTATTACGCAGGGCATATACAATTTTAATCCCATATCCCCGGCAAACCTGATAATGACGCTCCGGGCGGTGTTCGGAGTGAATTCAAGAAGTGAAGTTTTAACTTATCTTCTTACCCATGCAGAAGCTAATTCAAGAAGGATTGCTTTAGATACCTACTATCTGCCCAAAACCATATACAACGCTCTCTCAGATATGGAGATGTCTGGAAGACTCAGAAAACGGATACAGGGAAAAGCGTCTCTTTACAGTCTAAAAAATACATTCTGGAAACAGGAGTTTCTACAGGAGGAAGTTGATGTCATGTGGCTTGACTGGCCACTGATATTCAGCACTCTGGAGAGAATTCTGAGGGTTCTTCTCAAGCTTGAACCAATGGAATTCGACTCAATTGATAAGCCTGCTGAAGTGATTCTTCTTCTCAGTGGAATTGAAGACGATCTTAACGCTGCGTTTCCATTATTCATGCTGAACAATGATCTCAATCTATATCCGGATGAGACAGCCTTGCCTGAATTTTCCAGCTTTCTAAACAAACTGCTGATCTATATGAGTTGATTTACTGTAGACATATTTCTTAAAGTCTTTATTGATTTATCCTATGGTTATTGGGCGATAGCTCTTAGCCAACAGACAAAAGTGTTCCAACTTTCAAACAGACGGCCAGTCATTTTTCATTTTCAAGACAAACCTTCCCAGGCATCCATGTAGAGCGGCTCCCTGGGAGTTCGACTTTTTCGGGTAATCCCACAAAAGCACCACTGTTTTCCACCTGGAAGGCACTCTTGATTAACGAGTGATGAGAGGAATCACACTCAACATTGGGTTCCTATCTGATGATCAGGGAAAGAATTAATCCATTTTTGCTTCGATGTACCTTGAGACAGGCTTATTGAGCGGTAAGGCAGGTGTTGCTCTCCGGAGACTGCTTTCAGTATTATACCGTCTATGGCAACAGTAGACGACAAGAGAATTATCTATACCATGCACAATGTCTCGAAGAGGCATGGCGAGAAGTATGTTCTGAAGGACGTATCTCTTTCCTATTTTTATGGTGCCAAGATAGGCGTGATAGGCTTGAACGGCTCGGGGAAATCAACTCTGTTGCGGATACTCGCAGGTGAAGACACCGATATCATAGGAGATACCAGTTGTGCATCCGGCTACAGCATAGGATTTCTTAAGCAGGAGCCCTATCTGTGTGAGGGGAAGACAGTTCGCCAGATTGTATCCGAAGGCGTTCAGAACACAGTTGATCTTCTGGCAGAGTATGAAAATATCGGTATTGCCTTCGGAGAACCGGATGCAGACTATGAGCTTCTGGCAGATCGACAGGCTGATTTGCAGGACAAGATAGAAGCCGCAGACGGCTGGAATCTCGATGCCAGGCTGGATCTGGCCATGGAAGCCCTGCGGTGCCCCGCTGCCGATGAAGTGGTTGATAATATCTCCGGTGGTGAGCGCCGCCGGGTTGCACTGTGCCGGCTTCTGCTTCAAAAGCCGGACATACTGCTTCTGGATGAACCCACCAATCACCTCGACGCGGAAACAGTGGCGTGGCTGGAAAGACATTTGCAGCAGTATAAGGGTACTGTCATCGCAGTTACCCACGACCGTTACTTTCTTGACAACGTCGCCGGCTGGATCCTTGAACTTGACCGGGGTGAAGGCATTCCCTGGAAGGGGAACTATTCCCAATGGCTTGAACAGAAAGCCAAAAGGCTTCAGCAGGAGGAAAAGGGAAACAGCCTCAGGGCAAAAACCCTTGAAAGAGAGCTGGAATGGGTGAGAATGAGCCCCAAGGGCCAGCATGCGAAAAGCAAATCCAGGATCAGCCGTTACGAGAAGCTGTTGGCAGAAGGGCAGAGGGAGAAGATAAGAGGGGCCAGACTGGTTTTTCCTTCCGGACCCAGGCTCGGGTCGGTTGTTATTGAGGCAAAATCCCTGACGAAATCCTTCGGAAACAAACTGCTCTTCAGTGATCTCAGTTTTTCCATACCTCCCGGGGCCGTTGTGGGCATCGTTGGACCCAACGGGGCGGGGAAGACAACCCTTTTTAAAATCATCACGGGCCTCGAAAAACCGGATTGCGGTGAATTAAAACTCGGCGAAACCGTCAAGTTGGCCTGCGCTGACCAGCTGCGTTCAAGGCTCGATCCCGGCAAAACCATATGGGAACAGCTTTCAGACGGGCAGGAGACAATCAAGCTGGGAGGAACCAGGGAAGTCAACAGCAGGGCATACTGTTCCTGGTTCAATTTTTCAGGCGGAGATCAGCAGAAAAAGGTGGGCATTCTCTCCGGTGGCGAGAGGAACAGGTTGAACCTCGCCCTGATGCTGAAAGAGGGTTCGAATGTTATTCTGCTGGACGAACCTACCAACGATCTGGATGTGAACACTCTCCGCGCCCTGGAAGAAGGTCTTGATGAATTTGCAGGTTGCGCACTGGTGATCAGCCACGACCGCTGGTTCCTTGACCGGGTCTGTTCTCACCTCCTTGCCTTTGAAGACGGAGAGATTCTCTGGTTTGACGGAAACTGGAGCGAGTACGCGGAATATCGCCGTAATAAACTGGGCGCCATTGCCGACCGTCCCCACAGGTACGTATACAGAAAGCTCGAAAGATAAGTATACTTTCCGAACTCAACCGGAGACTCCGAATAAGGCCACGGGAAACCGGCATCTATAAGATTCGGGTTTGATGAAGAGGCCGGTAAACCACTTGTTGGGTATCATTTTATCAGAACCGGCTGACTTCTTCCACAATCAAGTCAGCAAAAAGCATAACGAAACTGGTTCACCGTTCAAGTTCGAACCGATCAATCTGCAAGCATGAATACCAGGATCTGCCCCCTCATCCATGAGCACGGCTGCCGTTCTGCCTGATCGTGCACAACAATCCGTGCCAAACCCTCTGCCGATATGTGATTGTTGCTGGAGGAGCTATTTGTCAGGTTGTTTATCAGAATATAATCAGATTATTGAAGGAATGAACTTAGCATACGGATAAAAATGTTCCAACCTCAGACAGATAGCCAGCCACTTTTTAAGAAGTTAACCTTTGGCATCGACAAGATTTTGGAAGTTTTGCACTTACAACAATTTATTGAAATCAATTTTCCAGAAGAAGATATCGGCATCATTCTCACCAGGCTGAATGACGGAGCCAACTACAATGACCTGTTTGGAATTGGTAACAGAGACACAGCATGCTCTCTGATTACCATTTGCCACGAGTTCTGTGCCGACTATTTGATCTCCACCGCTGGAGAGTACAGCCAGAAGAATATTTGTTTCCACAATTCCCGGAGCGGTTTCCTCTCCGGTCCACCCGGCGAGAAGAAAATTGTCGTCAGGTGTTTGTATTGCAGATGAGAATGCTGTGTGGTCATTGTACCAGTCGTTTCTTCTCCAGAGTTCATTGCCCTGCGGGTTCAGCAGAATTGTTAATCCTGTGAACTGCTCGTTCTGATATTGGCCGGTTGCAGACAGAGAGTTTCCGTTATCCAGCTCATGGAGAACTTCATCAATTTCGTCTGTACAGTAATCATTTTGAGAAGAAAGAGTTTGCCAGTTAACAGCAGTCCCCGAATAATCAATTTCCAGAAGCCAGAAATCAGTTCTGTCACTGTGGATTGTATATCCCAGACAACTGGTGATGGAATCTGATTCTGAAAAGCTAACCTCTACCGGATGATCGTTACCAGGATGCTCAATCTCTCTGTATCTGTAAGAGTCGGCACTCAGAACATTATCGGGGATATCTCCAAACGCCGACTGGGAGAAGAGAGCAAGCAGAATCATTAGAAAAATGATCATGCTACTGTGCTTCGATCAGAAGTATTCTCTGAACCATTGCCTCATCCTCATGCACGGCAAGAAAGTCTTTGCAGTAAGGGTTTATATAGAAGGTCAGAAATTCAGTGGGAGGAACATCAAGATCGAGTTCTGCCTTGTAAAGGTACTCCCCTTGGGGAATACTCCACACATCAAACACCGGTATTTCCTCGGTGCCGCGCAGCACCCACAGGTTGCCTTCCCAGCCCAGCCAGATTCCTGCAATAGGTTCTTTAAAGGAATCCGGTTCGTAGATCCACTGCATAACATCTGACGTTCCCATTCCCGTAAGGTATTCTTCAATGTGCCGCTTTTCAAGTGATATTTCATATGCGGTCTTCTCCACAACAGGAAGATCAAGAGAGAGAGTATCAAATGCAATCCCTTCAGAGGTGTGGCAGAAAATTCTGTATTCAGGAGAATGCCGTTGAACCAGGTACAGGTTTCCGTTAATGTCTCCTGCGAAATAGTGAGAGAAATGAGATCGATTCAGCACATCTGTGTTGTCTTCAGGGGCTGCAGGAACGGGAATTGAATCGGTGATGAACTCAGCCTGAAAATTGCCTTCCATATCATAACTTGCAATAAACTTCCTGAGAATCAGTGAAGGCTCTCTAATGAATTCATGCCAGAGGATAGCAAATGTGTCTGCTCCTGTGATTGTATGCTGCCCTGGCCAGTTACTTCTGTGTATCAGTACATGCTTTTCCCATTCTCCATCTGAGTTGTACAGACCAAGATCGTTTACATCCTGAATAATGGTAGATCCATCAGGAAACAACTCCAGCCCCTGGGGGTGGTATAGTTCTCCCGGACCGTCTCCTTTTCCCCCGATGTATCCTGTGTATTCCCCTTCCGGGGTATACTTTCTCAGTTGGGCTCTGGACATGTCGAGTACATAAATAATGCTGTCTGTTCTTGCAGCATCAGCTGCATACCCGAACACATAGCAGGAATCCCCCAGTTCCACGCCAATTGTGTCAGTAATACTCAGTTGAACAGTGAGAGACACGGAGCCCACAGGTTCTTCTGCAACAGGCTCTGAACCGCAGGCGGCCAGAAGCAGTGAAATGGCTGCTATTCCAGTACTCTTCATGTAAAATTTCTCCTTTTTTCGAATGGTTGTCAGGAAGACAATACAGAGAACTGCTTCTGCCAGCAAGGATGAACTTCAACCAGTCGCTGATAATATGAATAAAGGGAGTGGAAGGTAAGTATGGTTGTTTCAGAGGATCCGGAAGGCGTATCAATCAGAATAATACATGTGGCGAGGGATATAGCTGACAGAAAATTAACAGAAGAGAAGCAGAGAGAAATGGAGAGCATAGTTCAGCATTCCCAGAAGCTTGATTATGTATATTCGGGTTGATGACACTGGCCGTGGCATATCGGATGATGTTATTCATAAGTTGTTCGAGTTTTTTTCACAACGAAATTCACCGGAAGAGGGTTTGGAATACCTGCCGTTCACGGCATTGCAGAGGGGCGTAACGGAACTGTTGATGTGAGCAGCGAACAGGGAGTTGGATCATCACTGAAGGTATACATTCTGCTGCAGCAGAGAGAACCAGAATGGATGAAGCATCCGGAGCAGATGCCGGGCCTTTGCCATCTGAGGAAGTTACCGGAGTTCTTTTAGTGGATGACGAAAAGAATATACTTCCAAGTAACTTAAAATCT
>JAGLOJ010000114.1 GCA_023139045.1 Candidatus Sabulitectum sp.
ATATTTTTTACAATATTTTTCATAACATTATCCTATTAAGTTTTCTAGGTATACACCTATCATTATTCCAACACACAACATAAACGGTGACACTACCAATGCGGTAAGCCATTTACATTTGTTCATGTTTGTATTAAACTTTTTATCTTCTACAGCTTCTATCAAAGCTACAACCGGATTATTTTCATGTATCATTTAATCTCCCTCTACCCATCTATAAAAAACATAACTCATGCCTACTGAAAACAATACATAGAATAATTCTAGTTCATATATCATCTTAAATATCTCCAATCAAATATTTCCACTTAAATCCATTTGTGGATTCTTTTTTACCATTACAACAAGAACTAATATTTGTAGCAAATACTCCAGTCTGTCTTTCCGCCTCTCGTAGTGAGTGGAACTCAGCTAAAAATTCATTTGCCATTGTGTATTGACCAACTCTTTTATTAACTTTGTTGTTAACTCCATTTTTTCTATCCATGTGACCTTTAGCGTTGTTTTCTCCCCATGTCGTTATTTGTATGTTGTCAAAAGAATATCCCCTTAAATCGTCCAACCTATCAACGCTTGGTTTCATTTCTTTTTTATATCCACAATTTACCCAATTTTTATAGGTTAGATTAAAAACAAAATCATTAGTTAACCATTTATGAAATTCCTCTTTAGTATAAGTGGGTGGCTTATCTTGTCTTCGTTTACTACTTTCTATTTGACTATTATAAATAGTAGTGATAACTCCTTTCTTTGACTTCTTATGTTTCAAGTTTGCAATTTGTTTAGCTTTCAGCTTGTCCATTAATTACCCCTTTCATTGTTCTAAAATCTATAGTAATCTCAATATTATACTGAGCCAGTAGTTTCAATCTAGCAGTTACATAACCAAACTTGTCTACCATGAATCTAACTAAAGCTATAACGTCTTTAACATTATTAGCTTTGTTGTAACGTTTAATTTTAATAGCCATATCATTAGCACCCATAACTTACTCCTTAAAATAAATCTTGTTTATTTCCCTCTTCTATATTCATCATGTGTAATAAGTTCATATTCACATTCAAGATATATCATATCAGCAATTTTATAATCAGGTATTGTATCTACTAAAAGCCCATTGCTCACCATCGCATACCCTCCCTTTAGTTTCTCTTTAACCGCATTAAATATTATTATTTCCGAATCACTTAAATCTGGGAAATATATACTATTTTTATAGTTTGAGTTTATTTGTAATGTTTCCATAATTTACTCCTTAGAATATCTTTTCATCTAAACCGTTTTTAAGAGCTAGATATATTCCAGCCCCTATTATTAATGATAAACCAGTCAATAACAGTATAACTTTAATTTCATACATCACCTACTCCTCGAACCAAACGTCTTCAGTAACGTCCTCGTACTTCAAATTTTTAGAAGGTATTTTGTAACGTGTCTCTATCAAGTCACCACACCAAGTTGCTCTACGAGAATCTTCTGGGTGATAGTCTCCACCACCTAAAGAACTTTTATCAGAATTACAAAGTATTGGTAAAGGGTGAATACCCCAACCCTCTTTATCTTTTAAATGTAGTTGATCCAAGTTGATGTAACACTTTTTAGTATGGTTTAAAACAATACAATTTTTCTTTTCAAAATGATTTGTCTTATCATAACCTTCCTCTTCATCTACATTATCCCAAGTTAAATCTGTAATCTCATCAGCGTCGTGATAATCATACAATAATTATTAGAGATGTAACTATGTTCCATCAGCTTTAAACCGTTATCAGCTTCATGTGTACAAAACCTCTTCGCGTTTTTACCTTCACCTATCGTTGCTTCATAATATGCACCCATAACCTTATCCTCCTATTTTACCAGTTTTTAATATGTCAAACATATCTCTTCTTAACCCTTTATGTCTACCATGAGCGCACACTGTAAAGGTTTTACCATTAGCCAGTTCACGTAATTTCTCGTGAAGACTTGTAGCATTACCTTCTATTACAACATCACCCCAATTACTTTCACTCATCATTACATGCGTAAAAATCATAGCTCTCCATGATTTTAATCCCGTTTGATGTACTAAGTACCATCTTCCATAGTCACTCGATACCAAATAACTATAACCTTTTTTAAACTTTGCCATTTCCTTTTTCTCCTCTTCTTTAATATACATATCTTGACCTAGAAATTTATCAAAACCTCCATCAAACATTCCTTCTTTTAGGATTTTTCCCATCATAAATCTTCTAAAATGTTCATCATCTCCAAAAGCCATTTTATACCCCCTGTTTAAATAACTTTCTCTCTAATTCATCTATAGCTCTACCATCGTGTAAAGATATAACACCTTTTAACTCTTCAGACCTACCATAACCATTATCCATGTTGTATTCACTCACTTCCTTAAGTTTAAACACACCTCGTCTATTATGTGAGGGTGACATAAGTGAGGATAACTTATGATAATTAATAGGCTCATCATAATCTTTCAAGTTAATTGTAGTGAGCAATGAACGTGACCTTCTTTCATCATAGTAAAGACTGAAGTTAATCATTTTTAAACCAACTTGCACCCCGTTATCTTCAAGAATTTTACTAATTGCTAAAATTCTAGCCGAAGAGTTTACGATTGTTTTTTCATTAACACTAGAGTTCATACCACCATTAATTAAAATATCAATACGTAATGTCTCTTCAGGTTGTGGCTCAGGCTCTAACCAAGTTTCAGGTACACCCGTTAACACTAAACCAACATCAAAGAATTGACCCGTAACATCAAAACGATAATTAGTCAACACCTCTTTGTATTGTTTTTCTAGTGATACGACTTTTTTATCAGTTTCAATCTTGATTTTTTTCATTACATTTTCATCGCCATTGTCTAGTAACTCAATATATTTATTCCAAGTGTCTGTTCCACTCCAACTACCTTCTTTCATTGAAGAATTATATTTAGTACCTTTCACTTCAGCACTATTTTTTATCATAAACTTTTTGAGAGTTGTAAGGTTGTTCAAATCAACAATAGTGAGTTTACTTTTTCCGCAAATCTTTTTAACCTCGACTTCATTTACGAAGTCGGGAAGGTTAGCCAACACTTTGAAAGGTAGTAACCTCTCAGAACTTTGCATATCTAATTTCATAGCTTACTCCTTACCACTTAAACGCTTCAACTTTTTTAGTCTCTTTAGCTTTAACACCACCACCTTTAATAGCAACTGATTTCATATTAGACGTGATACCTTTTAATAAAGTTTTTGACTCGTCTTCACCCATAGCTTTGATAATAACCATATTAATTACACTATCAATAGGAATACCAACTTTTAAAAGTTTAGCACCATCATAACTAGAACGTGGAGTAATCGCTACACCCTCTAAATTATTGTTAGCAGTTTCACGACACTTGCGAACAATAGCCAACCAACCATCGTTATTAGTAATCTTTTGTTCCAACTCTTCATCAAGTTGCCACTCAATTACAACAAATCTGTCAATCGTTGCACTATCTAATTTATTTCTAGCAGTAAAGCCATCTTTAGCACCACGTAAATTAGTGTTAGCAGTTCCAACAAATCTAAAGTTATCATGTGCATTAATTATTTTATTATCTGGAGTTTCTATAAACCCATTACTAATGGCACTATTTAGCAATACCAACACATTTGCAGAACACGCGTCCATTTCGTCAGCTAAGAATATCTTACCATCTTCAAACGCGTCAACAAAACCACTTTTACGATAGATACCATTTGCATCAACAAAACCCAATAAGTCTGTTTTTGTTGTCTGATTACTAAATGATATACTTGCGAACTTTAATTTGTACGCTTCAGCAAGTTGCTCAACCGCTGTAGATTTCGCTAGACCAGCACCACCTGTTAACAATACATTAAGACCTTTAACAGCTGAAATTTTTAGTAGTGTCTCAAATTGCTTATGTACTAAAGGAAATTTACGACCTTCACCTTTTTCTCCTTCAAGCTTAACAGTTAAAATCTTACTTGCTTTTTCAGCTACACCAGCCAACATATCTTTAATTTGACCTTCTACGTCAAAACCAGCCATTTTATCGTCAATAGCTTTGTTAATAACTCCACTTAAATCTAATTGTAATCCGTCCATTATTTATCCTTATTTTCTTGTTTGCATATCCAACACATTGTTGGTTTTAAAATCACGTGATAAACCAGTACACCACCTAAAACCGATAATAAAAAACCGTAATCCATTATTTATCCTTATATATTTATTGTAGTTGGTAGTATAAAGTAGCAGAATAATCTCTCCACTTTAGCCAATAGTTTAAGCTCACGATAATTTCCATAAGCGACTAAATTCCCATTTGCATTAGTTAATTCAAATGTTTTCATTTTTATACCTCTTTAAATCATAAAGAAATTTTTGTAAAACTCCCATAGCTTACAACCTTATGACTTAATAAAAATATAGATACACGTGCTGTTTTTCTCTACACTAAGCGACTGTTAATCGCAATTACTTAAAAGTTACGCCCATTTTATATACAGTACCGAACGCGTACTGTTATTTATATGAAGTATCTATTTTAAAAATGGAACGGTTTTTTCCGCTAGTCACTCTTAAGATTTTTAACAATAGGTAATTTAATTTTTTCATTAAGTTTTTAGCTCTCAACAACACGTTAAGACACTCGGCTGTATTTATAATCATTATGGTGGACGATTAAAACCATACTACAATATGTTAATATACTCTAAACACTTGTTAACCGTTATGGTGGACGATTAAAAATCAAGTGCTTATTAATATATTACAAGCGCAAATTTACGCTTGTTTTTTCTCTTCTTTTATTTTTCTGCTTTTGATAATTTTTGCCACTTGTAAAATAGTTTCTATTTCGTCAAGTGTTTTACCATTTAAGTGTTCAGTTAATTTATCGTTAGCACTTAACACTTCAGAGTCAAGCTCAAATTTACGTGTTTTAATAATTGCTTTTAAGTTTTTATTGTATTCGTCGCTATCCGCGTTAATACATGTTTTTAAATCTTTATTAGTTACGTTAAGCGTTAAAACGTCACGCGCATTTTCATAGCTTATCAAGTCATGTTTAATCACACTGTGTTGTAAGCTGTTCTCAATTACGCCAAGCACTTTTAAAATACTTGTTTTTTCTGTTGACTCGTTCAACTCTTCAAATATTTCCGTTAAGAAGTCACCAAAATTTGCTGCATCTTTTACAGTCATGTATTCAGCAATAATATCATTTAGTGTTGTATGAAATAATATCTCACGTTGTGTTGTTTTAGCATTGTTAGTTAATGCAACATCGTTAATTAATGTCTCTAAAACTGTTACGTTTTGAATAATGTTATCTAAGTTCATAATAAAGCCTTTAATTTTATAGTGTTGTTTTCACGTTTGAAAGTTGCTTAACGTCTCATGGACAGTGAAATAATCGCATAGAAAAGTAAACGAAAAGTAAACAGAATGTAAACGAACAGCTCTAAAACCTCGTAACTATGGTAGCTGTAGCGAATTGTCAAATTTGTAAAAATAAAAACGTTTTGTAAATATTCTTATAAAATCATGTACAAATTTAGCTATAAAGTGACATCAAACGTTTTGCTTTATATCTTTTATTTAATGTTTTTTATTCTAACAACACGTTCAACTATTAAGTAATACATCGTTCACACGTTGAGCCGTTGAGTGATAACAATAGTATAATAAAAGTTTTGCTTTAATATTATTTATTTTCTTTTTTATTTGTAGTATAGCGTTCAGCTATTGAGTGGTTATAGTGTAAGCTAATAGTTATTCACATTTAAGGATAAATTTATGTGAATAGGTTATTATCATGCGTGAGAGTTGTAATCCGAGAAGGCTTGAAGCTCTCCTATTATAGGGCTTCATCGACCTTGCATTTATGTGAATAAC
>JAGLOJ010000115.1 GCA_023139045.1 Candidatus Sabulitectum sp.
CTTAACTATTTGGTCGCCCTCAACTCTTTGGTCGCCCTCAACTATTTGGTAGCCCTCAACTATTAAATTAATTTTGATTATTGCATTTCCATTTATTATTAAATTTCCACTAAATTCAAACCAATAACCTTTATTTACAACACCCTCATAATTTTCATCTATAATTATATCTTTCATCTACTTATCCTTCTCTTTTTACATTTTCATAGAACTCAACACGACCCTCTAACGAAGGGAAGTTAAATATTAAGTCCAAATAATTTTGTTTAGTAAAATTTCTTTTACCAGCCAACATCTCTCTAGCTACTGCTAGTCTCTCACCAAGTATTATGCGTATCTCTTTTATAGATAACTTCTCTATATGTAAGAGATAGTGCATAGTAGCGCTTGTACTCATTATTGCTTTATTCATCATATCTCCCATCATAAAGATGTTTATTAGTTTTATATGCACGTTTATAGGCACTAGGAATATTAGCTTCAATCTGATTTTTAATTAGATATGCCGCAACGTTATGTTTTAGGTCTTTGAATGATTTGATACCAAATTTGTTATCAAAGATAACATCTTCACACTCATAATCCTCTATAACTTCTTTTGTACCAGTTTTCCAACCATTGGTTTTAAGGAATATATCGTCCAACCTATTTAATGGGTTATATAATAGTGCAACCCTATTAATATTGTCAACTACTTTATACACCCCTTTATGTAATACTATTTTCATCTTCTTTTTCCTCCAAATACTTATTAAATCTTTCAACAAAACTTTGTTGTCTCTCATGTTTAGGTATTAATAGTCTTCTTCTTCTCTCAGCTTGTAACTCATTCCTACACTTTATACATTTAGCATAAGGTTTACCACTCGTCATTAGTGAGAAATTAACTTCATCTTGAAAACAACCACACCTAGAACATGACCAATCTTCCGGTACGTCCTTGTTACGTTTTTCCTTAAAAGGTCTACCCGCCATTACGCTTCTCTTTGTTCTTTTTACGCTTGAGCCTCTTAGCTCTTAATTGACTTTTACTTGGCATGTTATACTCCTTTCACTATTGCTGTTACTATCAATCCTACTATTACTAAAATAGTCACCACTTGGTCTAAGTTAAATTTATTTTTCATAACACTCTTCATA
>JAGLOJ010000116.1 GCA_023139045.1 Candidatus Sabulitectum sp.
GGGCTTGTTGCTAAAGACCCTTTTTCTGTGTTTCTAATTTATTTCATGCTGCACAGCTAGTTTTGCCTTAACCAATTTCTAATCTTGCTGCACAGCGATTTTCACGTGAAAATATTGAACATAATGCCAATATAACTCCAAAAACAGCGTTGGCTACGTACTTGGCAGCAGTGTTAATCTTTCGGCTGCCACCGTTGAAGGCGGCCTTGATCAGCTTCTTAATATTGAGCACAGCCGTTGTGATCAAAGCCTGTATTTCGACATGCTCAAGTCCTCGCCAACGTGCTCGAGCCAACCCGTGCCATTGCTTTGCCTGGCCGAACAATCCTTCGATACACGTTTGACGAACCGTAAGAAGCTTCCTGCCTCGTCGCGTACCAACGGCTTGTTCGGCACGTTCAATATAAGGTGTATCATAACGTGTCACCTGGCGAACCGATCCGGCTTGCCGCTCGCCGATACACTGGCTTCGCAGGCTGCATACATCGCAGTGATCACTGGAGCAACTATAGATAGCCTTGCGTTTTTTTCTATCGGTTCGTGTTCGCTTCAGCGTTGCTCCTTGCGGACAGATATAACAATCATCAATCGATCTATATTCGAATTCACTCTTTGCCAGCTTGCCGTGTTTGTTGCCACCGCCGCGATGTTTTATCACCGTCTCAAGACCACGTTCCTGCAAATATTCCAAACAGTCATGTGATCCGTAAAGGCCGTCTGCCACTATCGTAGAGGCGTCAGGGTTAGCTTCGATCAGTTCTGGTACTGCAGCCGTATCGTCGACTTCAGCGGTCGAAACCGTAACAGCTGTTATAACTCCATTGGCACTGTCGGCTGCAACATTAGCCTTGTAGCCTATTCCTCTCTGTCCGGGTTTATTGATAAATGTCGCATCCGGGTCAGTCGTCGAACGTCGGCTCTGGCTGAGTTTGCTGCCGGACTTCTTGGAACCAAGAGTACTCTTGCTGTCAATTCCATCATCAGTTTTGTCTTCAAGCTTACGCCAGTATGTCTTGATACTGTCCATCGATGCGTTTGCATGTATCATCGTAGAATCAACCAGAATCGTATCACCATCAACCAGACCCGCACCGCGACAACTACTGAGAACTTCAGAAAAAAGACGTTCGAAAAACTCCTTGCCAAAACGACGACGAGCCTTGCTCAAAACGCTGTGGTTGGGAACGCTTTCTTCAAGACTGTAACCAAGATACCAGCGATAAGCAATGTTGACCTGAATCTGACGAAGCAACTCACGTTCAGAATCAATGCCGACAAGAAAGCTTAACAGCAGCATCTTTGCTATCACAACAGGATCGACTGAAGGCCGACCCATTCCGCTATAATAATCAGCAGTCGCAAGCCGAACCCAGTCCAGATCGACAACCTTGTTGAGCTTACGAACAAGATGATCAGCTGGCACAAGATCGCTCATAGCAACACACACAAACAACGAATCCTGATGATTTTTACTTCCCTGCATCGAGATAAATCCCAAAATAAACAACAAAAACAACCAAGCAAACGAAACTTCAATAATTATAGCGCATTTCAATCACTTTAGCAACAAGCCC
>JAGLOJ010000117.1 GCA_023139045.1 Candidatus Sabulitectum sp.
CTCATTTTATTAAAAAATAACAAACCTTAGAGCCTCTTGCAAAAATAATTTAAAGTTGCATTTATTTAAAATCATTGGATAGGTTAACCTTTTCTTGTAAAATCGAATTGCACTAAACAAAATCACAAGGAGTTTAACCTATCCAATGAAAACAATAATACAAGTACTGGGTGATGTTCAACCCGTTTTTGAATTTGATTTTGATTACCGTTTTTTATTTGATGATTTCCCAACAGAAGAACACATGGCCTTAGTAAATATCTTTAGAATAATATTTGAAAATAAGTATTTATTTGATAAAGAGCCTCTAGGAAGAGGTCGTCCATCTATTAGCAGGCGCGCAATATATAGAAGTTTTATTGCAAAGTCAGTTTTACAAATATCCAGTAATCGTAAACTAATAAATAGATTAAAAAGTGATAGAAACTTAAGAAAGATATGCGGTTTTATGATAGAAAAAAAAGTTCCAAGCGAATCTACTCTTTCAAGAGCGTTTAATTTCTTTTCTGAAGAAGAAGTAAATCAAAAAATTCATACAGGAATGATAAAGGAAAATGTTTCAGGTATCCTAATTGGACATATAAGTAGAGATTCTACAGCTATTCATGCCAGAGAAAAACCTGCAAATAAAAAGAAAAATGTAAAAACAACAAATAAAAGAAGACGCGGAAGACCTAAAAAAGGTGAAATCGTAGAACCCAAAGAAGAACCGAGAATAAAACGGCAAGTAAATCAGACTCCGGAAGAAGCTTTAGCAGAAATTAATAAGGACGCTGCATGGGGGTGTAAGAAAAATAGCCAAGGTAAATTGAATCATTGGAAAGGTTATAAGCTTCATCTTGATGTTAATGACTTTGGACTCCCAATAACAGCAGTATTAACAGGAGCTAATGTATATGATAATCAACTTGCAATACCTATGGAAAAGATAACAGAAAATCGTGTTACTTCACTTTATTCATTAATGGATGCAGCATATGATGCAGGAACCATAAGAGAATATATTAAAAGCCGAGATAGAATACCAATAATTGATCATAATAAGAGAAGAAGCAAAAAAGTAGATTTTACTCCTGCTGAAAAAGAACGTTATAAAAATAGAAGTGTTGTTGAACGTAGTAATGCACATTTAAAAGATTGGCTTTTTGGGCCAGCGATCTATGTTAAGGGAAACAAAAAGGTAATGCAACATTTAATGTTTGGAGTAGTTGTCCTTACTGCAATAAAAATATTGCAGTATATAATCAAACCTGAATCATTTAAAAAAGTTAGTTAATTGGGGTTACATATTAACAATTTCAGGATAGATCCGTCTTGAAAATAGCTATATAAAAAAACAATGCTCTTTTTTCACTATTATTCATGAAATAAGATAAAATATTATTTTACACATAATTTAAAGTATATTAATGTGAAATCAGGCTCTTTGAAAAATTATTTTTGCAAGAGGCTCCTTAAATTAAAATTATGCTGAATTAATGATTAAGGAGGTAAAAGGATAAAATTATTTACAGCATAAATAAAAAAACAAAGGAGATATTATGACTAAAAAGATATCAGGACTTATGTCAGAAAAAAAACGCACAATTAAAATTCTGTGTATTATGCTCACATTGCTTTTATGCAGTGTAAGTATTTTTAGCGTAGAATGGGCGCCATACACAGC
>JAGLOJ010000118.1 GCA_023139045.1 Candidatus Sabulitectum sp.
AGATTTTAAGTTACTTGGAAGAAGAAATTATTCTTGCATGGTCAAGGTATCAAGCAAAATGTAGACATAGAATATATCGTTAATCTAGAGGAGGGTTCAATTCCCCGCTGCTTGCGACGTTTCCGCACCAGCAAATTTTGCGTCCGCCCGGAGGGTGTGTAAGTTCGGCCAGTAATACCCCGAGGCTTGCCTCATGGGTTGGCTGAATGAAAGCAAAAATTTTATTAATAGAACGGAGTTTCTAAATTGGAAGCAAATATTATTACTACTTACAGATGTAATGCGAAATGCGGAATGTGTGATATCTGGAAGTTCCCCACGAAGCCCAGTGAGGAATTTAAGCCCGAGATACTTAAAAAACTTCCCACTGGAATAAGCAAACTGAATATCACCGGTGGTGAACCAACTCTCCGTAAAGACATTGATGAAATTCTAGATATTGTTGTAAAGAAATCTCATGGTGTTGAAATATCAACGAATGGCTTTTTTACCAGTGTTTTGGATCGTGTTACAAAGAAGCACAGTGACATCGGTGTGAGAATCAGTATTGAAGGTCTTCCTGAGATGAATGATAAACTCCGCGGAATTCCGAATGGTTTTGACAGGGCGGTGAGATCATTTCTAAAGCTGAGAGCTAATGGTGTTAAAAATATAGGTTTTGCTATGACAATCTCCGGTGAAAACTGCAGAGACCTCCTTCCTGTTTACCAGATGTGTTCGGCTCTGGAATGTCAGCTTGCAAATGCCGTGGTTCACAATTCATTCTACTTCAGGAAGACAGACAACAAAGTAGATAACTTCACAGAGGTTGAAGAGGCAATGCAGGAATTTATTGAAGCGCTTCTTACATCAAGTAGAAAGCAGTTACTCAAAGGCAAATTCAAAGACTGGCTGAGAGCATACATTAACCAGGGGCTTCTTAAGCATGTTCAGGGCAAGATCCGTTCACTGCCTTGTGGTGCAGCGACAGATTCCTTTTTTCTCGATCCTTATGGGCGGATTCTTGCATGCAATGGTTCCATTGAACCAATGATCATGGGAGATCTCACAAAGCAGTCCTTCGATGAAATCTGGAATAGCAAACAGGCTGAAATTTTGAGAGAACAGGTCAAAAACTGTAAACAAAACTGCTGGATGACTGGTACCGCGGTACCTGCAATGAGGAAGAACCCAATTGTCCCTGCTTTGTGGGTATTGAAACAGAAGACAAGACTCAGGCAGGGCAAGCGTACTGATTTGAGCTAATTCTTGGCTGAAGGAAAGAAAAACTTCCAAGTAACTTTTAGATGTGGGGCTGCGGAGTGGGCTGGGACGCTATTGTCTGTAATCTCCAGATACAACATTGTTGTAAACTTTGAGAATCTCTTCAATGTACTGTTCTCGAGAAAACTTGCTCTTAACTGCTTCCCATCCATTGAGCCCTGCAATGCGAGCTTTATCGGCATTTGAACTATAGAATAGCAGTTTATCTACGAGTTCAGAAACAGAGCCCGGCTGAAATAATAGGCCTGTTTCCCCATCGATCACCATTTCCGGTATTCCGCCGATGTCTGAAGCGATAACTGGTCTAGCATGGGCAAAAGCTTCGAGTATAGACAAAGGCATATTCTCATACCAAATTGCTGGTAGAACCATGCATCTGGCTTGATGATAGTAGTTTGTAATCTCATTGGAAGAGTCGATATGTCCTGTGAATTCATATCGATTAGCAGGAAGTAATTTTTCTGCGAGTTTTTTCAGTTGATTTTCATCGGGACCTGAACCAATAATAATTAGCTTGCCTTTTGTCTTCTCTTGAACTTTAGAAAATGCATTGATGAGAGTATCAATACCTTTGCCAGGTAAGATTCTCCCGATAAAGACAAAATCTTCCCCGATTGAAGCTTTTGTCTTTTCTGGTAATATTGGGGAGAAATTAGGAATGACACTGATCGGGCGGTTGGTAACCTGCCTTTCAACTATAAGTCTTTTTAGGAAAGAACTAGGTGACACATAGCATTCAGGATCGTTATAGAAGCTGCCTGCGTAATTGAACCAGCTTTCAAGAGCGGTTAAAAAGCTGGCAGGAAGACTATTCTTTTTGCATCGATGTCGAATGATACAAAAAGGGCTTCTATTTCCATGTTCAAGGCATTTCAAAGAAGTTCTGTCATTAAATAGAGAAGTATTTGGACATATCAATTTGTAATCATGTAGAGTCCATAGAAATGGGATTTGATGTTTTTTGATTGCGTTAATAGTAGACATTGTTAACTGATGATGTGTGCTGTGGATATGAGCAATATCAAATGGTCCGTGCTTTTCAATGAACGAGCAAAGAGCTTTTCTAGCTGGAAAAGAGTAAATTGAACCAAAAGCTTTTAGTATACGAATCGGGTTTTTGCTTTTCAGAATTTCCCTATAATCAACCCTGGGGGCAAATGGACCGATGAGCTTTGGGATATTTTTGCTGTCTTGCATACCAAAGAGGAATACTTGATGATTTCTTGCCTCGAGTTCTTTAGCTACCGCAAATGCATGATTGCTATCTCCACCTCGATGGTACAGGTAAGTGACTATGAATAGAATTTTCAAGGGACTCTCTTTTCTGTGTTTACTCAGATGGAAGAACTCTAGAAAGTATTCTCAAGAAGCGTTGTGATAATGTTACCCGTGAGAGTAGATGCTCAAGGACACAACATTGCATGTCAAACAGGAAAACTCTAATTTTAGACCGCAAATTTCTTGATTGATGTATACGAGCCGGTATTGTGTGAACTCGCTTTTTCAGTTGTGTCCAGCCAATGGATTTCTTAACCAAATTTAAGTCAATGAGCTTAAACGATAAGTCACTATATGCAGCTTTGACTAGAGAATCCCCTTGTTCTGATAGTACTACGCATAGAGACATTCCTCCCCTTGCTTCCTCTTCAGTTACTATCTCCCAAGGGTCTCCAATAGAAATATCTGCTGATGTTGCCAGGGCATTTGAGCAAACTGAACATGCTGGAACATTCCATAACCGTTTACCAAAAGGCAATGCAGCAAATCTTGCATAGTTAACCGAAGCATTTTCAATCCGAGATAGCCCTGGCCATCCCTCTCCTCTGTATGATAGCTGTTTGATTGATAAGAAAGACTTATTTAGCGTTTTATGTAGGTATTGGGTATAACCGATGTGCTTCTGTTGCTTACAGAAAAGAGCAATCTTGGTAAGCTCAATATTGGAGTTCTCATAAAATCTGTCAAAAGCCAGCAATTGGCAATTTGTGCCAACTGCAAGCAATTTTGTTCCAGGGGAAAGGAGTTTGCAATCAAGAAGCAGTGGGAATGACATGTATGTAGAGTTAACAATTACAGAGAGGTCACTGCCTTTCTGTAAGTATCCACCTTTGGCGAAGGGGAAATGGTTTGTTTTTACTGCACAGTAAACGTAATCAACAATTTCCTTTTCCAGAGATAGTCGTATTAGAGTTCTTACAACGCCACCAGAAGAAGAAGAGAATCTGGCATTAGAGTTTTTTGAAAAAGCGAGAAAAGAAGAGGAAACCTTTGTCCATTCTTCATCTGTAAGAACAGATGATGTCAGATCCTTTGCAGGGCAAACATCCTCACATTTGAGGCATCCAACACATAAAGAATCATCACATTCGATCTTGAACAAGCCATTTTCTGAAGCTTCCATAGAAAGAGCACCAGTCGGGCACACTGCCAGGCATGCTCCACACTGACAACATCTTTGGGGGTAGAAAGCAAACTGCTTCTGTTCGTCAAACAAGATCATGAAGGTGATCCAAACTAGAAGAAAGAAGTTTTTCTTTGCTTTGCATAACTAGAGCAAGATTACTTCGCCATTTCTCTTTCTCTCTCCACATTTCCTCAAAGGCGGCAAGAGCCCATTCGGAGTTGAATTCTTCTATATCAATAGAAAACCTTTCTAGACCAAGAGATTCCATATACTCGCGAATCTTAAACAAGTAGTTAACGGAAATTGTGGGTGTGCCACTGCTGGTGGAAAGGATGCATGCATGCATCCTAGTAGTAATGTTTACTTCAGAGCAGGCCAGCATGCTTTTCAGTTGAAAAGGGGTTGGTAGAGTTTCCACAATGGTTGTTCTCAACTTGTTCTTCATTTGCCCTAGAACATCCCTCGCAGCAGTTACATCATCTTCCCTACATCCGTGAGTATGATAGTTTGTAGGGTAAAATACAATGTGAACCTTGTAGCAATCAATTAGTGCATCGGCCAAAAGGGCGAACTGCTTGGTATATGCTTTGTAGTTGCTGAAAGGGGTTTCCACTTTGTTTTTGAAATAACTCCAATGCATTACAGAGATTCCTACAATTGCTTTCTTGGCCCTGAAAGGTAGTATTTTCTGTGCCCCTTTCGCTCTCGAAAACGACTGCAAAATAGCCAAGTCGATTGATCTAATAAGATTGCCGGAGTTTCGGCCAATGAGGTTCTCGACAATAGTTGCAGACAACTCATCTCTGGTAAATATGAGATCAATTCGCTTCAGCACCGCTTTTGTTGCAATTCGAGAGGGTTTGAAAATAAGTGGACCAATAGTGGAAGGAAACAAAACAAGTTTTCTGTGCAGTCTTTGGATTAAAGAATATGTATACAAGGAGAAAGCTATATTTTTAAAGTATTTATCATTGATACGTTCAGCTCCAACACTAATTGCAATATCTGCCCAAAGAAAAGCCTCCAACTTTGTTCTTAAGGGAAGACTGGACACCGCCCTATTTGTTGTTCTGAGTAACGGAGCAAGAAGCCAACAATATGACATCCAACAAATGGTTTTTCCTAACCAGAGAATTTGTTTTGATCTTGTTTGCAGAAAGGGATACTTGAATATATCGGCAATTGCATCGACACCATAAAGTGAATGGAAGTAGGAAGGACGATGAGCCATTACTTTGATATGAGCATTGGGGAAACGCGATTTTACGGCCGCTATTGCATTCTCGACCAGGGCACAAGAGCCAACATTAGCATCTGTGTATGCTTCGAAGATTAAAAAATTCATAACTTACAAATGCCTTTCGTCAGTGAAATTGTTTCCTACTGATCGTTCTAAGGAATACAGATTCATATATCTTAATTATTGTGAAAACATCATATCTTATAGCTATTTTGCTTGCTATTCTCTTTCGATCAAATAATGCAGAAGAACATCGATCTATTTCGCTAGCCAGTAGATCTATATTGCCGAGCTCCACGAGCGATCCATTAACATCCTGCTCAATTAGTTCCTTGGTGCCACCAATTCCATTAAAAGCAATAGATGGACATCCTAGGGCTAGTGCTTCGAGTAGCGAATTTGGAAATCCTTCAGCTATTGAACTAATAGCAAACAAGTCTGCATTTCGCATAAATGGGTACGGATTATTTACGTAGCCGTAAAAAGTGACACGATCGGATAATCCCAAATTTTCTACAAGGATGGTTAGTTGATCAAAAGAACCGCCCGTACCTAGTATATGGAGATGAACATTCTTTTTAGTTGTTCTTGCCAGTGCCTGTATCAATAGGTCATATCCCTTTTGTGGATGTAATCTCCCTACAGCCAAGATGTTTATCATGGATTTTGAAAAAGAGAGTGGGGAATTCCTCGATGCCTGTGATCTAACAAAATTTATATCAACGGGATTACTGATTGTGAAAATTAGTTCGCTAGGAACCTTGTACAATTCGTGGACTTCTCTTGCCATATCTTTCGATTGGCAAATAACACAATCCAATTGTTTGTACGCGAGTTTATAGAACCAGGGTGAATTCCAAAATGTCTTGGTATACTGAACTCTTATCGATGGAATGCCACTTTCCCTCGCAATAAAAACAGAATTGGATGACTTAAGCAGCCAGCTACAAAAGCCGGTAACAATGTTCATATAGCAAATAGTGCTTAGAACAATATCAGGCTTTTCTTTGCGTATAAGTAAAGGTAATTTAAAGAAAGCAAGAGGTAGTCGGCATTTAAGGTTATGAACGACAACTCCTCTCTCGTGGAAGAGAGAAGTCAGATCAGTACTATTCTGAAGAAGTACCAGTTGAATTTGGTATTCCGCTTCATCTAAATATTCGATAATATACTTGAAGACTCTTTCGGCTCCGCCTCCATGCAAGGTAGGGATACATAAGAGAATTTTTTTCATGTGCGCTTTCTATATCTTACAATACTAAACCTGAATGATGTGCTATTTCTTTGGATATGAATTTTCTACATTCCTTTATATATAATAGAACAGTCTTTGATGGATGAGTGTCAATGCTGAGAGTACTGGAAGATTCTCTCTGTGCTTTGCCAACAAAGCAGCTTTGAATAGAGTGTATCAAGTGTTCCCGCTTAGTGTATAGGGGACAAAAGTATCGACAGTTTGAAATGGAAGAAAATGATTAAGATTGCAGTTCAGAAGGATTCGGGTTCTTATTGGAAATCTTGGGAGAAACGAATTATTGACTCTGGTCATGAATGTGTTCTTCTCGATTTGCGAAAGTCTTCGGAATTTGATAAGGCTTTGCGGTTTGATGGGGTTATGTGGCATATTGACATGAAACCTTCGATGCAATCCGCAGCTTCTTCGGTTCTGTCTTCTCTGGAAATCGGGGCAAGAAAACCTGTTTTTCCAAATCTAGAAACTAGATGGCACTTTGATAATAAAGTCTCTCAAGCATATTTGTTCAAACAAATGGGTATTGTAACCCCTGAAACAAATATATTTTGGAATGAAGAGGATGCTATGCATTGGGTACATAATCAATGCGAATTTCCTGTTGTTGCAAAACTTAAAAGAGGTGCAGGCTCTACTGCTGTATATATTTTAAGGAATCAGCAGGATGCAGAGAGATACACTCGAAGAATGTTTTCTCTCAAAGGTATTAGTGGGGAAGCAGGAGGAGCCAAGAGATCACCGTACAGGATTTGGAGAGATTTTGCTAGAAATAGTGTTCTCCATTTGCCGAGACCAATACTTCAGGAGTTTCTTAAACAAAGACCTCGATTGAGAGAAATTTGGCCCAATGAAAGAGGGTATGCATATTTTCAGGAATTTATGCCGGCGAATGATTTTGATACGAGAATAACTGTTATTGGGAATAGGGCATTCGCTTTCAGGCGATTCAATCGAGATGGCGATTTTCGGGCTTCAGGTAGTGGTAAAATAGATTATAGTGTAAAAGGTATTAACATGGAAATGGTTAGAATTGCTCACAACATAAGTCTTCAGAACAATTTCCAATCTATGGCCTATGATTTTTTAATAGACAAGGAAGGTAAACCTACAATAGTAGAAATAAGCTATGCTTATCAAAGTAAGGCCGTGTTCGATTGTCCAGGACATTGGGATAGAGAACTGAATTGGATTGATGGTCATGTTCTTCCAGAGGCAGCACATGTTGAAGATTTTATTGAAGAAATAGAGAAAAGCCAAAAGGGCAAGCACTAATATGAACCGGAGTAAAAGGTGCAAGAAAACAGTTCTATTTCAGGTCCCTTATGTTGATCCTAGTACACCTGCTGCTGTTAATGTGTGGGTAAAAAACATTGCAAAGGCATTTGCTATTGCTAACTTCAAGCCTACAATTCAATATCTTTCTAAAAATAGATTCTCTTCGTTTTTTTTAGACGGAGTACAGTTTTTTTCAATGTCATTTCCTTTTACATCCATCATGAAAACTCCTAAGTTAAGAGCAGTTTTTCTGCCAGTAATTCAAGACTATTATCTTGAAAAGTTTGGAAAATATTATTCAATAATAGCACCAATGGGTGGAGTAGTTTCTAATGAAAGAGAAGCAAGAAAAAATGAAGCGATCCAGCGAAATGGAGCAAGGCATTTGCTGCCTATATTAGAACATCCAAGTGTTACAAATCATAAATTTAATGAAACAACAAGTAATTTCCGTCAAATAGCGAACGGTTATGATTACTTAATGCCAATAACTACATATCTAAGAGATCTCTTTATAGAGCATGGAAGAACCAAACCATCTTTGCTTAACCCAATTATTGTTGACACTAAAGCTATTCAAGTTTCAGCGTTTCCCACTTCGCAACCGATAAAGAATCTAGTTTACAGTGGTAATTTAGGGCATGAAGAAGAAATGCATATTTTACTTGATATGTTTGTACTTGTTCAGAAAGAACTACCGGATATGAAATTGCATGTTTTGGGTGGCGGCTCTACGCCTAGGGTAACCAAAAACATTCTACAAAAGTACAAAGAGCATTATTCAAAGACTAAAGCATTCTCGAACATTACATTTCATGGACAAATTTCACACTCTGAAGTAATTCAGCAATATCGTATGGCAGATGCTTTTGTCTTACCCAGACCTTTCCGTGAGTATTCCAGAGCTGGATTTCCAACAAAATTAGGCGAGTATCTTGCAACAGGAAAGCCAGTTATAACCACAGGAACTGGTGACATTCCAATATATTTAAGTGATTTGCAATCAGCTTATTTGGTTATGGACTCTACTGCAAGTTCTTTTGCTGAAAAAACAGTTCAAGCAATAACAGATTCTTCAGCAAGAGAGATTGGTCTTATGGGAGCAAAAGTAGCGCAAGATCATTTCTCTATTGAGGCGTCTGCAAAAAGGATAGGTTCCTTTCTCGGTGAGTATTATGATGAATATTTTGACAATAACTAATTTAAGCGTTTTACGATATATTACAAGCTGTAGAGAGTAATTAAATTTATTAAGGGAAACAATATACCTCAAAGGAGAAATGTATGCTCCCACTGAAGAATAAAAAAGTCCTTATCACAGGCGGTACAGGCTCACTGGGAAAGGTACTTACGAAAAGGCTATTGAGCGGCGAAATAGGCATTCCAAAAAAAATCATAATTCTTTCCCGCGACGAAGCCAAACAGCACTTCATGCGCGTTGAGTACGAGCATGTTGTTGCGGCCACGGATGAGATCATATACAATAACTTTAAGCGCTTATTGGAGTTCAGAATCGGAGATGTGCGAGATTTTCATTCTGTTGCTTCAGCAGTTAAAGATGCAGATATAGTGTTCAGTGCTGCAGCACTAAAACAGGTACCTACTTGTGAGTATTTCCCATTTGAGGCAGTGAAGACTAATCTTAATGGTCCGGAAAACATTGTCAGAGCAATCCAGGAGCACGGGCTGAATGTTGAAACCGTTATTGGTATTTCAACTGATAAGGCCTGCAAGCCTGTGAATGTTATGGGAATGACAAAGGCCATTCAGGAAAGGATATTCATTCAGGGAAATATGCGTTGCCCCAACACGAGATTTGTCTGTGTGCGTTATGGCAATGTGCTTGCCTCTCGCGGGTCGGTCATACCACTCTTTCACAAGCAGATAATGAGTGGTGGGCCGGTTACGGTAACAACAAGTGATATGACGAGATTTCTTCTTAGTTTGGACCAGGCAGTTGATGTTATCTTCGCCGCACTGAATGATGCCAGGCCCGGCGAGACATATATACCTCGTGTGCCATCTGCCAGAATGACTGATCTTGCTGCTGTGCTTATTGGAGACAGAGACATTGAAACCAAGATCACCGGCATCAGACCGGGTGAGAAAATCCATGAGATTCTTGTTTCAGAGGAAGAGTCTTTCCTGACTGAAGATCGCGGGAATTTCTACTCTATTTCTTCAATACTTCCCGAGGTAAAAGAAAACGGTCAGATTGAAAGGGCTTTGCAGTCGGAGTACAGTTCCAAGGATTGTGTTATGACAAGAGAAGAGCTTCACACTCTTCTTGAAGGATATGGTTTGCTGCTTGAACAACAGTCTGCAAGTGCAGAAGGAGAGTTACTTCGATGAGAGTAGTAACTGTTCTTGGAACACGCCCAGAGATTATTCGGCTTTCTACAGTTATTCCTAAGCTAGATGAAGCTGTTGATCACATCCTTGTACATACAGGGCAGAACTATGATAACAAGCTGAGTGATATCTTCTTTGAAGACCTGGGAGTAAGAACGCCAGATATCTATCTTGGCGTTGATACTTCATCCTTTGGTGTTCAGATTGGTCAGATCATCACTGGTTGTGAGAAGGTTTTTTCAGAGAAGAAACCAGATGCAGTATTGATTCTTGGTGACACCAATAGTGGTCTTTCCGCTTTCGTAGCAAAAAGAATGGGTATTCCTGTCTATCACATGGAAGCTGGGAACAGGTGCTATGACGATAGAGTGCCTGAAGAAGTAAACCGAAGAGTTATTGATCATTCCAGTTCGATTCTTATGCCATACACCAACAGGAGCAAAGAGAATCTGGTTGCAGAGGGAATACCTTCAAGAAGGATATATGTGACGGGTAACCCGATCTTCGAAGTGTTGAACCATTTTGAAGATAAGATCGACAGCTCAACTGCAATGAACAGCTACGGTGTTGTTAAGGGAGAATACTTCCTCGCAACACTCCATCGAGCGGAGAATGTAGATATTCCAGAAAGATTAGAGGGCTTTGCAAAAGCTCTTGAAATGGTGAGAAGTAAGTTTAACTTGCCGATGATTGTGAGCACTCATCCCCGTACAAGAAACAAACTTAATTCCTTTGCTTTGGAGAAGAAACTTGGGAATGTTAAGTACATGGAACCAATGGGCTTTTTCGACTTTGTTAATTTAGAGAAGAATGCTAAATGTGTTCTTTCAGACAGTGGTACGGTTCAGGAAGAATGCTGTATTTTCAAGGTGCCTACGGTTACCTTGAGAGATGTAACAGAAAGACCGGAGACAATAGACTGCGGCAGTAATGTACTTGCAGGAGGCAATCCTGATAAGATTCTTGAGTTGACTGAATTGGTAACAAGCTCCTCTCCCAGTTGGGATCCTCCTTCCGAGTATCTTGCACCCGATGTTTCATCAACAGTTGTAAGAATAGTTACGGGGTATCTTCATGATTAAGAAAGTACTGGTTCTCGGTGGTGACGGAATGCTTGGTCATAAGGTATTTCAGGTGTTCAATGAAGATTATGAAACTCATGCTTCTTTTCTGGGGCTTCGAGATTACACATCGGCATTTCCTGTTTACAAGGAAGTACCTGCTTCAAGAATACACATCGGGGTAAATGCTCTGAATTATGCAGCTCTTCAATCTCTTATTGAAGAAGTGCAACCAGATGTTGTTGTGAACTGCATTGGGCTTATCAAGCAGCTTGAGGAAGCTTCAGACCACATTCTGGCAATCCAGATGAACTCAGTGTTGCCACACAACCTTGCTCAAATCTGTTCATCCTCCGGAGCAAGACTGGTGCATGTGAGTACTGATTGTGTATTCTCTGGAGATAAGGGTAATTACACAGAAGATGACCCTTCTGATGTTATGGACTTGTATGGGAAATCTAAAGCTCTTGGGGAAGTAAACTACGCCCCTCATCTTACGGTGCGTACATCAATTATTGGTAGAGAGTGGGTTCGTTCAACAGCTCTTCTTGAGTGGTTCTTGTCTCAGCAGGGCAAAACTGTCAAAGGCTACAAAAATGCTGTTTATTCGGGCTTTACTACAGAAGCAATTGCCAGGCTTATTAAGAAAACAGTTTCAGAAAGACCAGACCTTACCGGGTTATGGCATGTGTCAAGTAATCCCGTTAGTAAGCTTGAATTGATCTCAATGATCAAAGAAGCCTGGGGACTTGATATTACTGTTGAGCCATTTGAGGATACGCCTTGCGATAGAAGCCTTGACTCTTCAAGATTCTTTGGCGAGACAGGATTTGAAAGACCCTCCTGGGAATCAATGATCGAGGGGCTTGTTGAAGATGCAACTCCGTATAAGGAGTGGCGTGAGCGTAATCAGAAGCTTCTTGGCAAATAACGCGATATCTGAAGGGAAAAAAGTGAAAGCTCTAGTAACCGGTGGGGCAGGATTCATTGGGTCAAACATTGCGAATAAACTGCTTGAGATGGGTTTCAGTGTTCGAATTCTTGATGACCTCAGCAGTGGTTATAGATCAAATGTTCCAGAGAAGGCAGAGTTCATTGAGGGGTCTGTTGTTGATGGTGATGTAACAAAAGAGGCTGCTGCCGGAGTAGACTACATTTTTCATCTTGCGGCCAGCGTAGGTAACAAGAGAGCAATAGATAACCCCATTTCAGATGCAACAATTAATGTTCTGGGAACTTTGAATGTTCTAGAAGCTGCAAGGGCAACCGGAGTAAAAAAACTTGTGTACAGTTCTTCTGCAGGCATCTTCGGCGAGCTCAAGACTATTCCTATTAAAGAGGATCACCCCAGAGACCCGGATTCTCCCTACGGTGTCAGTAAGTTAGCAGCCGAGAAGGATTGCCTTGCTTACATGAAGTTGTACGGCATACCCGTTGTATGCTTGCGCTATTTCAATGTATTTGGCGTTCACCAGAGATTCGATGCATACGGCAATGTGATTCCGATCTTCGCAGACAGGATACTCAAGGGTATTCCCATAACCATCTTTGGGGATGGAGAGCAGACACGAGATTTTGTTAATGCAAAGGATGTAGCACAGGCAAACATTAAATCTGCTCTTTCTGAAGCTACAGGTGTTTTCAATATCGGTAGTGCTTCTAGAATTACAATTAACCATCTTGCAGAGCTAATGATGAAGGTTTCAGAAGCATCCGTAGAAATTGAGTATGAGCCAGAGCGGTC
The DNA here is from genome assembly GCA_023139045.1 of Candidatus Sabulitectum sp. Taxonomy (GTDB): domain Bacteria; phylum Fermentibacterota; class Fermentibacteria; order Fermentibacterales; family JCC-6; genus Sabulitectum. Next base: position 12,592 of record JAGLOJ010000118.1, read on the forward strand.
TGGTGATGTTCGAGATAGTCTTGCGGATGTTTCACAAGCCAGAGATGCATTTGGATTTGAGCCATCGAGTGATATTGAAGCAGGTCTCAAAGACTACATGAGCTGGATTGGGACAGATCCCATCACAAGAGGAAGGCTCGGATTATGATCCAAATAATATATATAAAAAACTAGTAAACACATGAATTATGCAGATATATGTGTTGATAATAGAGCTGGTTAGTGTCTATATATTGTTCTATAAATCAGAAGGGTATGCGAAATTGTGAATTCTAAAATTAACGGTATAGAGTATTACCTTCCAGAGAAAGTGTTGTATAACAAAGAGCTTGAAGAACTTTTCCCTGGATGGGATTCTTCAAAGACCGAGAGCAAAATAGGAATAAGACAACGCCATATTGCCGATGAGGATGAAACCGCATTGGATATGGCCGAGAAAGCATGCGAAAAAGTTTTAGCGAATTTCGACAAGTCAAAGATTGACTTCCTGATTCTTTGTACGCAAAGCCCAGACTATTTTCTTCCTACATCCGCCTGTATTTTGCAAGACAGACTGGGTTTGAGTGAAAATATAGGAGCATATGATTTCAACTTGGGCTGTTCTGGTTACATCTATGGCCTAGCACAAGCAAAGGGATTGATTTCTTGCGGTATTGCCAAGAATGTTCTGTTTGTTGTTTCAGAAACATATTCTAAACACATGTACGAGAAGGATGTTGCAAATAGAGCAATCTTTGGAGACGGTTCAGCCGCTACTATTATTTCTGCCGCTGATGTAGAAAGGATTCATCAATTCTCTTTCGGGACGAGCGGTTCAGGGGCTGAGAATCTGATAGTAAAAAATGGAGGGATGAGGAATGATAAGGAGATATCCCCAGAGGAAATCCCTTACGGAACACAAAGTTTCTATACATCAAATCATATATACATGAATGGCCCTGAGATATTCAATTTTACAATTGAGTATGTGCCCAAATTGGTAGCGAATGCTTTAGCTGCAAATAACATGTCCATAGATGAAATTGACTATTTCATATACCATCAGGCCAACAAATTCATGCTCAACTATCTCAGGAAGAAAGACAAAATACCCAAGGATAAATTCTTCATTGACATGGAAGAAACCGGGAATATTGTTTCAGCAACAATTCCTGTTGCATTAAAGAAATGTATTGACAAAAATATAGTTACTCCGGGTCAGAAGGTTATGCTTGTGGGATTTGGTGTCGGTTATTCCTGGGGTGCAACAATCATTACAATATAGAAAGGTTACACAATGAAAAAGTCAGAGTTGTTCGAAGAGATCGCAGATATTTTTGAGCTTGAGGAAGAGGTAAACGAAGAAACAACTATTTCAGTTGATTCTCTTGCTCTATTGTCTCTAATCGCTTTTTTTGATGAGAACTTTGGTATGCAGTTAACAGGCTCAGATACAAAGAATGTAAGCAAAGTTACCGATCTGATTAAAATCGCAGGTCCAGAAAAATTCAGCTGATGGATTCTAAAGAACTATTTACCCTAAAAGACAAGTTGATTGTAGTAACCGGTGCCTCGTCCGGTATCGGTAAAGCCACTGCTGTTCTCTGCAGTCAATTGGGAGCAAGAGTAGTTCTAATTGCCAGGGATATGGAAAGACTCCAAAGTGTTTCTGAAGAGCTGGCAGGGGATGGTCATTCGATTGTTAGTTACGATCTCACTGATTATGAGGGAATCGCAGATACTGTTAAGAGCATAGTAAAAACTTCAGGCAAGATAAACGGTTTTGTTCATTCAGCCGGGATTTCAATGACTTTACCGCTTCGAGTAAATAAGCCTGAAAAGCTACTACAGATACTCTCTGTTAACCTAGCTTCAGCGTTTGAATTCGTCAGGGCAATTTCCATGAAAAAGCATTCTGAAGATTCATCAAGTTTCGTCATGATCAGTTCAATCATGGGTGTTGTCGGCGAAGTGGGACTCTCTTCCTATTGTGCCAGCAAAGGAGCTTTAATCAGTGGAACAAAGGCGCTTGCACTTGAACTTGGAACAAGAAAGCAAAGAATTAACTGTGTTTCTCCAGCAATGGTAAAGACTGAAATGCTAACGAGAGAATTTTCCATTTTGTCTGTTCAGCAGATTGAATCAAAGGTTGCACGTCATCCTTTAGGCTTTGGTTCTCCTGAAGATATTGCCAATTCTGTAGCCTTTTTACTTTCGGATGCCTCTAAATGGATTACAGGAACGAATATGATTGTTGATGGGGGTTATAGTGCCAGATGAGTATTGATGAATAGCTATAGAATGTGATCACGTTTTGTTTCAGATGAGCTTGCACTATGGATACTTACTCCCTCCTCTGCAAGTTTAACAAGAGTTGTATACAAATAAGAGAGATCTGCATAAGAAAAAGGTATATTTCGGATGAATGTATCTTGAAAATATGGTTCTAATAGATACTTAGTAATATTGGGTACTGATTGCGTTGTCATTGTTTGTTTTGAAATGTGTCTATATTTCCGTTCACACACAGACCCATCAAGCCCAACTATTTTTTGAGTAATAGGAAGATCGTACACTTCGTCAAACAACAGAGTATTATTATCTTCGATGGTATGCAAGAAAGAACAAAATTCTATGCCCACTCCAATGCCCACATACTTACCATGTAAAAGCATTGCCTTGTAGTATGGTGAGTTTTCATCAAAAGCACGTTCTGATTTGAAATGATCTTTAGTTAGTTCTTGTGCATCTTTACCCCATACTACACAAGACTTCCATGGATGTATGCTTTGGACGGTATCAGGTGACCGACGGAGTATTTCATTGATAAGTCCACTTCGACCTTTAGTAGATTTCACATTAAAAGGTACTTGATTATAAAATTCTTTTGATCGCCTAAACGATGGCATTATGATGTTACCTTTAGAGCCGACAATAGTTTTCAGTAAAAATATGAGATCTTCGGGTTCGTAATCGCACTCAGAAATATGCTTGTATGATGTATGAACAATGATAGTATCACCATATTTTATTCCAAAATCATTTATTAGTAATTCTGCTATTTGACTAAGATTAACTTTCGACATAGAAAACAAATTTAAAACAGTTTTTAGATATGGATATAGCAAAGATTTCCTAACAGATTGTTTAATGTAATTTAATAAGTTCATAATACTTCCGCGATGCCTCTCGGAGAGTGAGATAGTTACATTCAGGAATTTGATTGATCCCTTCGAGTAGATGCTTGAATTGATTACTGAATACAAAATCTTTCGAATGAGCGATTAAAACAACCAGTAGATTTCTATCATCTTCGCAGCGCATCATTTTAATTGATGACAAGATCGTATTGGGATCTTCTTGACAAAAATCTAAGTATCGGTACTTTTTTGGATGAAATAGTTTTTTGATTTTTGTATCGACTTTATAACCCATTTGGGTTGTTTGACTATGTTGCTGAAGTTGTTCGATTTTCATTTTTTGTATTTTGCTAATGGAGTCTGAAGTATATTTTGTGTGCCCAAAGATTTTCAGGAATTTATTTAGAATAATATCATATTGTACTACATTGATTGGAAACTCAATCACAGGGGAGGATTTGTCCTCCAACGCAACATTTTCCATAGACGCCCTGTACGGCCTATTTAGTGTTCGTATATCCCGGTAATCCAAATTACCATTCCATCCACTGCGAAATAGGCCCTTTACAACAGAGGTGTCACAAAAAATACCATTATCTATTAGAGCCCTCGTTATGTTAGAGGAAGGTTGCATCTGAAAATAGCCAGCCCTAAAACTCACACATTCATATTTAGAATTGTAGTACTGCAAATTATGAGTAAGCCAATCCTTTGATTTCCTCACCCGCTCGAATGCTATTTCATAATTATTACAGAGAAGCGCGATTTCATTAGCTGTATATGGGAATTCCCATCTTCCATTTTGGTACCTAGCTTTAAGCCATTGCGGGTGAAGATGCAATTGTACATCATGGTTTTCTTTAATCGCTCTTGATAGCTGTGCTTCAAATAACCGGATATCTTTGTAGAAGATATCAGGATACAATTGCATCGAAAAATAATGCTCCATCTCAGCCATAAGGGATATTTTTGCACCATAGACGTTTGCGATATCCAGCATCAACTCAGTAGGTCTATAACAAAAATCCGAAAACTCGCCTTGGCCATTGCCATGGATTTCATAGTCTACCGTAAAGACAATATCAATTACTTTCATTCCAACTCCGTATCAAACTAAGACTAGAAGATGTAGATGCAAATTGCGCATAAAACAAGTAAATACTAATTAGAATAGGCGACAGGTGCTTGGTTAATAGATGCAATCACCTTGCTTAGGCTATTTGATACAATTGTTGCATCGTGTCTTTCAAAAGCAATTGCCCTAGCTTTAGTGCCATAAAACTCTCGAAGAGAACAGGAATCCAATAGTTTTATCATTTCTGTTTCTATCATTTTGTCGTCTCGGGTATATACAGTACTTCCTAAATTCTCTCGTTGAACATATTCAACAACTGGTAGGCAGGGTGGCCCATAAACAAGTATAGGATTACCTGAAGCCATGCAGGATGGTAATTTGCTTGGCATACTATATCTGGCCTGTGTAATGGATAGGTCGTCAAAATCATAACAAATTAGATGGATATCACATAGACTATTTAACAAAGGTAGCTCGCTAAGCGGTGCAAGCCTGACTATCCTAACACAATCAAATTCACTACAAGCAGTAGGAATCATATCAGTTTGATTAGTTGCAATCTCAAATTCAATGTGATAACCATTGCTCTGCAATTTATTGATAACACGAGCAATATCGGTTAAACTTTCTCTAATACTCCAACCAACCCTGCCACCATACCTGACAATAAACGGTTTACTGCTAGACCACTGTGTACGATGTATGTCTTTATATTCTACAAGACTTGTAGGCATAGGGAAGTATATTACATCCCGTTGATATCGGATGCTAAATTCATCTGCCATGCTCTTGCAAATTGCTACTAATACATCGGCATGACGCATCATATGCTCATACTCATGTAAGTATCTAGGTCTAATTGTGTATTTTGCAACTCCCTTGTTGTAGAGTGTCGAAGACCAATCATCCATAATGTGCAGAACCAAGGGAAGTTTAGTGTGCTGCTGTATTTTGCGGAGAAATCTCAGAGTTGATAGATCAGAAATACCTCCGTAAATAATCTCTGGTTTAAATTCAGAAATCCAAGCTAATAGATCGTCTGAAAGGACTGTTCTTTTATAAAATTTACTGAAACCAAAAAAATAGCGTAGAATCTGCTTGATCTTGCTAAAGAATTTAGAGAACAAAGGCTTGATTAAGATAAATAAGCTAATAAAACTTTTCTTTGAAGAGTCGTTGGGATAAGTATTATGGGATCTGGCAAGTAATCTCTTTGCCGGAGGTGCTACACTACAGATACAGAAGTGTGAAGAACACAGTTTACTATCATAAGGATATGCAGATCGAGATACAGTAGCCACCTTTTCGCCAGGCCACGAAGAGAACAAATAGGTTAAATAAATACCTGTACCGTAATCTTGTGACAATTGTCCATTTACAATTAACACTCTGCGATGTTTCTCCGAGCTAATATGTTTGGACAAGTTCATTAATAATTGCGCATCAAATATTGGAACGATTAAGATAATAGTCTATCGTGGTCTGAAGACCTTTACGAAAACTAGTATGTGCCTCAAAACCGAATTCAATTTTTGCTCGATCTGTATTCAACATTCGTCTTGGCTGACCATCTGGTTTCGAAGTGTCCCAGATTAATTTTCCCTTGAATCCTGTTAGCTCAACAATCATTTCAACCAAATCTTTAATAGAGATTTCAAATCCGGCCCCTAAATTCACTGGTAAATCGCCATTATACAGTTCTGTGGCTAGCACAATTGCTTTGGCTGCATCCTTCGCATATAAAAATTCTCGAGTAGCTTGACCAGTTCCCCAAACAGTTATACTATTTTTATTGCCTAATTTTGCATCAATACACTTTTTAATTAGTGCCGGAATCACATGAGAACTTGCAGGATCAAAGTTGTCACCTGGTCCATACAGATTAACTGGGAGTAAATAAATAGAATTGAAACCATACTGCTGTCGATAAGCCTGCCCTTGAACAAGTAACATTTTTTTTGCCAAACCGTATGGAGCATTTGTTTCCTCTGGATAACCATTCCATAAGTTATCCTCGGAAAAAGGTACAGGTGTCAGTTTGGGATAGGCACAAATAGTTCCAATTGAGACAAATTTGGATATATGGTTAAGCCTTGCTTCTTCCATCAGTTGAATCCCCATTATTGCATTATCAAAAAAGAATTTCCCTGGATTTTCTCTGTTTGCGCCTATTCCACCAACTACAGCTGCTAGATGAATAACTATATCTGCTTTAGAATCAGCATACATTCTTTTTATATCTTTCAAAGAGCGTAAGTCATATTTGTCAATAGTGGGAATGAAAAGATTTGAGTAACCAGAATATCTTAATTCTTCTATTAGATGACGCCCTAAAAAGCCATCACCGCCAGTAACACAAATTATAGCGTTATCAAGTTTCACAACATGCCCCTTTATAAAAGAAGAAAACACGAAACAATAATATACAAAACATCAGTTCCGATCGTAAGAGCTTAATTATTTACAATCTGCGTATTTGCCTGGAAAACCGCCTCCAATCATTATGCCGAAACTTACTAAAAATCCTCAAGAAGAAGGAGCGTCCACAACAATAATATACTGGCTTGGCTGTCAATATGAACTGCTACCATAATCACATTTGCCAATGCGCAAAAATCAGGCATCTGTGCCACGAAAGGAAGCGCTAAGGAGTTTCCGTCCAGAAACAGGCTTCACAAATAACTCTCTGAGAATCTATTCATCGCATTCTTCCAAGTCCACCTACCCTATTTCCTGATTCTGGAGCAGTTCAGATCCGAAGGGTGTCAGAATTCCCTTGAGTTTTTCACAGCCCCGTGCTTTGCAGGCTTCTTATACCTCTTACAGCAACGACTTACAGGTCATGGTCAAATTAGCACTTACAATGCCGCTCCAAACATAGCTCTTGAATGAACTGAACTATCTCCAGGGGCACCTGTCTAGAGAGAATGATCTCTTCAGCCAGGAGATTATTCCCTCTACTCCTGCCCTGAATTTCCAGAGCTTACGGTAAACCTTTTTGCTGGAGCACATATCTTTGGTTTTTATACCGCGCTTCTTTGAGAAACAGACTTCATCTACACCATGATTCTTCAGTTCTTTCAGGTTCTTCTTTGAAGAGAATCCACCATCCATGGCTACATTCTCTGGAACAGTTCCATATTTCTCCTGCAGTCGTCTGATCATCTTAACTGCGAGAGTAGAGTCTGCTGGATTCCCTTCAAGCACGGTACAGTCAAAAACCAAAGTGGATTTGCCTGCCGTAAGACAAATCTTGTGACCATAGAATCCTAAATTCCCGTCAGATTATACCTACACAGGGATCGGCACAGCAAAAGCCTTGTAGATTTCTTTCTGCCACTTAGGAACGGCGCATAAATAACTTCACATTTTCATAGAATTAGGGCGGTTTCTTGTGGATTGTCGAGAGGTGATATTTTCTCGACTACAATCAGGATTTACGGCTTATCAATGTTTTCCGATTGCCTGGAGCGAAGTGCATAGACTGAGCAGATCGGCGGATTGATTACCGCGTTTTATGTGCAGGAATTTCTTCCAGGCACGGCAACGATACCCATTGCTACCTCCTTCGTCAGCCAGAATAAGTAACCGTTTTGCATCAGGGTACTGCTCCCTGCCACACTGCTGCCACCATGTAAGAATGCAGTTAACGGCAAACTTCGGTGTATCTGCTGATTCACCAACCACCAGCGCGTCGCGTACGGCCTCGTTCCACTTTATCGCCAAATAGTTCGCGGCGTCCTTTCGCCACAG
>JAGLOJ010000119.1 GCA_023139045.1 Candidatus Sabulitectum sp.
ATGACAACCGAGTACTTGATATTGCAAAGGATGCTAAGAAGAAGATTTGCTGCAAGGGACATTGCCGGAAAATTGGAGAGCGAGAGATAAAATACCTTGAGAGAAACAGTAAGCGAATGATGTACGGCATCTTTAAAAAAGAAGGCTATTTCATCGGATCCGGTGTAATAGAAGCCGGATGTAAAACAGTAGTTGGAAAACGAACAAAACAATCAGGAATGTTTTGGCAGGTGAAGGGAGCTCAGAATATTCTAAACATCAGATGTGCTATACTTGGAAACACTTACGACAAGTTTTGGGAATGCAGGAATTCTACCGAAACGACAAAGTTGGCATCGTAGGAGGTATCACCCACATTTTTCAACTGCACCCATTTTTGTGAACGTTTTATCGAAGCCGAGGAGCTAATAAAAGTCTCCAACAATGAGGCTCAAGAACTAAATATCCCAGCAATAAATGAATTAAGATATGCAACAAGACATCTGTGCAACGCAATAATCTCTGATTCATCTGATGTTACCAACGATCAATTCACTGAAGGCATTAATCACATCAAGAGGGCCATATACGACACTATGGTCTTGAATATTTGCAATAAAATACTCTACTTAAAGTCGGTTAAAAGAAAATATAGCAGTAAATTAGTTATAATCGGATCTGTATACCCAACATTCTCGGAAAAATTGACTCGAGTCAGACAGATTCAGGAAAAAATCAACCAGAAGAGCAGACATGAGTTACTCGAAAACGGTTGTATTGCAGAAACAACTGCAGATTTTAAGTTCATCGAAAAATTTGTGAAAGAGCTTGGGGAGCACAGTGACGATTTAGTCACTGCTGCAAGAAAGTCGTTATTGGGAATAATCTGGGGGATTGCAGCAGTGATTGCAGCTGCAGCGGGAGTTCTACTTCTTCTAGGGTAGAGCTTATCCTTTCCTTGCAGTATGCAAAGGTAATTCTGCTACATCATCACAAGCATGATTTCGCCATGATTCTATCAATGCAGTACTTTCACTTGCCTTCTCCGAATTTACCCTCTACAGCATTCCTTATCCCCCTCCGTCCACTCATCTTCTCGCCACTCCTTCTTCATACCCTTCAGCAAAGCTGCATCCTCAAAAGGGCGGCCAAGCTTCTGACCTGAAAAACGAAAACCATGAGCTTACGGCGTTGATCATTGCTCATGATACCAAAGCCGACCTCATCAACCATTGCAAATATGGATTCTCTTTGATCATTGCAACGGTTTCTTCATCAGTGAGTTTAAGTCGTTCCTTGATGATCAGGGCTCCAAAGGCAAGGCGGGATGAATAAGCACGTTTGCCCTCCCTGGCTCTTCCAAGTCTTTTCTGATATTGTTTCTCGATGTAGTCCCACAGGGTTGCAAGTCTCACCCAGCGATTGTTTGGATGCAGTGGTCTTTCTGAATGAGTCTTGAACTCCTCAATTTCCAGCTGTCGTGAATTGTGCTGATAGAAGTGATACTCAAAGTGCAAGGGTTTTGGCCAGAACTGGCCATTTTACATGCATTCCCACTATTACCGCAAAATCCGGTTGGATTTGTGATTAGGCGATAGCCTTCTTTATCATAGCCACCAGCTTTTCCGGGAAGTCCGACATGGCG
>JAGLOJ010000012.1 GCA_023139045.1 Candidatus Sabulitectum sp.
TATGTATGCAAATTTCGGAAGAGCCCGAGTTTCACCTCGGCTCTGGGATTTTGACTAATGAAAACAATTTCAAAATTGGGCTGAATCAGGACAGAATTGTCTGATTGCTCTGCAACAGGAAGTTTCTTCAGATTACCTGTAAAGAAAAGACCAGCATCAGAAAGAGATATAGCATAATCGTTTTCCCCCTGGATCGGGCTGATATTCAGCATGCCGTATGGAATGGCTTTCCTCACAATAAAACTCTGAAGTGAGTGAAGCCAGAAATGAATCATTTCCTGTTTGTCAACGATATTTTGAAATCTCCAGTTTGTTGTATTCATGTATGGTAAACCGCATTGCAGAAGAGTGAAAAGAGGATTTTCCAGAAAAACCTGTCTTTCAAAGAATGATGTTTCTGTTACCGGGTGGCCTGCATCAGCAAGGATTTTCAGTGCACCATACAGCGAACCTGCGAGATTTGGTGTGGTGCAGGGAACACTAAGCTCATCCCTGATAATCTTGATTTTTGATAGGCATTTTGAATCCAGTGGAAAACTGCTTCTGTTCAGATTGTAGAATCGTTTATGGTAGTTTTTCTGAATTAACAGCATTTCTTCAAGTCGGTTTTCTGCAGATAATTTAAGCCAGTATCTGCCTTCTTTTTCTGCATATAGATAGTTCTTTTTGTCTTTTCTCTTTCCGTGGATGCCTGCCAGATCGTGGTTAGTCAAAGTGAGCATCGCCATTCTCACCCGTTCTTCATCTGTGTATGTGTACAGGTGATTGCATTCAGGTGGAAGCTTGTAGAATTTTGAGGATATTTCATTAATAAATCTAGCGTAGGGTTTGTTATCGCTCTGTCTTAGAGGTATGGGACTTAGTGAAGCTTCAGTGAGCATAATGGTCATATCATCAATGAGGAAGGGGGGGCATGGAGTTACCCGTGCTTCTGACTTGACCAGCTTCATTTCGCTTGGATTAATAAAATGGTGAACTAAAGGATGTATTCCAATCACTGGTGAGTTGACATATTGAGAAAATGAAACAAATACAAGTATTTTTCCCAGGAGCAGAGATATTACTTCACCTATCAGCTTTATGTCATCGGTACCGGCTATTTTAGCGATTTCTGTCAGATGAATAGCAGTCGGGCCGTCAATCAGCCCTCGTAGTAATTTTTGAGCAGTCTTAAAGAGTTTATCTTCGATTGGCGCGCTGATAAGAGGAAGTCGATTGACTGAATTGTATTCAGCTTCCCAAGCCTGTAAATTGTCCGCATCCAGGAACTGTTTCACCCGGTAGGCGCTGGTTATTGCTGCCCCTATCTCTTCATAGTCTCTTCTTGTGGCACGACAGTTTGAAATCAGTGCCATCAGTTCATTTTCTGTGTAGAAGAAGTTGAGGTATTCAATAAGGTTTATTGTGGTATCCTCAATATTATCAAATATCTCAAAACTTAGCAGACCGGTAAGGAAATTGTGAAACTGTTTTGATGTTTCCGGGAACTCCCATTTTTTCTCAGTAGACGAATATCTCAGGAAACCCAAGTCTATTAGAGGTTTGATCTCATTCTCGTTAATTTCATAAACCGAGTCCAGCGGTGGAGAGATAGCAAACATGAAATGCAGTTTTGAATCTTCGGGGAGTTTTTCCCAAGGTTCACAGAGTTTTAACAAAGTATTCCAGTCAACTTCAAAGAATTTCATTGCTGTATCCAATCTTGTATTCATATCCCTGTTCACAGAGAAAGAGCTGCCGTTTCATGGCGAACTCCTGTTCTTTTGTGTCATGACTCACTAGAGAGAAGAAGTGTGCCTGATTTAATCCTTTTTTCGGTCGCAGTATTCTTCCCAGTCTCTGGGCTTCCTCCTGGCGGGAACCGAATGTGCCGCTTATCTGAATTGCCACACCGGCGTCGGGAAGATCCACAGAGAAGTTGGCTACCTTGGAAACTGCCAGTATTCTGATCTTTCCAGCCCGGAAGTCACCAAAAAGCTGATCTCTCTTCTTCTGGGTTGTTGCTCCGGTAAGAACGGGAACCCCCAGAGCTTCACCCACTGATTTTACCTGTGAAACATACATTCCCATCACAAGAATCTGCTCATCTGGAAACTGCGCTATAAGTTTTTCTATTACCGGCAGCTTGTCGGGGTTTTCAGAAGCTATTCTGAACTGAGTTCTTGCACCGGAAACAGCATAGTGCATTCTAAGGTTTTCAGGCATGGGAACAAGTATTTCTGTGCAAATTGCTTTTGCGATCCATCCGTCATGCTCAAGTTCTTTCCATGGCACATCAGCTTTTTTGGGGCCGATGAGAGCAAATACATCGTCTTCCAGCCCGTCTTCCCGTACAAGAGTGGCAGTAAGGCCAAGACGCCGCCTTGCCTGCAATCCGGCAGTTGCCTGGAAAACAGGTGCCGGCAGCAGGTGCACTTCATCGTAGATGATCAGGCCCCAGTCTCTTTCGTCAAACAGTTCCATGTGTTTGAATTCGTCTTCCCGGCTTTTGCGGTAGGTCATTATCTGATAAGTGGAGACTGTTACAGGTTTTATTTCTTTCTTTCGTCCGCTGTATTCGCCTATCTGATCTTCCGTCAGTGTAGTTTTGTCAAGCAGTTCAGATATCCACTGCCTTACAGCTGTAACATTGGTTGCTAGAATAAGGGTAGATGCCTGAACTTTATCCATAATGGCAGCACCGATTATGGTTTTGCCTGCTCCACAGGGCAGTACAACCACACCTGAACCACCACGATCTGCACCGCCTGCGTGGAACAGATCAACAGATTCTGTCTGGTAAGGCCGGAGGGTAAAGGGAAGACGTTCAAGTGTTTCTTCACGCAGACTGAAAGAAAGTTTTTCACCAGTTGTATATCCTGCAAGATCTTCAGCTGGATAACCTATTTTTATCAGTGCCTGCTTAAGGCGTCCACGATTATCTCTGTGCACTGCAAAGGAACCATCTGGAAGCTTTTCGCCAAGAAAAGGAGTTACCTGCCGGTTCAGGGAAATTTCCATGGCCAGTGGGCGGTCATCTGTAACCAGCAGAAGGTCTGAACCCTGTTTGATAATTTTTAAACGCCCGTACCGCGAAGCAAATTCGTTTATTTCTATCAGCACATGGGTGGGTACTTTGTATTTGGAATAACCTGTGAGTGTGTCGGTTATTTCGTTAACTTCCACACCGGAAGCACACGCATTCCAGATAGAAAGCGGTGTAAGGCGGTATGTATGAATGTGTTCAGGTGATTTTACAAGTTCTGCGAATCGCAGCAGCCTGTTGCGAGCTTCAAGGTAAAGAGGGTTGTCCACCTCTATGAGAATGGTGTGGTCGCCTTGAACGATCAGCGGGTTTGCCGGATTGAAGTCACTCATTTGGGTAGAATGTATCCTTTCTTGCGCAGCCTTGCTCTAAATGCTTTTTCATTCTTCTTACCAACAACAACAGAATTGTCTCCTGCTAGTTGACAGATTTTCTTCAGTGAGCTGTCTGATGCAATTGCAGCAGCAGTTACCGAATCATTGCATTTAACAAGAACTGCATCACTGACAGATAATATGGATTTGATTTTTCTGCCCATATCATCCAGAAATACCTGAAGAGTGTTCGGTAACTGATTCTCACTGTGATTTTCAATGAACTCAAGCAGTTCATCAATTGAACTTCCCTGCTCGATGCTCAGCAGAATATTTTCTTTACTCACCTTCCAGACCATATCTGAAGTCTGCTCCGCAAACATTTCAAGTGAATGCAGTTCTGTGGCGGTGAGAGAAGAATCGTTGACAACAAGTTCCATGTTAGATTGAATCCTGAAAAACTTTCGTTCTTCTATTTCAGGAGGGGTGTATGAATCGCTCACATCAAGGCAGTAAGCACCCAGAGGATTCAGCTTGACATACAGCAACCCGTCATACCGACTGCAGAATGGATGGTTATCGGAACCCCACCAGCCATTGAATTCAGGCCAGAGGTAATGGGGGTAAACATAAGCCACATCAATAAGCCCCAGGGTTGCCAGGTACTCGAACAGAAAAACTCTGGTGTATACTTTTTCCAGTTCTCCTTCGCTGCCATCATAACCAAGGCTGCCATACTGTTTTTCGCTGAAATACAGATGCCACAAGTTCTCCGATACTGTAAACGAGTTATCTGACGCAAGCTGGAATCGACACACTTCTTTAAACGATATCCATTCCTCCACAGGCCATGCATGAATTGCAGCAAGCAGATTTGGTTTTCTGAAGTCAAGATCAGTCAATCCTCTTTTGCCTTTGCCTGTCTGCCCTCTGATTGTTTTTACCCGGTTCAGTTCGTCGAATTTGGAGCTGTCCAGGTATGACCACACACCGGAAACGAATTCCTCAAAATCACCGTTCATGGCTTTCTTACCGGAGGCGGACAGTTTCAGTTTACCTTTTGAGTATCTGCTCCAGCCACAGGACTGTACAAGTATTCCCCAGGCATATGCTCGAACCGATCCCGGGGATTCGTAGTAAGGATCTGAAATAATCGTGGGGTCCTCCAGCTGAAAGTCAGGTACAGACAGAACATTCGTAATGGCTTTCACAGCAGTGCCCGAAGGTTTTCTTGTTTTTTCGGAAACACTTATTTTCCCCAGATCAACCAGACGGAGAACACTTTTCAGCTCGGAGAAAACAGTGCTTTCTCCATAGTGAATCTGTATGTCTCTGTCTTTGTGTTTCTGAGGTATTTCATCGGTTGTTTTCACAACTTCTGCTGCCGGGGGAGGAAACACATCTTTCAGAATTTCAACAAGTTCATCACTTATCAGCAGGTCTGTGGTCTGGTATCCTTCATTGAACACCAGAGCCTGATAAGGTGAAACATTTTTTCTGCTGTAGTGGCTTAGTCTTTCCGGAAAACCGTATCCGTACCGGCTGGAAAACATTTCAGCACTCACGCGACCCTTTTTGTGTGCCGCCAGGGCAAGTACCTGCTTTTCTTCAACAGAACAGTGCTTCAATACTGCCTGAATGTCAGTCTTTATCAGGTGTGTAATTGCTCCGATAAGATCAGCTTTTCTGGTAAAACTTCTTCCAACTTGAAGATTTCTGGCTATCTTTTTTATCTTCTCGGCATCAAGCTTTGATACAATATCCAGTATGGGAAGATAAGACATATCAATCTCTCTCAATTTCTTTTGTTCTAACTCCGAATGTGCTTACATAGTGCAATTCTTCAGTTTGTACAAACCGTATCAAATCTCAATTCACTGAAAAAGAAAAGATTCGATCAAGATAGATTCAGGGGTGTGCATCTGTGAAGTAAGTTCTATATTGCTTGACAGCAAAGGTGTTCGGAAAAGCCATTGTCAGAAGGAACGTTGACTTCTGCAATACTTGAGGGCGTAGCGGCAGAGTGAGTTGAAAGAGATAGTATAACAAGAGCATACTCGTTCATGAGTATGGAATGGGAGGCAGCAGACTATGGATCCAGTAAAAATTATGGATGGGCTTTCATCACAGATTCTTGCTGCATTGAAGGCAATGTCAAAGGCAAAAACAGCTGAAGAAAAGCTTACTTACAGCAAAACAGTAAAAAACCTCTGTGATTCCCTTTCCGGGTTTTTTGAATTGATGAACGGAATAATTCCATTTGATGAATATGATGAAGGCGAAGAGGAAGAGTACGATGAAGATGATGATGAGAATGTTATTCCTTTTTAGACATGACCTGCTGAGCAACCTCTAACCCTTTACAATGCAATAGCATGAGTGCATATCTGGGATATAGTAATGCACACAAAACTGGCTATTCCGGCCAATACCCTTGCACTTGGAGATTCAATTGTATCAGCACAATTCACGGTAGCTGGGAATTGAGGAAAACATCAGAGCCTGAATCTTTGCGTGCCCCGGCGAAGCCGGAAAACATCAAGGCCTGAACCTTTGCGTGCCCCGGCGAAGCCGGAAAACATCAGAGCCTGAATCTTTGCGTGCCCCGGCGAAGCCGGAAAACATCAAGGCCTGAACCTTTGCGTGCCCCGGCGAAGCCGGAAGGTATTCTATTGGAAGATGCAAAGTGTGAATTACGCAACTTGACGTAACGCTATTTAGCGTTATGTTAAACTGCGTAATGAGGAGGTGCTGAATGAATCCTTTCAGGTACGGGCAGGTTGTGAGCAAGGGGGATTTCTGTTCAAGACCCCTGCTGCTCAAACAATTGATGACTTTTGCTGAGTCCGGGCAGAATGTGTTTCTACAGGGGGAGAGACGAATCGGGAAAACTTCTCTGATACATGAAGCAGTAAGAAAACTGTCCGGATACAAGCTTCTCTATATCGATCTGCTGGAAGTGAAAACGATTGATGATCTTTGCAGACGGATGATAACATCCATAGTCAGGATGGAACAGAAGGCTGCTTTCCAGAAGAAGCTGTTGAGTTCACTTGCCCACCTGAGACCGTCTCTTTCAATTGATCCTGTTACAGGATTTCCAACTGTATCATTCGATTCGAGAATTGGAATGAAACCGGACACAATTGAAGGCATTCTTGACCTTATTGCTGAACTGGGCGGGAAAAGGAAGCTGGTGGTTGCCTTCGACGAGTTTCAGGATGTTCTCAATATTCGCGAATCGGACAGAGCCCTTGCATTACTGAGAAGCAGAATACAGTTCCAGAATAATATTACCTACTTCTTTGCGGGCAGTGTGAGGAATCAGATGAATGGAATATTCACAGATCCCTCCAGTCCTTTCTTCAAGTCAGCAGCATCTCTTGAGGTGGGACCGATAGACGGCAAAACATTTGTGCCTTTTCTGAAAAAGAAATTCGCATCAGGCGAGAGAAAAATATCCATCGGGATTGTTGGTGAAGCAATCGGGATGGCTGGTAACATACCCGGTGATGTACAGGAACTCTGCGCCTGTATCTTCGACGCAACCTCCAGCGGCGAATCAGTTACCGGAGAGCATCTGGCTGTTGGTCTGAACATGATCTTTGCACGCGAGAGGAAAGCCTACGAAGCCACACTTATCAGTATTACCGGGCTGCAGCTCAGGTGTCTTGTTGCTCTTTCAGAAACCGACTCAGTTAAGGTTCTGTCGTCGGAATTCCTTGAAAAAACAGGAATTCGAACTGCTTCGTCAGTGCAGGCGGCTCTCAAGCGTCTTGTTAAACTGAAGATAATTTATCGCCACAAGGGAACTTACAGACTGGCAAATCCATTCTTTGGCTCATGGCTGATATGGAATGGATTCTGATCAGATCCCTGTTTAGTATCCTTGTCTCTGCCGCAATTCCTCCCGTCCAACCCGATAGTGGTAGACGGGAGAGGGATCAATTGGAAAGAAAACCCGGCTGCCCGTGGACAGAGCAGTCGGGTTATTAAAGGGAGTTGCCGGTTACTTCTTCAGGTAGGTCATGGCCATTATAACGGCCCCCTGTTCATCCTGAAGCACGCAGAAACGCCCAACATCAGGAATGTCGAAAGCAGGCCTCAGTATCTTTCCGCCAAGGTCTGCAACGCTTTTAACAGTAGCATCTACATCTTTGACTGTAACATAGATATCCCATGAGGGAGGCATTCCCTTGCATTCCTCAGGCATCTTCATGATGCCGGCAACTGCCTCACCGTCCACCTTCACAACTGCATACTCGGATCCAGGAATGGGAAAGGTTTCATATTCCCACCCGAAAAGACCCTGGTAGAATGTCTTGGCCGCTTCCACATCTGTCGTCATCAGTTCAAACCACCCGAAAGCGCCGTGCTTCAAACAATCATTGTTCATCATTATCTCCTTTCTGTTCAATTTTAGAAATCGCCAACAAGGGTAAACATATGTATACTTATGTCTGTGTCAAGTGGTGAAAGCAGTTGACGAACAAAGTATAGATCTGTATGGAAAGGAACACAATACGAAGAAAACCCTTCATCGAATGCGAGTATGGTGTTGATAGAGCCTTGTGCCATTTGTTTGATTGGCCATTCTGCCGGTGTTGCCACTTCCGGCTTTCCTGCCTCCTGGCAATCAGGCAACCCATGGACATCAGCCTTTGACTTTCACAATCTGGCACAGGCTGTTATTTTCCTTCTTTGATTTGTGTTTGCCTGTTTTTGTTTGCATTCATAATATGAGAATGATGCTCATTTCTTTATGAAAGCATTCAGGAGATCGCATCAAGCTCAATCGTGAGATGAATACCATTATTCTATTCGTTGCTGGAATAGTGAATTACGGGGGTAAATATGGAGAATGAATTCAATGTAGAAATAATGGCTCCTGCTGGTTCTTACGAATCTTTAATGGCTGCGATAAATGCAGGAGCGACTTCAATATACTTTGGCATTGGAAATCTGAATATGAGATCAAAATCTGCTAATTTTGAATTTGACGATCTTGTCACTGTGGCTGGAATCTGTGAGGAAAGAAAAGTTAGAAGCTATCTGACACTGAATACAATCATGTATGATGAAGACCTGGATGACGCCAGACGAATTTGCGATTTAGCCAAAAAAGCGAAATTGAGTGCAATAATTGCTTCCGATATTTCCGTCATTGAATACGCAGGATCGATCGGGCTGGAAGTTCATATCTCAACCCAGGCAAATATTTCAAATGTTGAAGCAGTAAGGTTTTATTCCAGATATGCGGATGTTGTTGTTCTCGCAAGAGAATTATCACTGGAGCAGATAAAACATATTTGTGATGAAATTGAAACGGAAAATATCTGCGGTCCATCTGGAAGCCTTTTAAAAATTGAAGTGTTTATACATGGTGCAATGTGCGTGGCAATTTCCGGGAAATGCTATATGAGTCTCGCTCAGTATAACAGTTCCGCGAACAGGGGAAGGTGCCTGCAAACCTGCAGAAGAAGGTACAGGGTAACAGATGAAGAAACAAATGAAGAGTTGGTCATAGATGATAAATTTGTGATGTCTCCCAAAGATCTGTGCACCATCAAAATGCTGGACAGGTTAATTGATGCCGGCGTGACTATTCTTAAAATAGAGGGCAGAGCCAGAGGGCCCGAGTATGTTGATGTTGTAGTAAGACAATACAAAAAAGCATTGGACCAGATATCCGCCGGAGAATATGATGAGAAAAACAAGGAAGAATCAGAGAAGGAACTGAAGAAGGTATTCAACCGGGGTTTCTGGGAAAATGGCTACTATCTGGGGAAGAAACTGGGAGAATGGTCCGGGGTTTACGGATCTCAGGCAACTGAAAAGAAGATTCAGATCGGCAAGGTTATCAATTTTTACAGGAAGAATATGGTAGTTCACTTTGCCGTTGAATCTGAAAAGATAAAAATAGGTGATGAGATAGCATTTACCGGGCCAACCACGGGTATTGCCTATTCTAAAGTTGATAAGATTCTGGACGATGATGGGAATGATGTTACCTGCATAAAGAAAGGAAACACGGGAACAATAAAATTGAATGAAGTTGTTCGGCGAAGTGATAAACTTTTCCTGATCAAATTGAGAACCGATAAGTAAATTATTCCCGGGGTGTTGATCGCGCAGCAGATCTGCGGAGAACAGAGTATATGATTATAGAGAGACCGGTGTTACTGGAATCAAAATGGATTTGCAGTCGGACATACGAGGAGCCCAGGTGAAAGACAGAAAAATTCATATTCCCGGAAGCAAATATGTTGCAAACAGAGTGTTGCTGATTTCAGCTCTTGCGAGCGGTAAATCGAGCATTTGCAATGTACCGGACAATCAGGATATAAGGCTGTTGTTAAGAACACTAAGCAGCATGGGTATTTGTTTCAGCGAAGTTGACAGTGCAGATAATAAGCAAGACAAATACGAGATCTGGGGAATCAACTCATCTTGCAGTAATTTGAAGAAAAGCAGAAGAATAGATGCGGGGGAATCGGGAACTTTACTGAGATTTGCAATCGGTTTTGCCTGTTTGCTTCCGGGAGAAACAAGCATAAATGCAGGCCACAGGAACAAAGAAAGACCGGTTGAGCCGCTCATAAAAGCATTGGAAGACCTGGGAGCCAGAATCACAAAAGCTTCTGATGAGAATATTTATCCTGTTAGAATTGAAAAAGGACTGGTTGGGGGCAGAACTGTCATCAGTGGCGATATCAGCAGCCAGTTCATCAGCTCTTTGCTGATTGTTTCGTCTTATTCAGAGAAGGATGTGGAGCTTCAAGTCATGAAGCCAATAGTTTCATCGGACTATATAGATCTGACAATAAGGGAAATGGAGAAATCCGGAGTTACAGCAAGAAGAATAAGGAAAGAGAAGTATGATTTGTTCAGGATAGAAGCAGGGCAGAAATATCAGCCGCGGAACATAAGTATTCCCAAGGACTGGAGTTCGACAAACTACCTGCTGGCCGCGTCTGTAATATTGAATAGAAAAATAAGGATTAATCAAATAGACACAAGGTCAAATCCTGGAGAATCGGAATTTGTCGCGATCCTTCAGAGAATGGGGTGCAGTATAAATACAGAATCTGACAGTGTGTCAATTCTGAATTCAGAGATTCTGAATGGCGTTGAGGTTGATATGAAAGACAGTCCGGATTCTGTTTTGACCTTGATCGCAGTTGCTTTGTTTGCCGGAGGAACCACTGCTGTTAAAAACATAGGCCACTTAATATACAAAGAGAGCAACAGAATAAAACAAGTGGAAGAAGAACTGAGGAAAATCGGAGCAGACATAAAAACTACAAAAGATTCAATAACAATTGTCGGGCAGAAACGGTTACATGCAGCAACTACCGAATCCCATAATGATCACAGACTGGCGATGTGTCTGGGTTTGATAAGATTGAGAAATAGAAATATGAAAATAGAGAATAGAGAATGTGTGCAGAAATCGTTTCCGGAATTCTGGGAGTATATCAGGAAGATTGATGAGGGTGGTGAGAAATGCCTGGAGATTCAATAGGAAAAATGTTTAAAATCAGCGTATGGGGAGAATCACACGGTCCATCAATTGGTGTTGTGGTAGAGGGGTGTCCACCGGATATTGAATTGGATTTGAATAAAATTCGAGAAGAACTGAGTAGAAGGAAACCCGGGAAAAACAAATTTGTAAGCGCCAGGAAAGAAGAGGATCGGTTTGAAATTCTATCCGGGTTGTTCAATGGAAAAACTACCGGAACCCCAATAAGTGTTGTGATTAAAAACGAGGGTTTAAAAAAAGAGAATTATGAGGAACTGGCGAAGATATTCAGACCGGCTCATGCTGACTTTACATATCACGCAAAATACGGAGTAAGAGACTATTACGGGGGTGGAAGAAGCTCAGCAAGATTAACCGCACCAGTTGTTGCTGCCGGTGCAATTGCCAGACAGATATTGAGCAGGGAACTGGGAATAGAAATAACGGCCTATGTAAAAAAAATAGGTGGAATTGAATCAAATATCAGCTACGATAAGGTACAGCAATCAGATTTGTCTGAGAGTCTTATCAGTTTCCCGGAGAAGGATAGAGAAGAAGAAATCTTGAAATTGCTTGAGAAATTAAGGGAAGAGGGAAATTCTGTCGGGGGTATTGTAGAGTGTGTTGTGAAAAATGTGCCGGCTGGTTTTGGAGAGCCGCTCTTTGACAAGCTGGATGCTGATCTGGCCAAAGCGATGGTTGGGCTGAATGCTGTTAAAGGGTTTGAAACAGGTAACGGGTTCAGCTGTGTCGAATTAAGCGGAAAAGAAAATAATGATGAGTTTACCATGGAAAATGGAAAAATGGTAACCAGGACTAATCGCTCCGGGGGAATACTTGGGGGAATATCCAACGGGATGCCGATAGTCTTCCGGGTTGCATTTAAGGCGACACCAAGTATTTCTCAAAAGCAGAACACTGTTGATATTGATGGAAAGGAAAAGGAAATAGAGATAAAGGGCGATCATGATGTCTGTGTAGCTATTCGCGCAGTGCCAGTTGTTGAAGCTTTATCCGCAATTGTTATTTGTGATCATTATTTGAGATACAGGGGGCAGTGTGGAATAAAATGAATCAAATAAATAAGTTGAGGGAAGAAATTGATAAAGTGGATAGTGAAATAGTAAAACAATTGAATAAAAGAATCGAATTGGTCCTGGAAATTAAAGAATGCAAGAAGAAGAGTAATCTTCCGATTGAAGATTGTGCCAGAGAGGAAGAAATTATTTCCAATCTGGAATTAGGTGAATCGGATGAAAAATTTGTTAGAGATATTTATCAAGTGATTTTCAGGTTTTCTAAATCAAGACAAAGATAGACTTTTCCAATCTGTATGAAGACCACCCCAGCGATGTTGATGAAAACCGGCTGATACTGATCTCCGGCCCTTTCAAACGTTTCGCTCATGGCTTTCCAGAGGCAGATAACCGGCATCCGTGCGCGATGCCGTGCATGCAGAATTTTTCGCGAACAGAGGGGAGATGGGATGGAGCAAATGGGAACTCTTTGATCCCTGTGTCTTGACAGCTGTAATTTTGTTTAATCTTTCGATATACCGAAAGGATGCAACATGAAACAACAAATTGTCTTCTAAGACAGAAGGATGTGTTGGGATTTAAGTAGAAATGGGATAAGACACATCAATCTGGTGGATTTTCTTATGAAATCAGAGTGAAGATGATCAAGAACCAGGCTGTTTGTAATGTCCCATGACCGGAATTGACTGCGCTGGAACGTATATTTGATGTGTAGCCAAGTAGTTACATGACGATGACAGGTTCCGCCATTGTTATCTGAATACAGAGGTGATAATTCCTTTATCGACTGAAATTACAGTTGTTTCAGTTGCTCTCGTCAAAATCGCTCAAGACCATCTTACAAAACCATGCTGACTTTACAGTTTTCATCTTCAAGCGGGAGCAGCGGGTTGCATCTTTCTGGTGAGTATCAACTCTTGATGGGGAATGGTTCCCGCGGGGCAGACAGCAAAACTGTTGTGGCTGCAGGAACCGTCTGCTTCTATGGCACTTCGTTTTTCATACATGTTTTCTCTTTATGGCCCGAAGAAATAATGGGATTCAAGATAATACTGATGATTGACCCGATGGTTCACTATTGGATACCCTTGAAAGAAAAACGGTGAATGGGTGATGGCCCACATTCAGGAGTATGCGGTCGGATAGTTCATCTATTGACATGTGAGATGATATGTCTGATCATCAGACATAAAGGGGGAAGATCATGTACAGAATATTCCTTTTGCTTATACTCTTCAGTTCGTTCATTGCTTCTTTTGCAGATTCAGTAGTTCAGACCGACTGGTCAGCTGGTCCGGGTGCGTTCGGTCCTGAATCTGTGTGGGAAAATTCTTTCGGCAGTTGTCAGTCCTGTGACTGGTTTTCTGACCCCGGCTCTCTGAAACTGGGTGCTGTGAGAGTTGATACCTTATTCGTTGTCTCAGAAGTACCAGGAACTGGGCCATTCTGTGTTGTCGACTTCGATCTGGACGGCGACATGGATATTCTTTCGATTAGTCTTGCAGCTCAGACCGTACACTGGTTGGAGAATCTGGATGGTTGCGGTACGTCCTGGGCAGATCATCAGATTGAGGAATGTGAGCGGGGTTATTGGGATTTTTCAGCTATTTCAGCTGCGGACTTCGACATGAATGGAGAGATGGATATTGTCCTGGGCACTCAGATGAATGTTGTTGTTTATTACCAGTTAGGTTCGGTATTCTGGGGCATTCAAGTCTGCTCAGAAGGTTGGGTTTATCAACTGGCCTCCAACGACGCCGATGGTGATGGTGACACAGATATTTACATGATCAGCGAACACAGCTGGTACGGTTTGTTTTCATTCATACTGAATGGATATCCTTCCGCGAGTTGGCAGCTTAATGAGATAGAGTACATTCAGAGCGACTTTGCACTTGGTGACATAGATGGTGACGGTGATCTGGATATGCCAACGGCTCGATACTGGGCCGGCGGAGTAAAGTGGTACGATTACAGTGCCGGATACTTTATTATCGAGGGAACTGGAGCCTGGTCTATTGCGACTGCTGATTTCGATATTGATGGTGATATGGATGTTGTGGTTGATTACTGCTCAAGGCTGGAATGGTATGAGAATGCAGATGGTATCGGACAGGAATGGATAGTAAGAGGGTTCAAAAACAATCCCGCTGCTCTATATTATCCAGACATTGCAGCAGGTGATTTTGATTTTGATGGTGATGCCGATGTAACCAGACGAGCCAGTGGCTGGCTGCAGATTTACTGGAATGAGGATTATCAAGGCTCCGAGTGGTCTTATCTGAATTCGGGCATATCTGCTATCGGAACAGGTGATGTCTGTATGGCTGATATTGATCAGGATGGTATTGATGATGTAGTTGCCAGCTGGTCAACCACCGGTCTGCTTGTATGGTGGAAGACGGGGCAGAGAGCCCATTGCGGTGAACTCACATCTGCAGTTCTGCTTCTGCCATCCGATCCGGAGTGGGAAAGTATCTTCTGGACCTGCAATCAACCTCCTGAAACCAGCATCTCATTTCTTGTTCGTTCATCGGATGATCCTTCGGATATGGGTGAGTGGTCGGATACCATTGCAGTGTCTGGCACCAGCCTTGCCGGGGTGCTTTCAGATTGTGACAACTATTTGCAGTACAGAGTTATTCTGAGTTCTTCCGATGTGCAGGCGACCCCTGAGCTTCAGGAGGTTATTTTCAACTACAACAGTCTTGGTATTGAAAATGATCCGGTTGTTGTTCTTTCATCGGGGGTTGTGTCAAATCCAGTATTTGGGTCTGCAGTTATCAGGTTTGAATTATCTGTCCAAGCTTCAGTTGTAATTGCAGTTTTCGATCTGTCCGGTCGTCTGGTCAGTAGGTCTTTATCATCAGAGTACTCTGTCGGGTCTCATGATGTTCTGCTTGGGGATTTTCCGCCTGGAATCTACTTCTGTACCGTTGCTGCTGGAAATTTAACTACCTCACAGCGCTTTGCAGTGGTGGAAAAGGGGCAGAGTCTCGGCGTCTGACCGCTATTGGAAGAGGGCTTTGATGCCGCCGAAGGTAACCCTTGTCAGGGCTGTGTTGTAGTCATCTACACTGAAGTTGTCAATGTAGAACATTGGCTCTGCGTCATCGTAACCGCATACAACTCCTGCCAGGCCCGTATCCAGGTTGAATATGCTGTCCATGACGTTGGAACTCACTGAGCCGTTGACTGACAGCTTGAGCTCTACCGGGTTCGTTCCTGTAACCTCGAAGGAGACAGTGTACCAGGTATTCTCATTCAAAGGATAGAAGAAGTCGTTTGCCAGGATGTCATACTTTCCGTTCTCGTCTACATGAGCTATGACAGTGGCACCTGCCGGGGGGTAAGTGGAGAAAATACCAGCCATGTAACATTCACCTGTGGAGCTGTTCACTCTGCTAAGGAGGCCGGCGACTGCTTCCGATCCGGTGAACTTGATGTCAGCGCTGACTGCTCCGTCCGACCAGATTGCGGAACCCATACATATGTAAACTGCAGAACTGTCGCTGTTCCATTCAGTCTCAACGATGTTGTTACCACCATCATCCGCTACGATCAGGTTGCCGGCGGGAAAAGGACGTAGCCAGTATGCCGAACTGTTCAAGTCATCACCCGGTGAGTAGGACTCAAAATTGTCGGAGAAGTTCAGGGCAATAAGGATGGTGGGCAGAATGCAAAGGAAAATGACTGTTTTCACGATGGATATCCCTTCTCGGAATTGTTATAAACTGCTACCGCACAATATCTGTATTTCAGGGGGGTGTCAAGTCGGACAGACCTCCCATCATCTCTGTTGTATTGGTTTCATTACTGTTAGACAAGAAAAATTAAGTAATAATAATTATCACATGGAGGTGAAAAATGCGCCAACTGGTATGTGTATTCAATCTGTTATCTGCATTAGCAAACACTCATACGATAGATGCCAGATAACATGCTCCAAGAGAGAACATAACCGGCATTGTTCTCGGTGAGCGTGTCTGCGCCCCTGATTCACTGGATTGTGCGATTTATGGTGTTTATTGGACGGGGGAGTTGCTTGAGATAGTTGTTTTGCCTTCTTTGCCCAATACTCCAGTTGGATTGGTAATTGCCAGTTGTATCTTCTATCTTGCAGAAAACGAAACTGTAATAGTTCATTCCATTGGCTCTGACGGCAATCTGCTGGGAAGCTGGGATTTTTCCAACAGTGGTATTCACAGCATCTCCGGAATAGCTACAGATGTTTCTCTACTTCGCAGTACCTGCTGATTCCGGATTCAGCAGACAGATCGATTTACAGAGCAAAAATGCCCCTCGGGTGCGAACCTGTTCAGTATCTGTTCACAATTGAAGATGAAATTGAAGTGCACGATATCGCATGGGGTTGCGTCGTGTTTCCTGTTGCCTGCAGTTATGAAGAATCTCCCATTCAAATACGGGGAGCGTTGAAGAGGGATGATACGGCACTGTAATCTCAGTGAGTTTCAGCATTTGCTCGAATCCGGTGCATACGGGTGCTGATGTATATCTTTTCTGTGGACCTTGCCTTGGATGGCTTTGTTGCTCTTCAGCTGTATGATATCAGCGGCAGGCTTATTCAGTTGGAAACAACTGGTATTCTGGCACCGGACCTCATGAAATCTCACCGGGGAGTTTTTCTCCCGGTATCTACTTTTTCGTATGACCTGTGGAGAGTTCAGCAGAATATCAAATCTCATTTCCGCTCATGAAGCTCCGCACTCATTGCTCTCATTGCTGTGGTGGAGAATATAAATTCAACGGGGAATCCGAAGTACTCGCTTATTCTGAAGGCAAGATCCAGGCTTGGGTTGTAGTCCTGTCTTTCAAGATAGCCCACTGTCTGGAAATTGATTCCGATCTCTTCTGCCAGTTGTTTTCTGGAGATACCTTTTTCCACTCTGAGATATTTTATTCTGTTGTACAGTTTTCTGGCTTTCATTCGGTATCCTCCGGAATGCCCTTTTTCCAGGCGATCATGGTGCCGGGCAGTGTATGCGAGAGGTAGATCATGCTAGCCACAAGGGGCATGGAGATGGTGTACTGAGGGCAGATATTCATGCGGCTTATAAGTGACAGAGCAAGCATAATCACAAGGCAGATAACGGCGAACCAGCCATAGGATTCACTGAGAGCCCAGTGTGTAAGAGCAAGTTCCCGCTCATCAAGGTCTTTTGATTTGGTGTGGGTCAGTTTCCATATCCCTGACTTTTTGTGAAGGGGAATGAATGTAAGAGCCACAACGACCAGGCTGGTGATACCGATGACATCGTAGATGTTCGACGCAGCTCTGCCTCTGTAGACAAAGTAGAAGGCGATATTCATGAAAATAAGAGCCGCATAGTTAACCACTGCCAGAGTTTTCAGATTCTTCATAATTACACTCCTTGCGTATGAGAATTACCAAATATTGTAAATATACGCAATACGTTATAGAAATACAATAGAATCCGGTTTGCTGTGTTTTCGGTATTATCATTCCTGATCAATAAGGTGCGTGAGATACCAGGTGTCAGTGCTGTCCGGTCTGCAGACCATGGTGAATTGACCTGTTTCCACGGCTCCTGAATCAGGATAGGAGTAGTACATTTTCATCCGATAATTTCTGGGGAATGCTATAGATTCGCTTGTAGAATCCGCTGGCCAGGGGTAATACCACAATCCCTCAAGGGTCAGTTCAATGGCTTCACAGCTTGAAAAGAGTATCTGTGCATTGGTCATCTCAAGATCGTAGCCCCAGGTGCTGTCAATGGTTCCGTCGCCGTTGTAGTCGCCCCAGTCTTCCTCCTTGAGAAGGTGCAGAAACTCTGAATCCAGTGTGGCTGCCAGAAGGTTTGCGTCTCTGGTGTTGTAGGCGTACTTGTAGTTTTCAATGGCTTTCCAGCCTTCGTTAACCGGGTTATAGGGAAGTACCGGTGTAACTATACCTGTTGCATTACTACCGCATGCCGCCAGGATCAGGGACAGTGTGATGATTATCGTTAATACTCTTTTCATCATTCCTCCAGCTTGGTGACTTGAATCCATTGTTCCTTCTTAAATGCCGAATCAGGATCACACTTGAGACAATAGTGATTACAATAGCTGGAGTTCCCGCTTCCATGCCGAAAGCACCTCCGGTGAGCCAGGCTGGCCCTTCAAATGCTGCTTTGAAGAGGCTCCGGGTGTCTGTACCGGAGACCGCGATGTCAAAAATTCCACCCATGGTGAAGTTCCATGCGAAGTGGAGAGCTGAAATCACCCAGAGATTTCTGGTGGCCATGTAGACAAGGGTCATGAGTATGCCGAATTCAAGGCCTACTGCAACACTTGACCAGAGGGTTGCATTGGGATTGGTGGCGTGAGTAAGGCCGCCTTCTACGGCAACAACCAGCAGGGCGATAAGACTGCCTGCCCACTTCTCAACCAGCCTGAAGATTATTCCCCTGGTGATCAGCTCTTCAATAAAACCGATCATTATCATGAAAAAAAGTACTTGATTACATCCGCAGATGGTTGAAATCCGACGATGCGGTAGTTGCCTGCTATGGCCAGGAAACCAACTTGAAGCAGGATGAGTCCGGAACCAATTGTTATTCCGAGGAGAACCTTTCTGAACCAGTGGCAAGTTGCGTACTCCCACAGGGAGGAGTGCTCGAACCTCCTGAGATACAAGCGGTAGAAGTATACGGTAAGGAGGATGAAAAATGAGACCTGGATTGCTCTGCCTGGTATTGTGTTGAGAATTCCAGCGCCCTTGAGAAGAAGCTTTGCTCCTATTCCACCCAGGCATCCCATACCCACGAATACAAGTGCGATCATCATTAGAATCAGGGGGTGCAGGCGTTTCGTCCTCACTCATTCTCCATATCGCTGAATGGAAAGGCTGATTTAACCGGGACTTTCTTTAAACGCTTCCTGTCACAATTCAATATACTACTGCTGTCTCAGTTATTCAAAAAAGCAGTCCCTCACAACAGAAAAGGGAGCTTGATGGTTACTTCAGTGATTGATGTCGCGGATATCTACTTTTCATACGGCAAAGTGGAAGCAGTGAGAGGTATTTCCTTTTCTATGGCCAGGGGGGAGATTCTGGGATTCCTCGGCCCCAACGGAGCGGGTAAATCCACCACAATCAAGATGCTCACCGGTCAGCTTTCTCCCAGATCCGGTTCAGTGTCTATTCTGGGAAAGAATCTTGTCAGAGATGACCCTGAGATTCAGGGCAGGATTGGTGTGTGCTTCGAAGAAAAGAATCTGTACGTGAACATGTCTGCCAGAGAGAATCTGAGGTTTTTCGCAGGGCTTTTCGGAATTCGGAATTTTAATCCCGATCTTCTGCTCAAAAGGGTATCACTGATTGACAGAGCCGATGACCGGGTCAGCAGCTATTCAAAGGGAATGCGTCAGAGGCTGATGGTGGCCAGATCTATTGTGAATGATCCCGAAGTGCTGTTTCTTGATGAGCCTACCGAGGGTCTGGATCCGGTATCAAGCAAGTCAATCAGAGAGCTTATTCTTGAACAGGCTCGGAAGGGCACGGCAGTTCTACTCACAACACACGATATGTGGGAGGCAGATGAGCTTTCCGACAGGGTCGTGTTTCTCTGCGAGGGCAGAATTCATGCAATGGACACACCTGACGAACTCAAAATGAAGTACGGGCACCGGACTGTCAGAGTGAAACTCCGTGATGGTGAGACAGTTCGTCGGGAAATCATCTCCCTTGATTCCCCGGATGCAGGGGAGAAACTGAAACAGATAGTTGAGAATGAGGGATTGATGACAATTCACACAGAAGAGGCAAGCCTTGAGGACATCTTCATAAAGATCACCGGCAGGGGTCTCTGAAAGTGAAGAGGAAGCTCAATCTCTTCAGAGTGTTTCTGATAGTAAAGAAGGATTTGCGGGAGTTTTCCCGTGACCGACTCTGGATGATCCTTTCTCCGCTGTCTCTGCTGATGTTCGTGGGTCTTCTCCGACTGCTTCCGGAGAATCCGGTTGATATAATCTCGGTTGGTGTGTTCCCATCCTCTTATTCTGTTTTTGCCGGAGATTCTGATTTTTCCGGCGCGGAGATCATCGGGTTTGAGAGCCGGGACGCCCTTTCTGTCGCGGTACTTGAGGGTGATGAGCTTCTGTTTGGCGTGGCTCTGGCTGAGTCAGGTTCATCAGTTGAGCTGTTCCTTTCTTCTTCCGTTACACCGGCGCAGAACAGGGCGGCAGCAAGTGCGGTTCGTGAGTTGTGTTATGTAATTCAGGCCATGCAATCCGGGGAGAATCCCACTGACGGTCTGCCGGTGCGGATTCCCGAGTTTCGAGAGATGTTTTCCGGTACCGGAAGAGTGTCTCTGAAGGATAAACTCAAACCGATGCTGTTCGTGATCATTCTGCTGGTTGAATCACTGGCTCTGGCCGGTCTTATCTCGGTGGAAATAGAACACCGAACTGCTTCAGCTCTGCTTGTTACCTCCGCAACAACACGGGATCTGCTGCTGGCCAAGATTCTTACAGGTGTTCTGCTCGCAGTGACACAGGTTTTTCTGTTTCTTGCTTTTACAGGTATTTTCTCTTCAGGCTGGCTTCCCCTGGTAGTGACAGCATTGCTCGGAGCCTGGATGGCCTCATCTGTGGGGATGATATCAGGCGCCGCCGGACGGGATTTCATGGGTACCCTTTTTCTTGGAATGGTATTTGTTGTTCCCCTCATTATACCTGCATTTGCTCTGCTTTTCTCCGGGAGTCCCGGTGGACTGCTCAAACTGATCCCGTCATACGGACTTGTGATGTCGGTTTCTGATGTGATCGGGAAAGGAAGCGGTCTCGCTGATGTTGCTCCCTACCTTTTTCAATTGCTTATCTGGAACAGCATTCTTGCCCTTATCGGGCTGTTTGTGCTGAAGAGGAAGGTGGAAGCACTGTGAGTTTTAACAGGGTACTGCTGCTGATGGGAAAAGATTTGAGGGCCTGTCCCCGATCTCCAGTTATCCTCTGGCTGCTGGTCATGCCTCTGGTGATTACTTTCTTTCTTCAAGTGGTGTTCGCCACCCTTTTTGAATCTGAACCGGTGCTGGGGATCAACTCTCCTTCCCGGTCGGTTATCCTCAGCAATCTTTCCTCTCTGGAGGGCCTTGAGGTAATCTCCGCTGAGGAAACGGAGCTTCTTGAAATGCTTGATAACGGAGATGTGGATGCCGGTCTTTTTCTTTCTGATTCATTTGAAGATTCTGTACGGTCGGATGGCAGGCCGGTGCTTCGATACTTCTCTTCCGCAAAGGGTTCACCGGCTAATTCCGCCGTTCTTCTTCTTCTTGTAATGGATGAACTGAGAACTCTCGAGAATCGGCAGAACCTCTTTTCTGTTGCTGTGATCGCGCCTGACCGGGGAGACGAACTGCCCCTTTCAGAAAGAATGGTACCTTCGATGATTCTGGTGGTGATGATAGTCAGCGGGATTTTTACACCGGCTTTCATGCTGGTGGAAGAGACGGAAAAAGGCACCCTTCTGGCAGTTCTTGCAACTCCTGTTGCTCTGGGCGAGGTTCTTCTGTCAAAAGCTCTGGTGGGCTTCTGCCTTGCGATGCCGATAACTCTTTTCACACTTGTACTCAATGGTGTTACAGGATTTGATCTGACTGCCCTTCTTGTCTGTTTCGCGGTGGGTACTGCGGTCTGCAACTGTATCGGGTTGATCTACGGTACACTGGCCAGGAATTCGAAATCTCTCTACACGATGGTGAAAAGTCTCAACATCATCCTGGCAGCACCGGTTATGTTCTATCTCTTTCCCGGCTGGCCATGCTGGGTGGCGAAGCTGTTCCCGACATACTGGTTCATGGATCCTGTTTACAGAGTAACAATGCATAATGCCACTCTTCCGGATGTTCTTGGTGATCTGAGCGTTGCAGTGGTGACGGCGATTCTTCTGGCACTTGCCGCTGCTTCTCTGGGAAGGAGAATGCAGAACCGTCTGGCCGGAATGTAATTCAGTTGATGGAGACTGCTTCGCTCTGGATCCATCCCTGAATATCAAGATTTTCCGGACTGTCGCTCAAATCGACTTTGAACCAGGTTGCAGTTATGCCGAGGATGGCAGCGGCAGAATTGGCAGGAATGACTGCCAGTGGCGTTGAAGCAGTGTCCTGATCCGGGTACACCGGAGTATCCGTCTGCATCATTGCATAGGAAACATCCAGGACGGGTGCCCACACCACAGGAAGTGAATCTGCAGAGGCTGTGATGCCGTCAGGTGCCAGCCATCTGTATCTGAAACTGCATGTGTTGGCGGCTTGCGCAACGCCGGGGTCGAAGCCAAACCACCCTGATGCTGTTTTTACTTCCAGTGTGACATTTTCGTCGGGCAGAAGCTGTGACCAGATTTCAGAACGGGAATCGGGTCTTGAGTAGATATTCAGTGTATCCTGCGGTGTGAATGTAATAGCGGCTGCTGTGGCTGCCATTGCTGAAACCATCCATATGTACTGCAGTCTCATGAGAACCTCCTTTATTTTAAGTTCCGTGGTATGCAAGTAATGTAATTCATATTTTCCGGGATGGCAAAGAAGCCTCCGACCTGAATATGGCAGAAATATCCTGATTTCGTCGGAATTGCAACTCGGCTTCTGTGGGAAAGTGTTTTCCGGAAAAGCCATGGGAATCTGCCTTTGACCTGAGCGGAAAAATTAGCGATTATTGCGGAAGATGAACCCATCCCTGGAGAGAAGGGGAGAGCAGTTGAGGGTTGCATTGGTGTATCCCAGGTACAGCATGAACCGTCACACGCTTTGTTTTTCTATGCTCTGGCGTATGTTGCAGTTGTAACGGTAGATGCAGGTCATGATGTTGCTGTGGTTGATATGGGATATGGAAGGGGATGTTCTTTCAACTGTGTTTACTGCTACAGAATATTCGGCAGGAAAGTTGGACGAAGGTCACCGGAGTCAATTGTATTGTAGCGGAACTTGAGGAACTGGTAAGGCGTTTTAATATACAATATACTGGTTTTCCCGATGATCCGTTCACGCTGAGGGGGATTGTTTTGGAGATCTGTGCTTTGATGAGAGAGCCCACCCCCGGGATCAAGTGGCTCTGCCGCAGAAGGGTTAACACCCTCGACAGGGAGATGCTTGAGACGATGAAGGATGTGACTGGATTTCCTACGGTATTGAGTAGGGTTGTGACATCATGCTGGACAGGATGAAACGGGGGGTAACAACCCGGCACTGCCTGAACACGCTGAAACTTACTGAGTCTGTTGGAATACCTGCAGAAGGAAATTTTGTGACAGGTATGTCTGACGAGACCGGGCACAGGGAACTGTTGGAAGAAGCTATCTTTGGAGAAACCCCCTGATAAGAATCCCGGCTCTTGTGTGTAAACACTTTAAACTGAGGGGCTTTGAAGGGCTGTTTAACGACTGTAGAACCTGCCTGGCATCCTTTTTTGGCGGGAGAAAGAACTGAATATGACCGTAAATTCTGTTTGTAATGTGAACAGGTACCTGGCACCTCTGCTTCCCCGGGCAATTCCCGTAATCTTTGCTGTGGTTCTTCTTCCCCGGATACTTCTATTCTTTTATCTTGGTGGAGAACTTCCGCAACCGGTGAGAGATCAGGCTTTGTACATTCATACAGCTGGCCAGATCGCTACCGGTGAAGGTTTTTCATTCTCTGAGGATCTGGGGCTGATGAAGAATCTCAGGAATACAGATGATAGTCTTCAGCAGCATTGGACCGGAAGTGCAGGCTACATGTTCGGTCTTGCTCCTGTGGATACCCCGACTGCTGTGATGGAACCGGGTTATCCCGTGCTGCTTGCGTTGTTTTTCTCCCTGTTCGGTGCGGTAAGTGGATCGGTGTTTTCTCTCAACCTTCTTTTTGCTCTCGGGGGTGCTTTTGCTGTTAGAAAACTGGTCATGGATGTATGGGGAGCAGAGTCAGGTCTGATGGCAGCTGTTCTCTGGTCTCTGTATCCGCCTTATGTGTACTACACCGCCTATGCAATGACAGAAACTGCTCATTTTGCCCTGCTGATCATATCTTCCATGCTGGTTCTTTCCGCCGGCAGAGGAACCGGGAAGGGATTTACAGCCGGACTGACCACAGGTGTTTTCTTCCTGATTCGGGCCACCGCTTTGTTTCTTATTCCACTTCAACTTGCTTACCTCGCCTGGAGAAAGCAATGGAAAGCTCTGCTTTTTCTTTCTGCGGGATTTCTTGTTGCGGTGTCTCCCTGGGTTGTGCGAAACTGGATATCACTGGGCGAACCGGTGCTGATGCCAACAAAGGGGGCACTCAACATGTGGATGAGAAACAATCCTGAAGTACTTGCATTGGAGGGCATCTTTGTACCCGCTGATATTCCAGTGAATAATCTTTCCATGCTGGAGTACCCATCCACCGATTCCATTCAGGGAGAGCTTGCAAGAAGCAGGGCACTGGGAATTTCAGCCAGAACCTATATCCTGAGTAATCCCCGGCTCATGGCCTGGCTTGCCTGGAATCGGGCAATCGCCTTTCTGGCTCCGGGAGGCAGCACCCTGGGTGCCCGGGGAATGCTTGCCGGTCTTCTCATTTATCCATTAATACTGTTCGGAGTGGTCGGTTTGTGGCGTAATCGATCTCATCCGGAAGCAGCATTCCTCTTTGCTCTCTTTGTTTTGTATCTTCTGGTTCACGCTATGGCGCACGGAGGGGTTCGGTATCGGTTGCCGGTAGATGCTGTATTTATCATCGGGGTTGCGCTGGGAACTTGCTGCAGGAAGGGGAAATAGTGAACAGGCTGAAACGAATTCTTTTCGTTTTTCCAGAGACCAGGTATCCGTCGGGGCAGCCGCCTCTGGGGATAGCCATGCTCTCTGCAGTAGCTTCACTGTGTGGTGCAGAGACTGTTCTCTGCGACATGTCCTTCCAGAAAAAGCCATTTGAGCATCTGAGTCATTTGCTGAAGGAATTCAAGCCGGACGCTGTTTCCATTACTGTGGTTACTCCCCAGATCAGAGCGACTCTTACTGCCTGCGAGGTTATCCGGGAACATGCTCCCGAGGCATACCTTATGATCGGTGGCCCGCATGCCACGGTGCTTCCGATAGAGACTCTTGAAACTTCAGGTGCAGATCTTGTTTATTCCGGAGAGGGCGAGATAGCATTCAAACTGCTTGTTGAGGGAACAGACCCCGGGGAGATTCCCGGTGCCTGTTTTATGAAAGACGGGAAGGCGATTCTTGTTCCCGGCAAGTTGCTGGTGGAAAACCTGGATACTCTTCCTATGCCGGACAGAGACATTTTTGATATGAAAAAGTACTTCAGTACTTGGTATTCCATGGACAGAGTAGATCCCGGCTTGAAAGGCACCACGATTATGGGTACTCGTGGATGCCCTTACACCTGCACCTTCTGCCAGCCGACCCTCTCTGAGATATTTGGCAAAAAGACCCGCAAGCGTTCTCCGGAATCAGTAGTGAAGGAACTGAAACACCTTGTGGAGAAGTTTTCCATCAACGGTTTCATGTTTGAAGATTCCACCTTCATTGTTGACCATAAGTGGGTTACCGATATCTGTTCACTGATGAACAGCGAGGGTTTGAAGCTCAAGTGGTGCTGTAATGTCAGGGCCGATCTTCTTACGGAAGAGCTTCTTGACACCATGGCAGGTGCCGGTCTTTCCAAGGTAAATATGGGGGTTGAATCTGCCTCACAGAGAGTTCTCGACGACATATACAGAAAGGGAATCACAGTGGAGGGCGTAAGAAGAGCTCTCCGGATGTGCCTCTCCCGGGGAATTTTCGTTCAGGGTTACTTTATGCTCGGTGCGCCGGGAGAAACTGTTGAGGAAATGAAGCAGACAATTGACTTTGCCGCAAGAGAACCATTTGATGATGCTCTTTTCGATATTACCACACCATTCCCTCACACAGAGCTCTGGGAGATGTCAAAGGAATTAATAAATGAAGATTACTCTGAATTCGATTGTTTCCACAAGAGTGTATACACTTTTGACGGAATTACTTCTGAGCAGATAGAAAAATTGAAGAGAAATGCCTTCTGGAAATTTTATGCCCACCCGGCCAGAATACTGAGGACAGTGCGCACGGTTCTGGGGCCCAGGAACTTTAAGCGAACCATGCTGAAGGTGAGGAGAGTATGAGAGAAATTACCGTTACAATTGATGATGGAGGTATGCACCCCGCGGTAAATGCTGCAATTCAGAAGTGTATTGATTCAGAGAATGTGAACAGAGTAAGCATAATGGCAACCGGCAGCAATTTTGCAGAAGCCAGTATGATGGCCATGATGAACGGTGTTCGTGTTGCAGCACATCTGGATTGCTGTCAGGGACCCTTTCTGTTGAAAGGGAGCGATTTTCCTGAGTCGTTTTCAGTCTGGCTTAAATCTGCAGATTCACTGGCGGATTCTGTTCAGAAAGAATGGTCGGCTCAGATAGAGATGATCCTCTCCACCGGAGGAGTTGTTACTGCCCTGGACAGTCATCGCCATCTGCACAACCTGCCGGCCTTGCAGAAAGTTATTATTTCTGTTGCAAAAGAATACGGTATAAGAACAGTAAGATCCGCAGTACTGCCGGACAAGCTTATGAGATTTCCTGCAGGACTCAAGTTGAACTCTCTGGGTTGTGAATTAAAGACCAACCTTGAGTCTGAAGGACTTGTAACAACTGATAGAATGCTGGGGTTCGGCCGGGCCGGGAAGATCAATCGGAAATATTTAAGCAAGTTCACTTCTCTGTGCAGCGATGGTACAACTGAAATTGTGATGCACCCTGCCACCGAAAATGTCTGGTCTTCTGGTCAACCTGGAGAGCTTGAGTTGATCACCTCTGAATGGTTCGGTGACTGGTGCAGAGGAAAACGCTAGAGTTATACGTTATCCTGCTGGCTCTGCTGGCAAGGCTTACCGTTTTTTTTCTTGCTGCCGGAGGTTTTTTCCTGGTGGGCGAGGGGCAGGTTCAGGCGAACATTGCTGAGAACATTCTTTCCGGCAGAGGATTCATGCTTTCAGAATCCATGTTCCACGACCCTGATCCCAGACGCGACTCAAGCCTTGAGTTTTTCAGGGAAACCGGTGGACTCTACGGAGTATTGATTCCAGAGCAGCCAAGTACCTTTTTTGTTCCAGGCTACCCTCTTTTCCAGGCCTTCATTTTTATGGTTACTTCTCCGGGAAACCTTCTTGCGGTTATCGGCGTTCAGCTTGCTCTGGGGCTACTTACGGTTTTTCTTGGAATGCGTCTTGCTTTCCGATTTCTCTCCGGGCGGTGGTATATCGCTGCAGGAATATTTATGGCTCTTGATCCATTTGAGCTCTATTACCAGGCAATTCCAGCAACGCAGGCACTTTTCTCACTGCTGTTCATCGCAGGATTGCTTCTATCTTTACGCTTTCTTGAGAAACCGGATCTGCCCAGGGGCGTCTGGGCGGGTCTTCTGTGGGGAGTTGCATTTCTTGTCCGACCGGTTGCGCTTCCAATGATTGTATGGCTTGCCGTTTCAGCCCTCATTGCATGGAAATTCTCTAAAAAAATAATACCGGCTCTTCTGCTTATGGTGGTTGTTTTTGGAGCCATTTTAATGCCGTGGGTGGTTCGAAACAGAAACACAATGGGCCGTTACCAGCTTCTTCCGTTACAGGGAGGAGCCCAGATGTGGGAATTCAATGGAAGAATATTTACCGATCTATTTCTGAATGACACAGAGGGTGCAAAGCTGCTTTACGAACCGGTGCGCAATACATGGTTGTCCCGTTTGAACAATGCCGAGCTTGCTGAATTTCCAGAATTTACCACGGAATCAGAATTTGAGAGGGATAGTGTTCTATACCACCGTCAGAGTAAGTTCATTAAATCAAATCCCGGTGTTTTTCTACACCTTTCCGCATGCAGATTCGTTGAGTTTATTAAGCCGTTTCCGCTGAACCGGTTTTCACCTGTGCATACTCTGGTTGGACTGGTCTCCTTTTTCTGGGTTGGTATTTTCTTTTTCGGTGGTGCGCTTCTCATGCTGCGCAGGGGGTGGTCCGGTGTGTTTGTGGCTGGTGTGATTGCTGGATATATACTTATGCATCTGCTCACAGCCTCTGGAACACCTCACAGAGTTGCTCTTGATATTCCCCTGGTTATAGCATCGCTGATTGCAGTGAAGCATTCCTCTGAAAGATTCAGAGCCGGAAAAATATCTTCATGAAAATCCTGGTGGTCAAGACGCATGCCTTCGGAGACTCACTTCTTGCCACGCCTGCTGTGGCTGGTCTGATTGCAGCCGGGGACAGGGTCACAGTTCTTACAGGGCCTTCTTCGCTGCCGGTGTGGAAGCGCATGTCTGGAATTGAGGGGCTTGTTCAGTCACCTGCGCCCTGCTCCGCAGCTAAACTTCTGTGGTGGTCGCTCTTGAACATGCAGAGAGGTTTTGACAGAGTTATTCATCTTGGTTCTTCGGCAGGAGCTTTTCGGTGGCTTGGGTTTCTCACGGGAAAGAAGGCACTCAGCGGAGGTGATCGGAAAATCGGTTTTGGCATAGTCAGACCTGCTGCTCGGGATTATTGCAGAATCGCCGGGGTTCAGTGTTCATCCCTGAAACCGATCTTTCCCGTTGCTCGATCCGAATTTGATGCAGCCCGGCGACATACCGGCAGTGAACCTTATGTAGTACTTGCCCCCGGAGGAGCCAGGAATGTGCGGGATTTTGTGCCGTTGAAACGATGGCCCATGTCCCGGTGGGCAGAGGTGTCTCTTTACCTTCAGGCAGAGGGTTGCAGAGTGTTTCTGGTGGGTGGGGAACAGGACAAAGAGGAGATATCTTCTGTGACCGGGATCAATCTGGCTGGAAGACTCTCCTGGGGTGAAACTGCTGCACTTGTTTCCGGAGCATCTCTGTTTTCAGGAAATGACAGCGGCCCCGCTCACCTTGCAGTTGCGGGGGATACTCCGGCACTTGTTCTATTCGGTCCGACAGATCCCGACTCCCTCTATGAGAAAGGCAGTATTGTTCCTGTTTGTGGAACTGTGTCATGTTCACCATGCTATGCAAACAGTGTCTTTCCCGGTTGTACCGGAGACGAAGACTGTATGATTTCAATCGACACTGAAAGGGTGATTCATGCCCTTGAGGAGATGCTTCAAAGATGAAAATAACAGCTCTTAACCCGCCTTTCATTCCTCATTTCAGTCGTGGGCAACGAAGTCCTGCAGTGACAAGAAGTGGAACGCTTTACTTTCCCATCTGGCTCTCCTATGCAGTGGGAGCTCTTGAGCAGGCTGGGCATACCGTTCAATTCATAGATTCTCCGGCAATGGATCTTGATCTTGCTGAAGTCCGCGAGAAGATCAGAGAATTCTCACCGGATATAATAGTGCTGGATACATCGACACCTTCGATTCTTTCTGATACTGAGACTGCAGATACGTTAACTGATACTGGAGCAGCAGTGTTTATTCTTGGTTCTCATCCATCTGCACTTCCAGAAGAGACTGTGTTGCTTGGACGGAAATTCCGTGGAGCGATTCTGGGTGAGTACGAAAAACCTCTCCTTTCAGTTGTGAATGCCCTTCAGGACGATCTTCCTCTGGAGGGGATACCTGGAACTGCAATTCGTCGCAGGGACGGAGCAGGCGTCGTGGTCACACCTCCTCAGGGGTATCTCACGGATCTGGATTCTCTTCCATTTGTCAGTTCTGTTTATGCTGCGCATCTTCCAGTTGCCAGGTACAACAATCCCAATGCACTCCATCCCCAGGTAATGGTAATGGGTGGAAGGGGCTGCCCGAATCAGTGCAGTTTCTGTGTCTTTCCTCAGACCCTTACCGGTCGCCATTACAGAAGCCGTTCGGTTCAGAATGTTGTTGCTGAAATGAAGTGGGTAGAGGATAACATGCCGGAGGTGCAGGCGGTCTTTTTTGAAGATGACACAATTGCTGCGGATATGGAAAGGCTGCGACTGCTTTCCGCTGAAATTATTAAAGCGGAAGTAAAAATTTCCTGGACGTGTAATATGAGGGCCACAGCAGATTTCCAAACTCTTTGCCAATGTCATGCTGCAGGTCTTAGATCGGTTTGTGTGGGCTTTGAAAGCGGATGTGATGAGATACTGGACTCGATGCGAAAAGGTCTCAAGGTGGAGCAGATGGTGCGATTCATGGAAAGTGCCAGGAAGGCCGGCATTCTTGTTCACGGCTGCTTTCTCTTCGGAATTCCCGGGGAAACCCGGGATACTGCCAGGCGGACTCTGGATTTTGCATTGAAACTGAACCCGGACACAGCCCAGTTTTACCCTCTGATGGTTTATCCGGGAACCGATGCATACACAGATGTTCAGAAAGCCGGGCTGCTGGTTACATCAAGCTGGAGAGACTGGTTGAAGGCAGACGGTACTCATGCCTGTGTTGTTCAGACACCTGACATGTCTCCAGACGAACTTGTTGAATTCTGCAATCATGCCAGAAGGAAATTCTACCTGAGACCGGGATACATCATGAAAAAAGTATGGCGCAGTCTTTTTGATAAAGGCGAAAGACACAGAACTCTGCTTGCATTCCGAACATTCCGGAAATACATTTTCAGGCGGAAAAATGACTGAAGTCGCAGTAGTTATCCCCTTCAGAGGCCAGTGGGACACAGTAATTCCAACTCTAAGGGCATTGGTCACGCAGACAATCAGGTCTCGCATGACCGTGGTTTTGAGTGTCGACGGCATGGAAAAGCCACCTTCTGAGGTTGCTGAACTGGCAGATGTCTGTGTTAACGGACGACAGGGAGGCCCTGCTTCTGCCAGGAACCGTGGCTGGCGAGCAGTCAGTACACCCTTTATTCTGTTCACCGATTCCGACTGTATTCCTGAAACTACCTGGGCTCTGCGTATGGTTGATAAACTGGAGGGTGAATATCAGGCGGTGAAAGGGATATATTCTTCAGGCGGGAGCAAGCTGATACAAAGGCTGGCTCAAGTGGAGTTTGAAGAGAGATACCGGCTTATGGAACGGGCTGAAACTATTCATCTTGCTGATACTTATTCTGCAGGTTTCCGCAGAGACTGGCTTGAGAAGCTTGACGGTTTTGATGAGAGTTTTCCTCTGCCGGAGCATGAGGATGTGGATCTTTCCTGGAGACTCACCGGAGCGGGGGGAAGGATCGGATTTGTCCATGATGCCAGGGTGGCCCATATTCACAGATCGAGCTGGACTGCCTATTTTGCAATGAAGTATCGCCGTGGAAAATGGAGGGTAATGCTGGTCAGAAAATTCCCAGCCAGGGCCGTGAGCGACGGTTATACTCCTCAGACCCTGAAACTGCAGATGCTGCTCTCTGTTCCGGTTGTGTTTTCCCTGTTTCTGCTTCCATTTTTTCCTGGTGTCACCGTTTTTTTCTGGCTCCTTTTTCTGCTTCTCTGTGCTCCTCTTCTACTTACTGCCATGGCATCTGATCCTTTCACTCTGCTGTTTGTTCCGTTTTTTGCACTGTGGAGGGGTACTGCCCTGTTTGCGGGTGCCCTGCGGGGTTTGACGGGAGGGAGCAAGTAGTGTTCGCTCCCATCCGACGCCAGCAACGTATCTTTATTCTGTTTCTGATTGCGGCCGACATTATCACCGTACCGCTTTCGCTGCTGGCAACCTGGTACATCAGAACCAGCTGGCTGTCCGGAATTCTTCCGGGCTTCACCCATACAATAAACACCTACCTCACCACCATTCCTGTCCTTTCCGTGCTGTGGATAGCCTCGTGGTGGTCGGCAGGAATGTATGTTCACTCTTCCCAGCAGGGTGCTTTCCCGGGGCTTGCCAGACGGATGCGGGCTGTTTTCTATCTTGCAGTAGCTATGATGGCGGCAAGCTACCTTGTGAAGACGGATTATTCAAGAATTATGCTTCTGATATTCCTGGTGATATCGCAGCCTCTGAATATTCTCTTCAGAAGCCTGTTCAGTTCACTGGCTGGAAGAGTTGCACCATCCAAGGAATCACCTGCTACGATAGTGATCGGTTCTGGTGAGTTCGCGGAAAGAGTGATAACTTCACTGCGTAAATTCCCCGAACCCAGACACAGGATAAAAGGTGTTCTTGTGGAGCAGTCCGGCATTGCTGAATACATCTGCGGAGTAAAAGTGATTGGCGAGCCCCGTGATCTGCCCCGTCTGATCGAGAGCCTTTCCATTGATGAGGTTTTCTTTGCCAGCGGCTCCATGAACAGAACTGACATGCTGAAAATTGTAAACTCCGTACCCAAGGAGGATATCGTTTTCATGCTTGTAACAGATCTTTTTGAAATTGCAGCAGGTGTAGGTGATCTCAGCAGTATATCCAGAATGCCTGTGGTGGAAATCGGCTCTTCCGAAAAAGGTGCTTTCAACAATTTGACCAAAAGGATCATGGACTTATTCATGTCCTCGGTTCTGATTGTTATTCTTGCACCTCTCATGACCATCATCTGGGTGATTTTAGCATTGCGTGGTAAGGGATCTCCGATATTCAAACAAACTCGGGTCGGCAGGTACGGCAGAGAATTTACATTGTATAAATTCAGAACAATGAAACCGGAAGCAGACGAATATGAAGTTGCTCCAGTAGCCGGTGATGACCCCAGAGTTACCGGCTTGGGCAGATTACTCAGAAAAACAAGCCTTGATGAACTGCCTCAGCTGTTCAATGTTTTAAGAGGGCATATGAGTATGGTTGGACCCAGGCCGGAGATGGATTTTATCGTTCGCGACTACAATGCCTGGCAGCGCAGGCGGCTTGATGTGAAGCCGGGTATTACCGGTTTGTGGCAGATCATGGGCAGAAAAGATCTTCCGCTGCACGAGAACCTTGAATATGATTTTTACTATATGAGAAATCAATCTGTTATGCTGGACATGGCGATTCTCGCCAGAACGGTTGTTACCGTTCTTAAAGGAAGGGGAGCATACTGATAACTGTTCTTGCTCTTTCAGTGCTGGTTGGCGTCTGGAATTTTGCCGGTCCTGTTCAGGCAGGGCTCGGTGTTTTCCCGGTTGCCTGGAGCAACGATCCTGTCTCCTGTATGGCCGCTCCGGCAGGTATGGGCAGGATTGAGTTTCTTGAGGTGGTTGCCACGGCCGGAATTACCGATAATGAACCATCTGGATCTGTTGCAGCAGTTATGCCTCTGGGAGGATCTGGATTTCAGCTTGGTACAGCTGCTGGATGGGACAATAATCACAGCACAGGTACAGCTCAACTCTCGGCAGGCTATGTGATTGCCGGAGATCCTATCGGGTTTATGGAAGGTCTCTTCGGACCCAGCATAACAACCGGTGTTTCGGCCAGGTATCTGTATGCTGACAGTACCGGTGACAACTCTTTTGATTTTGATGCCGGGTTTCAGTTTTCCCTTTTTCCCTCATTTGCACTGGGAATGCTTTATTCGGATATCATCAATGATCGCGTACTCACCACAGGGTTCAGTCATGTTTTTAACAGGAACTTGAAGGCTCACACAACCTTCAGTGATGATAACTGGCAGGTTGGATGCGAGCTGATGGTTAAAAGAACCTTCCGGGTTTACGCCGGCACAGATGGCGAGAATGTTAACGCCGGTGTCAGGTTCTCCCCCGGACAATGGAATTACGCTTACGGAGCTGTGCTGCACAATAACGGTATTGAGCACAGAATCGGCATCTCCAGGAGGTTCCCGTGACAGCACTGTTTCTTGCTCTGGCACTTTTAGGACAGACCGATTCCAGGGAAACCGGGGAAGACGGTCTTAATCTTGGATTGCTTTTTCACTCCACAGCATCAGCAGATCTGAAAGCGGGACTGAATACTCTCTCGGCTGATACTCTCACTGTTTTTCCACGGGGATCTTTTAACAGCGACTGGGTTCGTCTCTGCGCAGAAGCTGCTCTCAAGTATTCTGTGGATTCAACATTCTCCGAACTGGAACCTGTAAGCGCAGGTGCATTTTTCAGATGGCCGGGCTCACCGTGGATTGGAACTGGAGTTTCCATGGGCCTTATTGACCCTTTTCTTGCAGGACTTGATGTTCCGGCAAGAGAGTGGCAAAGCTATGATGTGATGGATTCCACCGTAGTCACAGTTGAAGCGGGAGGTTTGCTCGGGTTTCAGGGATTCTGGAATCAGTTTGGAGATTCGCTCTCATGGTATGGAGTAAAATCGCCCTGGCTGGGATTCGGAACACTGAACTGGAACGGCATTCGAGAGAATTCTTCCGAGCTGGAAACAGTCGGCGGTTTTCTTGATCTGAGAAAATTCCAGCCATGGTTCCTCTTTGTTAAGGAAGACTCGCAGTGGACTTGCCTGACAGAGATCAGGGGCTGGCAACCGGTGCATAACCATGATTTTTCCATTGAAATTGCCCCCAGGGTCTACTTCGAGGAGG
Organism: Candidatus Sabulitectum sp.; assembly: GCA_023139045.1. Classification (GTDB taxonomy): domain Bacteria; phylum Fermentibacterota; class Fermentibacteria; order Fermentibacterales; family JCC-6; genus Sabulitectum. The sequence goes on from JAGLOJ010000012.1 coordinate 34,247, forward strand.
ATTCCAATACTGTTGGCCTTACAGCCTATCTTCACGGAAAAAGCAGAGCCATCAGTGGCTCTTTGCAGGCTGTTACAGATGTGGCTGATCCAGCGGAGCCGTCTCTACACGCAGGATTGGATATCCTTTCCGAAGTCGGTATCGCCTGGGCTGTGGATGCTGAACTTGAACATTTCAAGGATTTCCATGGTGCAGTATCAGGATTTTACAGAATGTCGCCTGCCGGATGCGGCGGAGCACTCGAGATGTTTGATGACAGCCTCAGAGTTACCGCAACGGCACTGTACTCACCTGTTCCCGGTGTTGCAGCAGAACTGTCAGTAATGTCAGATCTGAATACAGGTTCACCGGAACCCGGATGCCTGCTTCGCGTATTCGGGGCCAGGGATGACTTTACCGCCGCGGTCACTGTTGAATGGGGAGACGGTTCAACCACTCTGGGGATGGAGGTATCTGCATGGATAGACTGATTGCATTATCTTTACTGCTCGTTTTCTTTTCCCTTTCCTGTGCAGTTTTTGTACCGGCAGAGAAAGCGCATACTGATCAACTGGTGTTTCACAACCCCGCAGCGGGTAAAGTTCAGCTAATCGGAGACTGGAACAACTGGGGGGGTATAACCGGTGCCACCGGTACGGTGAACCCTGCATGCGGGATTATGGAAAATGACAATGGCATCTGGACTGCTCCACCTCCGGATGATCTGGAGCGGGGAAGGTACAGGTATGCTTTTCTTGTGAATGGAGCACAGTATTTTCCGGATCCCGCGAATCCGGAACGGACCGTGTTTTTAGAACATGAGGTTTCGGTTCTTCTTATTGACTGAGACGAGGGGGGAATAGATTGGCTTCTGTAAGATTTGAAGCTGTCAGCAAGGTTTACAACACGGATTCAAAAGCACTTTCAGATTTTTCACTGGAGGTTGAAGACGGAGAGTTTGTTGTTCTTGTCGGACCCAGCGGTTGTGGTAAATCAACCACTCTTCGAGTGATGGCCGGTCTTGAGGAGGCAACTGCCGGCAGAGTTTTCATCGACAACACTGACATAACCGACGAAACACCGTCAAAGCGAGATATCGCAATGGTGTTTCAGAACTATGCTCTGTACCCGCACATGACTGTTTTTGACAACATGGCCTTTTCTCTGAAAATGCGCAAGCTGCCCAAAGAGGAAATAAAGCGTTCTGTTACTGAAACTGCCGACATTCTCGGAATTTCCGAATATCTCGATAGGAAGCCCAAAGAGCTTTCCGGTGGTCAGAGGCAGCGCGTGGCTCTCGGACGGGCTATTGTCCGTCAACCCAAAGTTTTCCTTTTTGATGAGCCTCTTTCAAATCTCGACGCGAAGCTAAGAGTTCAGATGAGAAATGAGTTGGCCAGGCTTCATTCACAGCTTAAAGCCACAATGATTTATGTCACACATGACCAGGCGGAAGCAATGACTCTGGGCGACAGAATTGTTGTGCTTAAAGACGGCTGTATTCAGCAGGTGGATCATCCTCTAGAAGTCTATAACAATCCCTGCAACAGGTTTGTAGCCGGCTTTATTGGAAGCCCTGCCATGAATTTTTTCAAGGCTGAGATATCAAAGGGGGAGCTTTTGTCGGTAAATGGTCGACTTGAGATAAACGGAGTCGCTGACGGGATGTATACACTGGGTGTCAGACCGGAGGATATTATTGTTTCTGAAAGGGGGCAGTTCACCTGTTCGATCGATGTTGTAGAGACACTTGGCAATGAAAAGGTTGTAATCGGAATCACCCGGAGTGGTGAGCAGATCACTGCCAGGTGCAGGCCTGATGCTGATATTCACCCCGGAGATGACTTGAGTTTCGACATTGATATGAGTAAAACCCATCTTTTTGCTGTAGAAGGGGTTGAGCGTAAAATATGATTCTGCTCACCTCACTGGTAATTGCTCTTCTGGTTTCCTTCTTATTGACTCCCCTGATGAGTCGCCTGGCTGGGAAATGGGGCTTTGTTGACAGCAAAGACAAACCGGGAAGCTCGGGAACGCCGTTCATGGGGGGCGTTGCCATTTTTCTGGGTTTCGCTGCTGCCATTGTGGCAGGAATGCTGTTTTTTCCGGTTCTTCCCGGTGAAAGTATCGTTGATACCCCTCTCTCCTGGCGATCCATCTGTATTCTTGTGCTGGTTTCCGGCTTTCTTATGGCACTCACCGGATTTCTTGATGACAAGTATGAACTTTCACCGCGGATGAAGCTTTTTCTTCATTCCCTTGTGGCCATCGTTGTTGGTACCTTGTTCGTTGTGAATGGAGCCCAGGTGAGGCTTTTCCTCGAAGGAAGCCATGTTGCATGGCTGGCTGCACCTGTTACTTTGATCTGGCTTCTCGGCATAACCAATTCCATTAACCTTCTTGATCATGCAGACGGGGTTACAGCAGGCGTATCAGCAATATCCGCATTGTTCTTCGCAGCGTTGAATTTCATGCACGGCAATCCAGCCATTGCATTTATCAGTATTGCTCTGGCAGGTGCGTCGCTGGGATTCCTGTTCTTCAATTTTCCACCGGCTTCAACCTTTATGGGTGATTGCGGTTCCAATTTCCTTGGCTTTATGCTGGGCATCATAGCTGTCCTCGGGTTTTACACACCTCGGGGGTCAATTCCTTATCTGGCCATACTCTCTCCGCTTCTTATCCTGGCTGTACCCATTATTGACACCGTAATGGTTCTTATTTACAGAAGAAAGCGTGGAGCCCCCCTTTTTAAGGGAGACAAGAATCATCTGGCTCACAGACTCATGCGCATGGGGTACTCAAGGAAAACCACAGTCGTGATGTTATATATTTTTTCTGTAATACTTGGAACAATGGCACTTCTTCTTCCCACTCTGCAGCCTTACCAGGCGATTCTTGCATTTGTCAATGCGATAGGAGTGATCAGCGTATTGACAATATTCATTGCTCGCAGCGAGAGAGGTAACCGTTGATGAGAACAAAGGTTTCTACAGCATTCTTGGTTTTGCTGACAGTTGTAATGGTTGGTGTTTTATTTGGAGTGATTACCAACAGCAGAAACAGCATTCTTGTTAAAGAGATGTTCTATGTGGCAGGGGGAAGTCTTGCTTCAATGATGGCTGCTGTACTTCTTTTTCTGGGGAAGCCGTGCTATAAGCAACGAATCCCTGTACTATCCCTCGGTGCTGTTGGTGCCGTACTGCTTCTTATGGTGATAATGCATTTTGCTGGAATCGGTTCAATTAATGGGCCATTTACCTTTCTTATGCTTCTCTCTCTTGCAAGCCTGACGGTTTCGTCAATCTTGTTCATTGATGAAGCTCACGTTAAACTTTTTACTTCGATCATGTTGGGATCTACTTCCATTATGTTCGTTTACGCCATAATGCAGTGGCAGGGAATCAATATTTTTTCCTGGGACGCTTCTCTTACCAGAAGCGGCAGAAGCACGGGAAGCCTTGGAAATCCCAACCTTCTCGGTGGATTTGCATCAGCGATTATTCCTCTCGGCGCAGCATACCTTTTCTCATTGAAGAAGTTTTCCCCGGTTCTTAAAACCAGTATGACTCTTTTGTTTGTTGCCCTGGCCACAACCTCTGTTGTTGCAAGTGGAACCAGAGGAAGCGTGATTGGTGTTGTTGCGGGCAGTGTGGTTCTTCTTCTCTGGTTTTTTAAAAACAGTTCAAAATCTTTCAGGAAACTCATTCCTTTTGTCCTTCTTCTTCTGGTGGTTATTGCGGCTGTCGCTGTTCCAATGGCTTCCAGGCTTTCTGAACTGGATCCAACGATTGGGGATCAGGGAACCCTTCAGGTCAGGAAGATCATCTGGTCCGGAACCTTTAATCTTTTCATTGATAGTCCACTGCTCGGGCACGGCCCGGGATCATTTCAGATTCTTTTTCCGGAATACAGGAACCCGTTCTACAGCATTCTGGGCGTGAGTCACAACACCCTTCACGCTCACTGTGAGTATCTTGAGATTCTTGTGGATATTGGAATAATCGGGCTTATTCTATGGGCTGTGGCAGCCTGGGGGATTATCGGTCAGCTGAGAAAAGCTGATCTCTTCAGAGCTGGCGCCTTTGCTGGAATGGCCGCAATGCTTGCAGAGGGGCTTGTTTCCATTCACCTCAGATGGCCGCCTACAGCCTGGTTGTTTGCAACCATGGCAATGATTTTTCTTTCCAGAGAATGTAACCCTGTTCCATCAGGCAGGAAGAGCAGATCAGCTGCTGTTGGTCTGGCTCTTGTAAGTCTAATTCTTGCAGCAGGCTTTTTTGTGCACTATCTCCCGATTACCAGATCATCCGAGCTGGTATTCAAAGGCAAGGACATGTTCCTGGTCAGAACCGAAATGGCAATGAACGGTGCATATTCCGCAGCAGCCCAGTGGATGAACTCCGGGGATGAAGCAGCTCTTAATTCTGCAGTTGTTCAGTGGCAGAATGCATCGATTTTTGCTGACAGTGCGGTTGCATATTCCAGAGAGGCCACAGAGGTATATACTTACGATCTGGGGGGATGGTACGCTTTGGGCAGTGCCCATCTGACACGGTACATGGTAATGGCCCCACCGGTTCCGGCCATGCGCTCTGCTCTTGAGGCAGCAGGATTACCCAGTCCGTTTACTCCGCAGGAAATCAGGGATGAACTGCTTCTGGGAATGGCGGCTTACGACAGCCTCACAACCATGGCTCCGAACTATGCAGAGGTTCACAACAACCTTGCACTCGGTTATTCCAATCTCGGAATGCTGGATGAGTCTATGGAGGAATTGTATAAATCTTATAAAATTCACGCTCACAGGCGAGGGGATTACTACGATCAGGTTTCTGCACTGCTCGCCATTCATCCCAGTTCCTTCTATGGTGTTGTTCTCTATTTTCATCACTCACTTATGGGCTATGATACTGGAGTTACCGGGGGAAAACGTGAGATGGTCTGCGATTTGATCGTGAATAATGCCTGGTTTCTTGTTTCCTGCCAGCCGACCAACAAAGCAGCTCTGCAGGAAAAATTCATCGCTCTGCTGGAAGAGATTATGCCCGCTGAACACAGTGATCCGCTCATTGACAGAGTAAGAAATATCGAGGGATTTTCTCCCTTTGCCCTCTGGGACAGCAAAGCTGTGTTACTTATGAGTGATGAAGATGCCATTCGGGAACTTCGGCAGATGTCGATATTCTCTGCTTTCAACAGCAGTACTTTCCCAGCGGCATTACCTTCAGTCAGAGACTTCTACATTTATCCTGCTGTAATCCTCTTCCGTTCCGGATGGGATCAGGCTGTTTTTGATTCGGTCATGGATATTTTCCTTCTTCAGATAGTGACTGACCGGAATCTTGATAATGTAAACACACTTTTACAGAGTGAGCGATTTCATGAATCAGTTGAAGTGGAAGTTGCAGAGCAGGTATGGGTGGTAAGAATGGCTCTCGGAGGCACCAGAACCGCCTTGAGGGAAGGTTTTGAGACTCCCTGGCTTGCAGGTAGTCTTCCGGGGCTTATCTCAGACACTCTCCACTCACGGATGGAAAATGATTCATTGAACAGCCAATTGTATCAGATGGAACTGAGGATGAGTTTTCTTCTGGTTACCTCTTACTGGTGGGACTACAATATTTTTGCGGCTTCCCAGAACGAGTACCTTCTTACTCGTATTTTTCATTGCAGAGACATGATACGTGAAATTCAGCCGGTAGCCTGGCCTTCAATTGTATCAAGGATTCTTGCAGAGGAAATAGACAGGATCAGTAATCAAACCGGCGGCGTTTGCCCATTCGTGGTGGGTCTTCTAAGAGATGATCTGGTGAGTGGTGCGGCAAGGGTTACAGAAGGCCCTTGATGTAGTATGAATTTTACCATAGATTAGCTGTACTTGTGCTTTGTCTGGCATGGGCGCGTTGCGCCCATTTTTGCTATACCGCTGGTTTCGAATCAGCATTTACGGAGGTTTGACTTTGGCTCATGATGATGTACTGGAGCATGTCGAGGAAATAGTGGCTAAGTCAGATCTCCTTCTTGTTGACATGAATCTGTTTCAGGCAGGAAGGCAGAGAATTCTTCGTGTTCTTGTTGATAAAGTCGGTAGAGTAGGCCTGGATGAGTGTGCCAGCGTGTCCAGGGCCATCGCAAATGCCATCGAGACCCTCGATCTGGTCGGCGGAGCTTATACACTTGAGGTGAGTTCACCCGGGATTGGGAGACAGCTATCCACCGAGAACGACTGGATTCGCTGTGCAGGAAGAAAACTTGAGATAAAAACAGAGTCAGAAGAGTTTGTGAGCGTTCTTTCAAGCTATTCAGAAGGGCTTTTAACATTTGAGGACGGCAGAGTCACTGATTCAGGAAGTGTACTTTCCGCCCGGGAAGCAATTTAACAGGAGGGATCAATTGGCGGATTTTGAGAGAATAGATGCCCTCGCCAGCCTGGTGAGGGAAAAAGGGGTGAACAGAGAAATTCTTCTCAGGAGTCTTCATGCAGGTCTTGCCAAGGCATCTCTGAGAGAGTACGGGGAAGAACAGGACATCAAGGTTACCTGGGAGCAGGGCAGCGGCGATATTCGCATGGAAGCCTTGAAGACCGTAGTGGAAAAGGTAGCCAGAAGAAAAACCCATCTGGAGATTGATCTGAAGAGGGCAAGAATGCTCGATAAAAACTGTGAATTGGGCGATCAGGTTGCTGTTCCAATCAGCATTACCGATTTTGGAAGAGCTGCTGTTAATGAATTCAGATCAGAATTTCTTTTGCTGGTTAAATCCGCAGAGAGAAATCAGGTTTGGAAAGAATACGAAGACAGGGTTGGATCCATCATACCCCGTTGCAGAGTTCAGCAGGTTTACAGGAACAGAATTCTTGTTCAGGTTGCCGGCAGTATCGAGGCTGTCGTTCCCGCTGATGAGAGGGCTCGGGGCGAGAGGTATGATCAGGGTGATTCTATAACTCCTGTTCTTATCAGAGTAGAAAGACCTGAGAGTCTTGAGCCTCAGCTTGTTCTTTCAAGGGCAACCCCGGAACTTGTAAGGAGACTTTTCGAAAGAGAAGCTCCCGAGATCGAGGAAGGTGTTGTAAGCATTAAGGTTATTGCCAGGGAGCCCGGCGTCAGATCCAAGATCGCAGTTTCCAGTAACGATATGCGGATTGACGCTGTAGGTGCCTTCGTTGGAATGAAGGGAACCAGGGTTCAATCGGTGATGAGAGAACTGAATGGTGAGCGTATTGATATTCTCCCATGGACAAGAGACCGTTATGTGCTTGCCTCTCAGGCACTGGCACCGGCTACTGTTCTGAATATCGACTCCGAGCAATCTTTCAACCGGGAAACCGGCGAGATGGAAGATATTTTGATTGCTGTTGTTCCAGACGATCAGCTCTCTCTTGCAATCGGCAGAAACGGGCACAATGTGCGACTTGCCGGACAGCTTGTTGAGCGCAGAATTGATCTGAAAACCCAGAGTCAGTGGGAAGAGGAAAATCGTTGGGAGAACATGCTCAGGGTTGATGTTAGCGAGCTGCCCAGCGTGAATGAAAAACTGGCCGAAAGGTTGAGCAGAGCCGGTTACGATTCGGCACAGATCATTCTTGAGTCAACAAAGGAAGAATTGCAGGAAGTTCAGGGTGTCGGTCCTGTGAAACTGGCACAGATATTGAAAGAGGCTGCTGAACTTGTTGATCAGAGAGCACACCAGATAGAAGTTGCAAAAAAACTTGAGCAGAATAATTCATCTGAGTCTGAAAATGAAACAGAGGAAGCCACTGAGTACAAAGAATAAACGCGGCGCGGAAGAAGGTGATTTCCTTGACGGAAGTAAATAAAGTACGGAAACGAAGGGTGTATGAGCTGGCCCGGGAACTTAACATCTCCAGCGAAGCACTGCTCAAGGTTCTGGAAGAACTTAAAATTGAAGCAAAAAGCCACATGAGTACTGTTGGCACTGAGGATACAACCAAGGTTGTTGAGCAATTTGAGAAGCAGAAGGCTGAGGCGAAAACCCGGGCTACCAAGAAGCGAAAACGCAGGCGCCGGAAGAAAAAAACAGTAGTCTCCGCTGAAACGGTCAAGAATGTGAAGAAGATTCTTGCAAAGATAGACTCCAGCGGCGCCAGAAACCGCAAGAGTAAAAAGGTTAGATACCGCAAGGAAAAGCAGGAGAGGCACGAAGAACAGCGGATATTTGAAGATGGTGAAGAAAAAATACTGAAGATCACCGAGTTCACGAGTCCAGCGGAACTTGCTCAGCAGATGGGGCAGCCTGTTAACGGCGTTATTGCGGCCTGTATGAAGCTGGGTGTTATGGCCACGGCAAACCAGAGACTTGATGTTGATACTATATCTCTTGTAGCCGAGGAACTTGGCTTTGCGGTGCGGGAGGTCAGTGAGTACGGGGCCGAGGCTCTTGAAGAGGCGAGAATTTCCGATACTGATGCTGTTGAAGAGGAAAGACCGCCAGTGGTGACAATAATGGGTCATGTGGATCACGGGAAAACTGCTCTTCTTGACCGTATCCGTTCTGCAAATGTAATCGCTACTGAATCAGGGGGCATTACGCAGCATATCGGTGCCTATGTGGCAAACGTAGGTGACGACAGGCAGGTTACATTCATCGATACCCCCGGTCACGCTGCTTTCACAGCGATGCGGGCCCGTGGTGCAATGGTAACAGATATCGTGATTCTTGTGGTGGCATCCGACAGTAGAGTCATGCCCCAGACAAAAGAATCTATTGAGCATGCCAGAGCTGCGGGAATTCCAATAATAGTTGCCATCACGAAGATGGATCTTTCCACTGCGAACTCTGACTTCATCAAGCAGGATCTTGCAAAGAACGACGTTCTTGTTGAAGAATGGAGCGGCAGTGTTCAATGTGCCGAGGTTTCTGCCATGACTGGCCTGGGTGTGGATGAGCTTCTTGAGATGATCCTGATTCAGGCTGAAATGCTTGAACTCACTGCAGTTCCTGACAGACTTGCCAGGGGAACAGTACTTGAGGGCAGGGTTGATCCCAGAAGAGGCTCCATTGTGAATATCCTTGTTCAGGATGGAACTCTTCGCGAGGGAGACTGTTTTGTTGCCGGGCAGTATTCCGGCAGGGCCAGAGCTCTTTTCGACGAGAATGATGAGCAGATTTCAGAGGTTCCACCAGGTTATCCTGTGCAGCTTCTTGGCTCTCCGGGAGTTCCATCTGCCGGTGACTCATTTGTCGGAGTGGAGAGCGACCAGGAAGCCAGGAAGGTTGCACTCCGTCGCCAGATGGTTGCCCGTGAAAAACTCCTTCATTCCAGACACAGGGTTTCCCTTGAGGATTTCTGGGCCACCACAACCAGTGAAGAGAGAGTTCTCAACGTCATCATTAAATCAGATGTTTCAGGTTCGGCAGAGGCAATTCTTGATTCTCTCTCAAAACTTCAGAACGACGAAGTGGGAGTCAATGTAATTCTCAGTGGTGCCGGCGGAATAACCGAGAGCGATGTTGATCTCGCCGCTGCCTCAAACGCCGTTATTCTTGGCTTCAAGGTAAGACCGGATCAGAGAGCACGCGAACGAGCTTCTGAAGAAGGCGTGGAGATAAGCACCTATAATGTTATCTACCATCTTGAGGACACAGTGAGAAAGGCTCTTGGCGGCCTGCTTAAACCGGAAGAGAGGGAAGAATTCCTCGGCTCTGTGGAAGTCAGAGACACATTCAAGGTTCCGAAGATCGGAGTTATTGCAGGTTGCTACATTGTGGCAGGAAAAATAAAGCGGAATGCCCGTGCCCGTCTTGTTAGAAACGGTGTTGTGCTCTGGGAAGGTGAGATCTCCTCACTTAAGCATCACAAAGACGACAAGCGCGAAATGTCCACAGGATTTGAATGCGGTATAGGTCTTCACAAGTATAATGACATCAAGACAGGCGATACCATCGAGAGTTATGAGATAATCAAGATTGCGAGAGAGCTGGAGTGAATTCAAGAAGAACAGAGCAGATAGCGAACAGAATCCAGATGCTTGTGTCTGAAATTCTGCAGCGGGAAGTTTCCGATCCCAGGCTGAATTCCCTTGTTGTCAACAGGGTTGAACTTGCCAGGGATGGTTCGTTTGCCAGAATTTATGTCTCTTCCTATCTGCCGGATACTGAGTCAGATGATATTCGGAAAGTGCTGAAGAAAGCCTCGGGGTTTATCCGCAAAAACCTGGCAGGAAAACTTGATCTCAGGATCGTACCGACACTCAGATTTCAGTGGGATGATTCAATCAGGGAGGGTGAAGAGGTGCTCTCTGCCATTCGCAAGCTGAATGTAGAGGAAAACTGACAGGTGACAGGCGGAGGTGGAGTTTATCTTCTTGACAAGGCTGCCGGAGTTACTTCCCGCCGTGCCGCCATGGCAGTGGCGAAGGCCAACGGCTTCAAAAAGTACGGGCATTGCGGAACACTTGATCCGGATGCCACGGGGCTTCTGGTTGTAATTCTCGGCAAAGCCACAAGGCTTGCGTCTTACATATCCGGTGATACAAAGCGATATTCGTTTGATCTGGTCGCAGGTGTTCTTACAGATACACTTGATATGTCAGGCGAAATATTCAAAGAAGCAGACTGTTCTCACCTTACCACTGAAGATGTGGTTGCCAGACTTCCGGAATTTACCGGTACATTTCAACAGAGAGTACCACTTTTCAGTGCTGTAAGGATAAACGGTAAACGGGGATACAAGCTCGCCAGAGAAGGTGAGACTCCAGAGATGCCCGAAAGAAATGTTACGGTAACAGACTGGAAATCCGGAGAGCTTCTAGACAACAGAATTCCGCTGGAAGTCACAGTATCTGCCGGTACTTATATAAGGGCTCTGGCCAGGGACATAGGAGAGGCTCTGAATATTCCTGCAGTGGCAGACTGCATAAGAAGAACCATGGCAGGCTCATTCAGTATCAGCGAAGCTTCAGAACTCTATAACCACAAAGGATCCCTGCTTTCGATGGTGGAAGCCATGAGAGGGTATCCTCAAATCAGAGTTACACCCTCACAAGCACACGGTGTTTTTCACGGAAACCCTTTTCCCGCGCAGATCAAAGGCACAGCAGTTGCGGTTGATGCGACCGGCAATCTACTGGCTGTCGGCATTGGCGATGGTGTTTTGTTTCAGCCCAAAGTGGTTCTGGCTACCGAGGTGCAGGAATGAGACTTGCAGCTCTGGGCGCATTTGACGGTCTGCACAAAGGACACATGAAGGTAATTGATGCGGCGGGACCCAACTGCGGTGTAGTCTTTTTTGAACCTGTTCCCAGGCAGGTATTCGGAGGTCTTTCATGGAGAAAGCGGCTTACAACACCTGCCGAGCGTTATGAATTGTTGCGGGACAACGGAGTATCTAGTATTATTACGCTTCCGTTTGACGGTGTTACTGCGGCCACCACACCGCAGGGTTTCAGCAGATTATTAGCTGAAATCGGTCTATTCAGCGGGTTTGTAGTCGGGTACGATTTTCGGTTCGGCAGTGATGCTTCCGGCAACACTGTAACGCTGAAAGAAAATCTCCGGCAGTTCGGGCTTACTGTTACTCTGGTAAAGCCTGAGGATGTCGGAGGGGTACCGGTTAAAAGCGGGAAGATAAGACAGCTTCTGCTTGATGGTGATTTGAGCAGTGCTTCTGATCTTCTTGGTCGGGCCTACGGAGCAACCGGTGTTGTTTCCAGGGGCAGAGGGTTCGGTAGAACACTGGGGTTTCCAACTCTGAATATCAGAGTCCCGGAGTCTAAGCTGCTTCCTCTGCAGGGAAGCTACGCGACCTTCGCCAGGATTGGTTGCAGAAAACTTGAGGCCGTGGCATTTGTGGTTCCCGGGGGGAACCTTGTTGAGGTGCACGTGCCCTCTTTTGAAGGTGATTTTTACGGTGCTGAAGCATCTGTTGAGTTCATATCCTTCATCCGGGCACCTGCATTGGTTAAGTCAGAAGAAATGTTGAAAAAACTGATAAAAAACGATCTGGAAAGATCAATGGAGGTATTGAGAGAATGGTAACCAGTGAGCGTAAAAAAGAGCTGACAATTCAATTTGGTGGCAGCGAAGCAAATACAGGCAGAACGGAAGTACAGATTGCCATCCACACTGAGAGAATCAAGCAGCTCACAGAGCACGCAAAGGCAAATCCCAAGGACAACAATTTCCGCAGAGGTCTGCTGATGCTTGTTGGTAAGAGACGCCGTCTTCTGAACTACTTGATTTCCAGAGATGTTGACAGATACAGAAGTGTTATCAAGGAACTTGGTCTCAGAAGATAACTAATCTTTCAGGGCCACAGTTTCATTCGTAAAAGTCCGCAGGCAAACGGTCTGCCGGCATAAGTTTAGTTAGATGTAAGGAAAGTATGAAAACAATCGTTGAAGAGATGATCGCTGGAAGAAAATTAGTTATTGAGACAGGACGCATGGCCAAACAGGCCCACGGATCTGTTTACGTTCAGTATGGGGACTCTGCCGTTCTCGTCGCCGCTTGCAGCGAGCCGGCAACTCGTGAACTCAGTTTTTTCCCTCTTACCATAGAGTACCGTGAAAGAACATATGCCGCCGGCAAGATACCCGGTGGATTTTTCAAGAGAGAAGGGCGCCCAAGTGAGAAGGAAGTTCTTACTGCCCGACTCATTGACAGACCACTCAGACCACTGTTTCCCGAGGGTTTCAAGGATGAGACACAGGTTTACTGCCTTGTTCTCAGCTCCGACGGAGTGAATGACCCGAACCTCCTCGGTTTGATCGGTGGATCGGCTGCTCTGATGATATCCAACATCCCCTGGGATGGACCGGTAAGCGCAATCAGAGTTGGCCGTGTTGACGGGGAAATCGTTCTGAACCCTACAGTTGAACAGCTGGAAGTAAGCGACCTTGAACTTGTTGTTGCGGTAAAAGACCGTGATGTTGTCATGCTTGAGGGACATTGTGATGAGCTTTCAGAAGACATCATTGCTGAAGCCATCGCACTGGCGGCAGCAGAGGCAGCCAAGATCAATGATCTTCAGGCCAAGCTTCAGCAGCTTGTGGGAGCAGCAAAGAAGGAAGTCATTATTCCCGAGCTTCCTGAGGGTCTGTATGATATCGTTCTCGCCATTATGTCCGAGGAGCTTGGTGCTGTTTACGGCAGGGGCAACAAGGAAAACATGGCAGCAGCAATGGCAAACACTAAAGAACGCTCAGCCATCGTTGTAGCAGAAAAATTTGATGTTGAGCCGGATGATGCCGAGTGGAAGGGTTACATAAAGAAGGCTGTCTACAAGGCAGAGAAGGAATATGTCCGTTCAAGACTTCTTGCGGATGGAATCCGCTATGACGGTCGTGAGCGCACCGAAGTCAGAGAGATAACCTGCGAAGTCGGTGTTCTTCCAAGAACACACGGTTCAGCTCTTTTTACAAGAGGCGAGACACAGGCTCTTGTCACAACCACTCTCGGCGGCGACAGAGATGAGCAGCGTATTGATGCCCTTCTTGGCGAGTACAAGAAGAATTTCATGCTTCACTACAACTTCCCAAGCTTCAGTGTTGGCGAAGTAAGGCCTGTAAGGGGCCCGGGCAGACGCGAGATCGGCCATGGCCACCTCGCTGAAACTGCAATTGAGGGTGTTATTCCTGAAGAATTCCCGTACACAGTCCGGGTTGTTTCAGACATTCTTGAATCAAACGGATCATCCTCACAGGCAACAGTATGCGGTGCATCACTCTGTCTCATGGATGCCGGTGTGCCCATTAAGTCCAATGTTGCGGGAATCGCCCTTGGTCTTGTTACCGACGGTGAGAGAACAATTGTTCTGTCCGACATCGCCGGTGTTGAAGATCACCTTGGTGATATGGACCTCAAGATCGCCGGAACATCAAATGGCATTAATGCCATTCAGATGGACCTCAAAGTTGAAGGCGTATCTCAGGAGCTTCTTGTTGGTGCATTCAACCAGGCCAGAGAGAACAGACTTCTCATTCTCGAAAGCATGGACGCCTGTATCAGCAAACCTCGCACGGAGCTCAGTCAGTATGCTCCTCGTATCATCACCGTTCAGATCGACAAGGAAAAAATTGGCAAGCTGATTGGACCCGGCGGTAAAAACATCAGATTTGTCACTGAAGAGTCCGGTGCTGAGATCAACATTGATGATACGGGCATGGTTACTATTCTTACCAATGACGGTGAGAAGGCCGATCATGCTCTTAAGCTCATCGATCAGTTCGTGGGAACTGCAAAAATCGGCAAGATCTACGAGGGTACGGTTGTCAGTATTCAGACATTCGGAGCCTTTGTTGAAATCATGCCGGGAACTGACGGTCTTGTTCATATCAGCAACATCAGCAAGGAACGGGTTAACGACGTTTCCGATGTTCTCAAGCGTGGACAGAAGGTTAGAGTCAAGGTTAACAAGATCAGAGACGATGGAAAGATCGACCTCAACATGAAAGATGTTGATCAGACCGGAGACTCTGAAGAATAAAACTGTATGAGGGGCGGTCGAAAGATCGCCCCTTGTCGGTATACAGGAAGTCTATGGCAAAAATCCGTTTAAAACGCCTACCCGAATATGGGAACCTTCCCTTGCCTGAGCCAGCCACCTGCCATTCTGCCGGAGTAGACCTTCGTGCAGCAGTAAAGAAGTCGGTTTCAATCCCTCCGGGGAAAACTCTGCTTGTCCCTGCGGGCATTAAAGTTGCAATTCCAGCTGGCTTCGAGTGGCAGATAAGACCACGGAGTGGACTTGCATTGAAACACGGGGTTACTGTTCTCAACTCGCCCGGTACAATAGATTCAGACTACAGAGGACCAGTTGGGGTTATTCTGATAAATCACGGAACCGAAACATTCGTGATTAACAGAGGTGACCGGATTGCTCAGGCAGTTCTGGCCTCCGTTGAGTCTGTTGAGATGGAAGTCGCAGCAGAATTGCCTGAAACGTCAAGAGGGGAGGGGGGATTTGGCCACACAGGGACTTAGAATTGCAGTTGTCTTGTCTGTTCTGTATTTCCTGTCCTGTGCGTACAGCTTCAAAGGTACCCTTCCTGAAAATATCAAATCAGTACAGGTGGAGCAGTTTCGAAGCAATGTAACAGAGTACGGGCTTGAACAGGAGATAACATCTCTTATCACCGAATCAATAGTGCGGGATGGGCGGCTTTCAATCGATAACGAAGCACCGGATGCCCGTATCAGCGGATCAGTAATGCGCTTTTCGCGTACTGCAGTTACATACACCGGCGGTGAGGAAGTAGAACAATACAAACTTGAACTCAGAGTTTCGGTATCTATGGATAACACCTCCGATAATGAGTACATTATAAGGGACGAAGCTGTGTCGGAGTGGTTGCTGTACGACCCCTCAGCGGAGACCCTGGAGTCGGCCAGGCAGAGGTTGGTAATTCAGGTCTCTGATGCTGTTGTTCGCAGGTGCCTTTCCGGTTGGTAATCACTGGTTTACAGTCAGGACGAAACTGACCGTCCCACACGAGAAAAGGGGATGTAGAGTAATGAAAAGCAGGAAACTGGGCTGTCTTCTCTGGGTTGTTTTGTTTTTAATGATGGTTCTCTGGGGATGGAAACTTATCGATTTTTATGTACTCAAGCCGGCAGCAATCAAAAAAGTCATGAATGAAACGGTTGATCAGGTCAGTCGAATGAGAAGTACTGCTGCCAGGCAGGTCGAGTTTCTCAATCTGTGGGCGGATTGGAGACGATCCAGCACTACTGCATTTACTACGACAGCTTTCCATGGAGGTGATTTTGTGGTAGAGTGGGTTGATACTCTCCATGTGCCGGTTTTCCCTTCAATTGTTCACGGCTTCAGGCTTACAAGGGCGGTGCAGTAATGAGTTTGTCCGACGACTGGCGGGAACGCCACGGCCAGAAGCAGTCTGGCAGCAGGGTAATCATCTACATCATTCTTCTGCTGGCTATTCTTTTCTTTATTGCCAGGTCTGGAAATTTCTCAAGACAGTTCGCACAGATTTTTATGGGCACCCGGGATTCAACAGCTGTTGAACCGGTTGAATAGGAAGCTGATGAGCAGAAGGATCTTTGATGCCCATTGTGACACACTTCTTCGAAGTTCCGCAGAGAAAGACTTTCTCAACGGATGCGAGACGCTTCATGTGGATCTTCCATCCCTTCTGGAGTCGGGGGTTCATGACCAGATTATGGCGGTATGTATTGAGCCTTACATAGGCAGGGAAAAGGAAATGTGGGAGCGGGGACTGAGGAACTTCAGTGAGTTCAAAGCTCTTGAGAAGCCCAGATTTCATTTCGCCATTGAAGGCTGCCTGGCACTCTCAAAGGGGTGGGAACTTCCATTCCACCCCATTGTCGCCAGCCTGACATGGAATGGTGACAATCCCTATGCCGGCGGAATTGGTTCCGAAATGGACCTTACAGAAGATGGCAGGACGCTTGCAAAAAAATTCATCAGGAATAAAACCATGGTTGATGTTTCCCATCTGAACGATCGATCACGAAAGAGCCTCCTCAAACTGGGATTTCCCGTGTGCGCAACCCATTGCAATGCAAGAAAACTCTGCAACGGACACAACAGAAACCTTCCTGATGAAGATATCATTGAAATAGCCAGAAGAGGTGGTGTGATCGGCATCGCTTTTGTTCCCGATTTTCTTGAGGAAGACGGTGCAAAAGCCACCATCGAGTCCATAGTAAATCACATGGAGTACATTGCCGAGAAAACCTCTGTTGACAGCATTGGCTTTGGCAGCGATTTTGATGGTGTAAATAAGCTTCCACGGGGTATCAAGAGTGCCAGAAGCTGGCACCGTGTGATAGATGCTCTTGAGAACCGGGGATGGTCCGTCGATGATATTGATAAGGCAGCAGGCAATAACTGGCGAAGATTTTTCAAAATAGACAAGGAGATTTCAGGTTGAGACTTTCTCTAACAGCAGTGTTTATTTTTTCGACAATCATGATGGCACAGACACCACTGGAGTTCGGTATAGTTCGGGATCTGGTCGGAGGAACACCAAGGGTAAGTGTATTCAGTATAAAGACCAGCAATGTTGATGGTGAAAATACTCTTCAGATATCGGCCAGAGCTGGAATTCAGTTCGACTGCACACGGCATACCATGCTGACAGACAGTATGACCGGCACAGAGGTTTTGATCCAGGGTCAGATCTGCTATTCCGCCTCTATCATGAAACCGACTATTGAGCATTTTTTTACCGTTATCAGGGAAAACATGGCTAGTTTCGGCAGTGGTGGAATTACTCAATTTCAGATCGAGCTGATTACATTTGATGAGATGGGCTGGCTATCTGTTATGATCCCCATTTCCAGGGTGGACAGTCTTCTTGAAGGAAACCTGACGCATCTGGAATTCTGGGCAAAGACCCCTGTCAACGAGGTGGAAGTTGGTACTGGTGGTTTTCCTGTTTTGAATGCCAGCCCGCTTCCCGAACTTCACGGTACCCCGGAAACAGCAGTTTTAATTGAACTGGTTCAGCAGGAAAAAAGCCATGCCTGGAAATCGCTTATACTTCCAGGGTGGGGGCAGATGTCTTCCGGTAACGGTGTTCCAGTTATCAACCTGCTGTCAGAAATCGCCGGAGCCGCTCTTCTGTTTACCGATGATTACAGCGAGGTGGGGATTGGGATACTCGCTCTCAATCACCTGATCAGTTTTTCCGACCTCCTCTAAAGGAAGGAAGTATATGAGGTCTCTCGAGGGTTTTTTGATTCTGGTTGGTACTATTCTTTGGGGAGTAGCATTCCTATTGGGAATCAATGCGGGCACCTGGGTGCTGGGCAAGTGGGGGGTATTTCTGATTGCTCTGGCCATTATTTTCAGGGTTATCGAGTTCCTTATTCCAAACAGGAAGCCCCAGCCTTTACGGCCCAAGGGTACTGTACGCAAGTGTCAGGCCTGTGGAAAACCTGCAATTACGGGATCAAGATATTGCAGTTACCATACCACGTACGGTCCGGAGGATGAACGACTCTGACTGGTAAAAGAGTACTTGCAGCAGTTCTTTCCGCATCGCTTGCGCTGGCGATCGGGTACAGAATAATGAACAGGGTGCATACGATTGAGGTCAGCCGAACATTTCCTGTTCTTGGAACATTTGCCACAGTGATTATTACAGTGGACCAGGTTGATGGACAAACACTTCTTTTCAAAGCTGATTCACTGCTGGCTCATCTGGATACCCAGCTGGGCAGGTTCAGTGAGACCGGACAACTTCACCATCTGAACACCACTTACGGTATTTCAACAACTACTGATCTTGCAGAGCTGATCCGCAGATCGGATACTCTTGTGAGCACCACTGATGCCAGTTTTGATCCGTCACTGGGAACTCTTTCCAGAGTATGGGGCTTCCCGGAGCCGACCGAGGTGCCTGACTCCAGCGCAATTTATCAGGCCCTTGTTCACACAGGCTGGGATACCAGGATGCACATAAGTGCAGATACAATAACTATTGATCAGAACACAGTGATGGATTTCGGAGCAATTGCCAAGGGGTATGCAGTGGACCGTGCATACGAGCTTCTTGTGGAACTTGGAGCAGACGAGTGCCTTGTTGAAGTTGGCGGTGAGGTCAGGTGTGGCAGTTCAACCGGTAGAATATGGCATATTGGAGTTCGTCATCCCAGAAATGAAAGCCTTGCTGGTATTCTTGGAATAACGGCAGGGGCTGTTGCCACCAGCGGTGATTATGAGTGTTTCTTCATGGAAGAAGGCATCAGGTACAGCCACCTTCTTGATTCAGAAACAGGATATCCGTCAAGAAATTCCGTCAGCGCAACTGTTATTGCAGAGGACTGTGCTACGGCGGACGCTATGGCTACCGCTGCTGCGGTTGCTGGACCCCGGAAGGCACAAAACTTTCCGTCAGAGATGTATACTGGTATGATTATCATTACGGCAGACGAGAATGATAACTGCGAAACACATGAGTTCGGAGAGATCCCATGGGCGGAGTAACGGAAAGAAGAGAACAGTGCCATATCTGCCCCCATGAATGTGTCTTTACAGAGAAACATCCCCTGGGCAGATGCAGGGTCAGAGGGCTCGATAACCCCGGTTACGGAATGTGCGTGGGTCTCGCGGTTGATCCCATTGAGAAGAAACCCTTAATAAATTTCCATAGAGGAGCAACAGTTCTCTCAACAGGCCCCAACGGGTGCAACCTTACCTGCCTTAACTGTCAGAACTGGCACATCAGTCAGCAGAAATCCACCATGGTGCAATACATGAGTCCGGCAGAACTTGCCAATCTTGCCATGGAGAAAAGCGATGGCCTTGCCTTTACCTATACAGAACCCACTATCTGGTATGAGTACATTATGGACACAGCTCCACTGGTAAAAGAACAGAACGGAATTGTGATAATGGTTTCCAACGGCTATGTAAACAAAAACCCCCTGCAGGATCTTATCAGTGTTACAGATGCCTGGAACATCGATCTGAAGGCATGGAGCAATGACTTCTACAGAAAAATCTGCGGGGGAGATCTCCAGACGGTCAAGAACTCCATCGAGATGGTGGCCGCAAGTCACTGTCATCTGGAAGTCACCTGGCTTCTAATCCCCGGCCACAATGATGATCCACATCAGATTACAGATGCCGCGAAATGGATTAAGGCGGCGACAGGAGAGAACACCACGCTTCATGTTTCAAGGTACTTCCCACGGTACAGAATGAGTATTCCAGCCACCCCCATTTCCATGCTGAACGAAGCTGTTGCACTTTTCAGAAAGCACCTCAGGAATGTCTATCCGGGAAATATTTAAGCTCGGCGACGCAACTCTGATTATTGTCATTTTTGCCATTGCTTTGATCTGGAGTCGGTGCAATCGAGAACGCAATACAGAGCCGGAGAGTCTCCGCATTGTTACAGCAAATACCGATGACACCCTCAGCCTCTTCAGAGACACTTTAATAGCCATGGAACACCTGACAATTGAGATAAAAAATGAAAGCGCTGCAATAACACATTCGGATTGCCCTACGCAGCAGTGCGTGCGTACCGGCAGCATAACCACACCGGGCCAGATGTCTGCCTGCATGCCCAACGGCATATGGATTGAAATACTTGGTTCAGAGAAAACCACAGATGTAATCAGCTACTAATCAGAAGATGAATTTCAAAGCACCCCAGCTTCTTGCGTTCAATTCCTGATCAGGTTCATGTCCCAGACTGAGATGAAGCGTACAGTGCAATACAGGTAAAGCAGATAATCAATCTCATAATGGACACCTTACACGATATGCGGCCAACAAACCACCATTGATATCTCAGTATAAGGGATTGAAGCATTTATGTCATGAGGGAATGCTTCTGTTGAGAACAGATATTGGGCTTTCGTACACTCAATAGCATATTCGACTGTAGGTTAAGCTCAATCGGGGAGGTTCCAGTGGGAAAAGTAAAGAACAGTGAAGATCTGAGGATTCGTCTTCAACAGGCCTCGGGAGAAGATATCCTGGCATCTGGTTGGGGCACACTCGGGATGAAGAATGTGTTTGTGGGAGTAACACCTTCTGCCCTTTTTCTTGAATTCATTTCCTTTACAATGAAGTCGAAGGAGGTTAAAAGGATTCTCTTTGAGGATCTGGAATTCGTATATGCTGTTGCCGGTGACGCATCCACTCCAAAACTCATGAAAATGAATATTGAAGCCAGAATTACTGATTCGATCACAGGTACCCTTTTGTTCAAAGAGAATATGGGGAAGCTTACCCATATCCTTTTCAGAAAAATGCCCAGACATGATGATAACAGCAGGGCTCCGTTCAGAATTACAGAATTCCTTGCGAGTGCAAAACCCGAGCTTGTACACCTGCCGGATATCTCTGCTAAAAGAGAACCGCAGTCGAAGGGTGGATGTTTGCGCCGGTTTGCTCTTATCACTCTGGTTTTAACAGCAATCTTTACAATTCTTTTCGGTTTGCTTCTGGAGGGGGGCTGGGGCAAGGCGTCTATGGTGGGCTTTTCAACTGCTCTTGTTTTTGGTGGAATTTCCGCTCCACTGGTTCCTGTGTTCAAGCGAATGATCACCGGCAGGGGGTAGATCGAACTTTTTAAGGATTAGCAAAATGAAACTTCTCACACAGGTGTTGTTCCTGCTGATTGTATCAGCCCGTGGTGTATGCGCCTCTGACGGTGGAATAACACACAGGCTTGGTGTCTCCGGAGGGTTTCCACAATTGGTTGCTATCACATACCAGGTTACAACATCAAGACACTTGTCTTTTGAGGCTTGTGCCGGATGTATACCTTTCTATTACACCACAGCAGCATTTCGTATAATTGCAGGCGATTCCTCCAATGGGTTTCATCCCAGATATTTTGCTGGAACAGCCATTGTTGACGATGTATACTCTGCTGACCCAAATGCCGTAACCTCCTACCTCTGGGCAGGTGCAGGTCTGGGATATGCTTTTGACCGTTTTCGACTGTTTGCAGACCTGGGGTATATCGGCGGAGGAGACAGGGATAAGGGCCTGGGTTACTCCACCGGACTGGCACTCAATGGTGGTTTCCTTTTCGATTTGTAACTTTCAGCCAGAAGGGCTTTCCAGTTCCGTATGTATGGTGTCAAACAGCTCAATGTGAGAAATTCCATATATGTGCTTTTCTGTCAGTGAGAGGGTTTTTTGCTTCAGCTCTTCCAGAGGTACATCGTCTTTAAGCATGTTCAGAACCGATGCAAGTACTGTATCTGCCGATCTTCCGTGCTGAAAAACTACTGAAAGGAACCGGTTCTTTGCCCAGAAAGCGTTCACTACCTTTTCATCCAGAGAGAAGAAACAAAGAAGCATCTCATTGGCATCAGCCGCCATCAACAGCCAGTTTCCCGGCCAGGATCTTCGTTCGGTTCTGCGAGTCCAGTTAATAACATCGCACCCGGGAATTTCATGGTGAATGTAGTTGTTTACAAGAACACTTACGCCGCGATCTGCAGCTTCTCTGAGATACGGAGAAAGATGCAGCAGTGGAAATCTGTCTGCTGTTATTACAATTTTACCTTTAGCATCACCGATCAGTTTGCGGGCTTTCTGAAGAACCTGTTCCGTGTTCTCCAACTGAAATATCTCAGGAGAAGGGTTCTCTTCGTGCATGCCAATATTCTTGAAGACCTCACGGGTTCTGTCTATCAGGTTGTCAGTTCTTCTTGAATACTGTTCCAGATACTCGTCCAGAGGAGTAGGGATATATATGTTTGTGGTTCCTTCAAGACTTGTCAGCACAAGACCCTTCTTGGCCATAGAACTGAGGGTATTGTAAATATTGGGTACAGATCTGCCCAGTATTTTGGCCACACGGTAACCGGAAAGCATGGGTGATTTTGTGAGTTGAACGTATATCCTTGCCTCGAGATCGGTGAGCCCAAGCTCCGAGAGGGCATCAATTCTGCTTTGGTGTTCGTTCAAAAGGACTCCAGATCATTTGGTTAATATGTACACTTATTATATGCTGCTGGAACCGGGGAAGACAGTTCTTGCAGCACTCAGTACTCTGCCGGGCAGCAGCGGTGCATTATACAGACACTTAATACCTGACAGAATCTAATCTTCAAGAATCCATTCGGTAACTCTCTGCATGAAGGGCCAGTCTGAGCCTTTGTCATCAAGGTGGTCGAATGTATCGACTCCGTCTCTGTCACTATCTTCCTCGAACATGAGCATTGGTCCCATGACAACAACTCTGCCATCACCGCAGGGTGAACCCGCCATAGCACACTGCCCGGATTCAGCATATTTCAGGATCTTGTAGGAGCCTTTGTCCGGCAGGAAGTAAGGATTGCCGCAGAAGAGTATCCACATTGGATCAGGTTGCCCCTCACAGACTGGATGTTCGGTGACCAGATCGAATTCTTCCATTGTCCAGTATCCGGGAGTACCGGCATTTGCCGGACCTTTGGCATCTCCGTCAAATATGCCGAGATAGTCAAGCTGCACGGGCTCACCGTGCCAGATTGCGTTTTCACATGCAAGCATAGCACCACCGCATACACCAATGTAACCGCCGCCGTTCTCAATGTACTCACGGATCTTCTGAAGCCCGTTCGTTCCCAGTTCCATGGCGTACGTTTCCGGGCTTCCACCTGGAAAAACGATGATATCGTATTTTTCAAGAGTCGAGCCCAGAACCATGTTCCCATTGGTCTCAGTGACCTGATAACCCATCCACTCAAACATATTGATCATTGCTGTAACTTCCATGTTGGATGCTCCAGGACCGCCATACACCGCAATCTTCACAGCATTGGATGTGGGACCGGTAACATCGCCGCAGCCGGTAAAAAAAAGAACGCAGAGCCCAGACATGATCAGAAACTTCATTTCAACCTCCATGATGTTATGGTAATAGTAACAACAAAACAAGTAGTATTAATATTACCATAACAGTATTGAGTCAAGTGTCATTGAAGAGGCTGTATTGCATATAGATGCTATTTCATATAGCACGGCAATTACAATCTTACAGAGAAATTTGACTCACCACAAATGGAGCTGTGCCAGCCCGTTGTATCTGACATGATCTGCTGGCAACAGACAAGAGTTACTTGAAAAAGCAGCTACTTTACGTATCGGAGCAGGTACACTTTACATCATTGGCAGCGTAAACCGAACGCAATCCAACTGAAACGCGTTGAAAAGCGAATTCGTGAAAAGAGTGCTTGCGATCAAAAACTGAAGTGGATAGAATTGATTCCTGAGTGTGGAAATTAGCAAAAGGTAAAACTCGACACTCTCATGATACCAGGTAAAACATCTACAAATACAGCGTCCATCATGATGTTGACTTCAACCATGTCTCAGGGCTACAATTCAGAATGTAAAAAGTTGGTGTGCAGAATTGCCTGCTTAAACCGGTAAAGAAAGATGCTTTGCATAAAGCAATAATCGAAGCATTGTCAGACAGGAGACCAGATATGCCCCCGGAGGAAAAAGCCTCTCCCGAACTGGGGGAGAGAACAGAGACCCGATTGACCAGAATTCTCGCAGCGGATGATTCAAGCGACAACCGTTTTCTTCTCACCGCTTTTCTCAAGGGCTTTTCCTGCGAGCTTGTATTGGTTGAAAACGGACAGGAAGCACTGGATGCCTTCAAGGAGGGTGAATTCGACATCATTCTTATGGACATGCAGATGCCGGTCATGGACGGATTCGCAGCTACCCGTCTTATCAGGGAATGGGAGGTCGAAAACAACCTTCCCGCAACCCCGGTTCTTGCCCTCACCGCCTACGCTCTTCCAGAGGAGATCAAGCAGTGCACTGATGCCGGATGCGATAGCCACATATCAAAACCGGTGCGAAAGAAAAACCTGATACAGGTCATAGAATATTTTACGAAATAGGGAAGGGGAGGCGGCTGCCTCCCCTTGTTTTCCTCGCTTCCAGTTATCTGATAAGCAGCAGTTTTCCTGTTGCATTCTCTCCGCCGGAGCGAACACAGTAGAAGTATACTCCTGATGCAAGATCAGAACCGTTGAATACAGCGTCGTGCATTCCTGTATTCAAATCGCAATCGATAAGCGTTTCAATTATCCTGCCCATTCCGTCATATATGTCAAGTGACACATAGCCGGGTATGTGCAGGTCGAAGGTGATTGTGGTTAGATCGCTAAATCGACTGGGAGATGCCTGATGGAAGCCAATTGATGTAATGGACTCTGCAAAGTTAGTTGTGGACTGCTCTTCGTACCCCCAGGGCCAGGTATGGTGCATGGCCTCACAGAGGAATTCAATTGCAATGGGGAATCTCTGCCAGAGCTTGTCGAAGTGACCGCCGGCAAACACCTGATACTCAAACTCCAGGCCCATTACTTTAAGTGATTCCGCGAACGCATCACACGCAGGCATTCCATGGAACTCATCCCGGGTGCCGATGTCGAAGTAGATGTTGGTACCACTGCTGTTCGGCACCAGATCGGCCATCAGATGGGGAGGATTGTGTTCCATCCAGCGATCCCAGACCTCGGGAATAATATTGGCCCACCCGTCGAGTGGCAGATCAACGTAGAACGGTGGTTTTTCCATATTGTCAGAGAATGCTCCCGACATACTGAACAGCACTAAATTGGCGAAACCTGCGCTGGGGTTGTACTGGTAGGGCATGCCTGGTAGTTCAGCAAGTACTCCGGCCAGGTTGTACTCGATCATTGTCGGCAGATCAAGTCCGCTTCCGCAAACACTTGCAGCAGCCATGTATGTGTCGCTGAACTGTCCATAGTAAACCAGTGCACCGTATCCGCCCATGGAGTGCCCCATTACTACCCGTTTTCTCCTGCTGGGGATTGTTCTGAAGTTGTCATCCACCCACTCCACAAGATCATCAGCCAGATAGCCCTCAAGATCGCCGTAGAGGTCAGAACTGGTGTAGAAAGATGCAGGATAGGGGGATGAGAAACCGTCAGGTTTTACCATTATCACCGGGCGTATGACCCGGTTCTCGATGAGGTAATCCAGGATTCCCGGAAGAATTCCGTAACCGCTGAAACCGTCAAGAGCACCGTGGAAAAAGTAGATCACCGGATATCTTCTACAACTTGGTGAATCGTATGCCCCCGGAAGGTAGATCTGTACGCTCTTTTCCTGGCCAAGTGCCTCGCTGTAGAAAGTGGTTTCAAAAACCTTTCCATAAGCCAGAGCTTGTGAAGTCAACACCAGAAAGAGCGCTGCAAGTGTAAGCAACTTGTACATCGAAGTACACCCCTTTCTCAAACTGAAGCTGATGAATACCGGCCCCTCCGATAATTTACTGGCAGCATCCGGTGGGGAACAACCGAAGAGACCGGAAAGCAGGAAGAGAGAATCCGGTATCCCGATACAGGGAGACCGGTGCTGTCAGCAACAGCCTCAAGTACTTTATAAATCAGTAACACGCTGATGTCAAGGTACATACGGCAGCATGGGAAACAATAGTTTACATCATCGACTTGCAATATTACAAAAAAAATATCGAAAAGAACGCATGTGATGAATCTTAGAGAACCATGTTCTCGGTAAACATTCAGAATATGTATACATATGTGCACTTGTTCAGAATTATCAGTAAGCTGTTGAAAATATTGCGAAAAATTAAATGAATACCGAACAGGTAGGAATGATCATGCTAGTTTGTTTGACTATAAACAGGAGAGGGAAGATACTGGTTTAGAAAAGATAAACAGGAGCAGACCAGCTTGACAAGTTTCTAAGAATCAGGTAATGTGCAAGCGGTGTACACAAATGATCGGCAGTATCCGCATCTGTCGGGAAGGAACTCTGAATGAGAAAATCAATATCAGATGATGAGGCAAGACGTCTATTGGAGGATGGCGCAAAAACAGTTACAGAGGAAGACATTCAGAAAGTAATTCGCAGGGCAGATGATATTCAGAAGAAATTTACAAGTCACAGCCCCCTGGGCAGATTCATAGCCGATATGAAAATAATGATCTCCCTCATAAAGGACTTCTGGAACAAGAACTACAGAGAAGTGCCCTGGTGGACCATTGGTGCTGTGGTAACCGCATTGCTGTATGTACTCAATCCTGTGGACATTATTCCCGATTTTATTCCGTTCTTCGGTCTCCTGGATGACGCCGCAGTTGTTTCCGCCTGTCTATTCCTGGTAGAGAAGGATCTCAACAGGTACAAAAGCTGGAAAGACGGAATCGCCGCAGAAGATGAAAGTACTCAGTAGAAATGCTCTATCTCATTCAGCCCGGACAGCACACAGATAACTTGTCAAAACCGTGCGTGCTCCACTTGAAAAGCAGGGGAAGCACAATAAGATAACCGTCAATTTTTTGCCGGTGGAAAACTCTGAGGTCAGACCGAGGGATCCATGATTCTACCCATGAAAACTATTGAACCGGTTGTTCTGTCAAGTATTAAGAAAAGAAACGGCCTGTTGATATTCATTTCAACCGGTCGTTCCGGCATCGCGGTCAGGCTCATAACCATCGCCGTTGCTGCTGCGGCTTCCGTGCCTTTTTCATCTACTTTTACATAAGCCTTATGTAGAACATCAGAGATGAAAAGATCCAGGTTCCCGGTAAAGCCTCTGAAATCTGCGCCACTTCCGAAAGCGGATTCCATTCCAAGAGAAGAAAGAATGTCACTCAGCCCTATGCTTCTTGTGAATTCGAATCTCGGCATGGATAGATGTACATTCGCTGAAGATAGACTTGTTCTGATGGTCTCCAGCATGTCTGCATCGAAACTCTGCTGGAATTCCTGAATATCTCCACCGGGAAGAAGAATGAGCATGCTCGCATTGCCTCCGGCATAATAAAGTTCAACTGCGCTGCATCCATCGGTGGAAGCGTAGTTGAAATGCTCAGTCTGTGTCATCATCGGTACACTTATCACAGATCCATCTGTCAGCGAGAAATTCTCACGAGAGGTTGCATGTTCATCAAAGGGATGTCTCCAGGAGGCTTTGAAGTATACCGCATTTGTCAGTACAACTCTGGTGTCTGCACTCAGCACTCCCCGGGGAATCAGGTTGAGTATCTTGTCCATTGTACTCTCGGAAACCCAGTCGTTTATGATTTCCCGCGAGCCTTCGGTATCATTACTGAAATCAAGATTTCTGACCGATGCGCTGTAGTACCTGGTTACTTCAGCCACATATTCATCCAGCAGGCTGAAACCATCCTGTACCCAGAGCCCGTTTGATATAGAAAGAGTAAAGGGTTCTCCCGATTCAACCATGGGCAAACGACCAGAGCTGATTGTTTCGGTTATCGAATGGAATGCTCTGTTGATTCCACTAACAGATAATGTAAAGTGAAGTGTTTCAGCCATATCCAGTGCAGTTTCGCCCCGTGCCCCCGAGTAAGTCATGCCAAGTGCTGTAGAGATGCTGTAAGGGGAAAAGAAGATGTTATCCGATTCCTGCATATCACATACTTCTTCATACAGAGCCAGAGCGAATTCATTATTTCCCCTGACCAGTGTCGAAACAGCCTGCTCATCACTGACGATGACCGGCACAACCAGGGATTCTCCCGCTGAGCATCCCGAAGTGATTGTAAGAACCAAAACATTCGTAAAAAACAGATTCATCAGTAGTTTCATAAGATTCTCCATTCAGTTTTATAAAATACACCAGATACAGCAAGATATTCCATTGGGTTGTTCGTGTCATGCCCTGAGGGGTATTGTGCAATCTGAATTGAGGGAAGTGACGGAATCGGTGAATCAGATCCGGATCCGATAATGTTGGACGTTGCAAGTGTATACACTGTACTGCAGCAATAAGAAAGGCCGGCCATGCGGCCGACCTGTCTTTTGGGATATTCCATTACTCTACTATGTAGCTTCCGCTCCATGCTCCGTAGTCACGGCTTGTTACATCGTTCTGTATTGAGCCGGTGTACGCTTCTTCACCGGGAAGGATGGTAACTGTTACTACCCCGGTTTCTCCATCTTCAAGAACTCCAGCATGAACGGCTGCAGTCGCAAGGTATGAGTCATCTGTGTAGATGCCGGTGCCCCAGATGCTTGCCTCTACGTCTCCAGTTACCTCAAATGTGAAGAATTCGCCATTCCGGTCACGGTAGGCTGTGAGGGTACCCGGGTCAGGTATTGCAGCAAGCTCATAATCAACGAATGCAAATTCCACGACATAGCTGCCGCTCCATGCACCATAGTCAAAGGTTGTTATGTCGTTCCAGGTTGAACCTTCATAGCTTTCCTCGCCTGGAAGCAGTGTAACCATTACAACATCGGTCTCACCGTGAGCAAGTACACCGGCATGCACTGCAGCAGTTGCAAGGTGTGAGTCATCGGTGTATATGTCGGTTCCCCACACGGATCCTACTTCGTCTCCAGTGACAAGGAAATAGAGAACCTCGCCGGTTTGATCACGGAAGGCTGTGAGATTACCCGGGTCTTCAAGCGGGGTAACTATAATTGTTTCTTCAATGACTTCTTCAACGTGCTCTTCCGTGGTTTCAACAGGTTCTTCAGTCGCCGGCGCCTCTCCGCAGGCCATAAGAACCATCAAAGCGACTGCCGGAATGATTACAAGATTTTTTACCATTTCATTCTTCCTCACTTGTTATGAAAAAGGATGATACCTTTCCCACCTCTCCAAATAAATGATCAGCACAGGCGAGAAGCAAAAGCGATGTTAATCAGAGTAGCTGCCTGAGCTTGTGATGATAATACAGCGTTCTTGTAACACGGTCAACGGCAATGAATAGTAATTGGATACCAGTTCAATACCGGCGTGCGTTCTGACCGGTACCATTCACGTGTCGGGATACAGTGGAAACCGAATCACACCGCAACTGAGAACCTCTGGAAAAGATGCGGAATCAAATTCACCTTCCAGAAGCTATTCTGTGATATCTACACTGGCAATGGCGGAGTTGATCACAAAGGCTCTTATCGTGTTGGAGTCCGGGTCTATCGGGAAGATGAAGAAGCCTATAGAATTTCTGTGATTCAAGTCGGAAGTACCGTAGAACTTCTCTCCGTCTTTGAAGGTTACTACAATGTGCTTCCCGGAGAAAGGCACCTGATCAAAGTCGTGGGTATCGAGGTGCAGAAAATCTCCCTGGAAATTCATCACAACAAAAACGGCCTTCAAGTTCTCCAGCCAGAACTTTACGGAATCGGATGGATTTTCAAGTGTCGCAAGATGAAAGTAGGGAAGTGAGGGAGTGAAATCAGAGGAATGACCCTTTGATACCTTACCGTCATTGCCGTGCACCACAATTTTGTTCATGCGACACCTCCTAAGTAATTATCACCTATTGAAATACTAATTCTACAGGGGGAGAATGTCAATAGGACTATAAAGAAAACCGGGTGCAGAACAGTGGCTGTTCATCTTCTCGGAGAATCCTCATAAATCGCATCAGGTATGCGGTTTTCCCCTCAAACAGAACTGCCTCTGAGTTTTGTCTGCAGGCAGTATGGCTGATTGTCATTATCAGACCGAATACTCTTCAGTGACAGTGTTACAGGGAACCCAATATCATAAACAGGCCGAATAGAGCCATTGCAAGTCCTGATAGCAGTTGAAGAGCAAATTCAATATGTCTCCCTCTGGTTGGATCTTCAAACAGAGCCGTCATACGGTTTCTCATGAGGATGGTGAGCAGACCTACGGCTGCCAGAAGCACTCCCATTCCGAGAGACATCATGAGAACCGAAAGAATTCCAACTATTGCGGCTTTGCCGGCAACGGCCAGTATCATTATTGCAGATGCTGCCGGGCAGGGGACAAGCCCGGAGAGAATCAAACCTCCCAGTCCTCTGTTGTTTTTCCCGGAGAGCTGTTTCAAGTGGTGGTCTTTGATTCCATGTGCTGTCATCCAGATGCCAAGAATAAGTATGATGCCGTATGTGAGTGGGAAGAGCAGATTTTGAGCCTTGTCAATCGAAACCAGAAGAGAACGGGTTGTGAACAGATAGAATCCGCCAACAAGAACAATGGCACTTGCTGCATGCACCAGAGCCAGAAGGAAGCCAGTTATTATCCCCTTCAGAGGTTTTGTACCCTCGCCAATGAAGTATGCCACAAGTATTGCTTTTCTGTGCCCCGGACCAATGGCGTGCAGAACGCCGAAAACAAAAGATATTCCCAGAAGCAGCCAGAGACTTTTTATGTTGCCTGTCTCATTTACATCTGCCATTGTGTCGGCAATTGATCTCTGAAGCTTTCTCTGTGCAGCGGCACTTTTAGTGACAAGGGTTCCGATAACCGGCCATGTGGACGGGCCACTCGGTTGACTGACTGTGCCTTCCCACTGATCTTCTCCGGCAGAACTTCCAGATAAAAAGGGGTTAGTCCGGGAGAAGGAGGGGGTGCAGAACAGCAGAAAGAACAGGAACAGAGCCGCTTTGAAAATTCGTGTCATATCAGTCTGAATTCAGATAGACAACAAGTTGCTGAGGATATGCTGTACCGGAGTAGGTGGTGCCTTCTCTGGAAACTGAGACATTGCCACCGTAGGATATGCTTATGTCACCGTTCTGCTCTATTTCAAACTGTGCCGTTTCACTTCCTGTACCGCTGAGGGTTATGGGAGCACCTTCTCTGTAGAGAATATCACAGTAGTAGGCGCTGTCGTAGATGGCAACCCTGAATACGCCGTTGGTTATGTGAATGTTGAAAGGGCAGAAAAATCGATAAACCAATGTTCCATTCTCTGTAAAAACAGAGAATTCTTCGATTCGTGTGGGAGAGTAAGTCTGCCCGTTGATATTCACAAATGTGAAATAGTTGGAAGTCTCCAGATTGGAAAACGCATTTGCGAAAACTTCAGAGGTTTCTCCTGCAGAGAATTGACCGTTTCCATTGCTGTCAAAATCGGTGCTTATTGCAGCAGTGAACATTGGGTCGAAATACCATGTTATCTCGATGCCGGCAAGGAGTTCACCCTGCAATCTTATTTCCATTTCTGTATCGATGAACATGTGGGGATGGGCAAATACGCATGCCCAGGGAACAATGAGCAGCAATATGGAACGTTTCATCAGTTTCCTCCCGTGGTAAATTCATAGACTGTCCGAACATACCAAAGAAGACGACGAATGGGAAACGTATATGGAATGAGTTCAAAAGATGAATTGACTCTTTGGATGTTACCGGGTATCTCAGGCAGTTCAGCCATGGAGATTCGTACTTTGCAGCTGTATCTCTTCTGGTTTTTCTTCAGGAATTCCATCATAGTAAATGGTGATTGGAGGTATCAGTGAGTAGAGAAAAATCTGTCTGGAAGAAACAGAGAGAAGCCATGGTGAAACTGCTTGAGATGCAGGGGATCAGGGATTCCGGGGTTCTTGCAGCCATGGGTGCGGTAGAGAGGCATCTGTTCATTCCCAGGTTCTACAGGTTTAAGCAGCTCGTCGATCCATACGGCGACTACCCACTTCCAATAGGTCATGGTCAAACAATATCACAACCCTTCGTGGTGGCATATATGCTCGAGAAGATGAAACTGAATGTTGGGGAGAGAGTTCTTGAGATCGGAACAGGATCTGGATATGCAGCAGCGGTTCTTGATGAAATGGGTGTTGAAGTTTTCACAATTGAGATTGTGGCTGAACTGGCCAGGCATGCCGGGAAAGTGTTGAACAGCAGAGTTCATCGACAGCTGGGGGATGGCTATTCAGGCTGGAAGGAAAATGCACCGTTTGATGCCATAATTATCAGTTGCGCTCCTGAGGAAATACCGGTGATATTGGTCGATCAGCTTACAAAAAACGGAAGAATGATCCTGCCGGTGGGGAAGTTTGCACAGAGACTGGTCATAATGAAAAAAAGCGATGGAAGAATCCAGCTGAAAGAGGATATTCCGGTACGATTCGTTCCAATGGTGCACGGAGACAAAACCTGACACTATTCTACGATATCAACACTTTCAATAAATGAGTTTATGACGAATGCCCGTTCGGTGTTCGCTTCCGGATCGATGGGGAATATGAAGAACCCCATTTTCTCCCTGTGGATAGCTTCAGAAATCCCAAAGAGGATTTCACCATCGTAGAAAGAGATGGCAATGTGTTTTCCTGAGACTCTCGCTTTACTGAAGTCATGAGAATCAACATGCAGAAAATCCCCCTTAAAATCCTTCACAAAAAAGATCGCCTTCAGGTTTTCAAGACTGATCTCTTCATTGCATAACGGATCACTCATGCCGGTCAGGTGAAATTTCTCTTTCCCGGGAGAAAAATCAATAGTGTGCCCTTTCGCGATTTCTCCGTTTTTTAAATGCACTACTACCTTATTCAATTTAAACCTCCCTGCAAGTTAGGCCTTATCTTAATGTTAATTCAAAAGGACTCTTGCGTCAATAGAAATTTGTTTCTGCCTTTCAACTATGCAGTGTTTCGGATGGATTTGCATTACCACAGTGCTGTTATCACAAGCTAATGGAGTACGACGATCCGTACCATGTAGATGCTCTGCAGTTACTTGCGTAACAGCGCCGAACAAAGGGAAACCATGCTGCGAGAACAGCAGCAGAGGATCAGGGAGAGCGAAGTTCTTCGGGCAGCCATCGGGCAGATGTCTGCAACGCAGGTGGAAGAATCTCCGACTTGCAGAACCCGGCTGTGAAATAAATGATGAACTCATCCTTCGAATTAATGAGCCGTTCTTTACCACAAAGAAGAGAGATAAACATAAAGTACCGGGCTTCACAGAGGCTCTCAATGGCAATTCAGCAGTGAACAGGGATATTTTTGTCAGCAGCAGGAAGCAAAAAGGAAGTACCTTTGTTATTTCTCTGCCGATGGTGTAAGGTCACTTCTGCCGGATTCAAGTTCCAGATTGGCTCGATCCACCAGAGCATGGGGAAGCTCCCTGGTAACTGATACTCCCAGCTCTCTGAACTCTGCCGCCTTCCGGATCAGATTGCCTTTCCCGTCAACCAGTTGCCCTATGGCCTTGTGATAGATATTTTGTGTTTTTTCAATCTGCCTGCCTATCTCCTGCATACTCTCCAGGAAAATTCTCAGCTTGTTGTAGAATATCCCGGCTCTGGATGCCAGTTCTTTTGTGTGCTTGGTCTGCTCTTCAAAACGCCAGAGTTGTCTCACTATGTTGAGGCTGGTGAGAAGTGTGGTTGGTGTGGCAACCAGAACATTGTTCTGAAGTGCTTTCTGGAAAAGAGTGGGGTCGAATTTAAGGGCCTCCACATAGGCGGATTCAATTGGAATGAACATGATGACAACTTCCGGAGAGTTAAGCTCCGGGATCTTGAAATAGTCCCGGTCTGCCAGTTCCTTTATACGGTTGCCAACTGCCCGTGCATGGTTTGAAAGCGCTGCTTTTGCCAGGGTCGGGTCATCGGCATTAACAAAATCGGTGTATGCTGCAAGTGATGTTTTGGCATCAATAACAATGTGCTTATTCCCCGGAAGGTACAGAATTACATCAGGTCTCTGATGGCCTTTATCAGTTCTGAAAGACACTTCTCTGGCGTAGTCCTTACCGAGTCTAAGGCCGGAACTGTCAAGAACATTCTCCAGCACCATCTCGCCCCAGTTCCCCTGCATTTTTTTCTGGCTCTGAAGAGCTGTAGCAAGCTTGTGTGCCTGCTCAGTTATGTTCCTGTTGAGTTTCTGGAGATTTAGAAGTTCGTTTTTCAGCGCAGCCCGTTGTTCAATATCTTTTTCATGAATTGATTCGACCTTTTCACGGAACCCTTTCATTTCCTTCTCCATCGGGCTGAGAAGGTTAACAATGCTGTCCCTGTTCAGCTCTTTGAATTTTCTTCCGTTGTTTTCAAAAATCTCGGTAGCCAGTCTGTTGAATTCTCTTTTCAGTTCTTCGCGATTATCTGAAAGCAATTTGAGCTGCTCCCGGAAATGTTTCTGTTTTTCATCCAGGGATGTTTCCAGTTTATCATGTTTCTCTTTCAGTATCAGAAAATGATTTTCTTTCTCCTGAAGATTCACTTGAAGTACAGTCAGTCTGGATTTCATGTTCTGGAGAAACTTTTCACTCTCAACCAGTTTAACTTCTGCTGCCTTTAGATTACCGGAATTGTTTCTTTCGCTGATCCGAAGAGATTCCAGGTCGCTTTCAAGTTTCTCCCGATTTTTCGCACACTCATCTGCCCTTCCTCTGGAAGACGACAGTTCCGTTTCCAGGCGAACAATTTCATTTGTCTTTCTCTGAGCCCTCAAGGCACGAATAGCCCAGCCTGCGCCGAAACAGACCACTCCGAACACAAAAAACAGCAGAGGATTCATCATGTTGCTCTCCTGGGAAAAGTGAAATATATCTATCTGGCATGTTGTTGAACTTAATTCGATTCCCCTGACTGTCAACCTGGCGGAAATAAGGGAAGTTGATTTCCTTAAGTCAGGCAAATTAGAAAGGGAGACAAATGATAATCAGTTTGATTGTTTTTGTTCTTGCAGCCTTAGGAGTT
The DNA here is from genome assembly GCA_023139045.1 of Candidatus Sabulitectum sp. Lineage (GTDB taxonomy): Bacteria > Fermentibacterota > Fermentibacteria > Fermentibacterales > JCC-6 > Sabulitectum. Next base: position 69,080 of record JAGLOJ010000012.1, read on the forward strand.
TGATGAAGATATTCGGGAAAACTGCGAATCGCTGTTTTACATTCATAAGGGTGAGTGTGTTCAGGAAATATCAACTGACATTTTTTCTCATCTGGAATGGGAGGAGAAATCACGACAGGGATTCGTTGCAGGTGAGGATTCAGTTTTCATTTCCATTTTTTCCAATCCGGGAAATGGAGCTTCTCTTGTTTTGTTCAGAAAAAGCGAATCCGGTTATGTATTTATAGATGAGTTTACCAGTCTTTTCGGAGGTAATGGAATAGAATTTTCTGTTTCCGATCCATTGGAGTCAGCAAATGGTGAATTGCTGTTCCGTCTCGAATGGACCGAATACTGTCGCGGGTACTACTCAATTCCCGGTGATGGAAGCAGCTATGTGAGTCCCTTGGAATTGTCATTGTCTCAGATTCTTTCCACTGACGGTAAAAATCTGTATACGGAGTACGATCACAGGTAGATATGACCATTCCATAACGGAATTTATCTGTTTCTCAACTCTAAATCTAAACACTCAGAATGTTCATGATCCCATCAAATACAGCTGGTGAATTTGACAGTTCCGCTGATTGATTGTATATCACCATGCGGTGACACTGGGTGGTGACATGAACTTCGGGAGGATACAGCTTTGCAGAGAGATTCGGAGAAAACACGACAAAGAATACTGACCGGGCTTGAAAAGCTCATTACCCGCGAGGGTTTTATCGGAGTGGGAGTGAACGCAGTTGCCAGGGAAGCAGGTGTAGACAAAGTTCTGATATACAGATATTTCGGATCGATGGAAGGGTTGCTGAAGGCATTTGCCGATGAGAAGAAATTCTGTCCCCGCCTCAAGGATTTGTTTGATGATATGCCTGAAGGAACACCTCTGCATGAAATAGCAACCCGTATTGTAATTGAGCATGCCAGGGCATTACAGAACAGTCCCCTGGCCCAGGAGCTTGTCTGCTGGGAGCTTACGGAGCTGAACCCGCTAACCGTATTATTCGGAAAAGAAATGGAGAAGGGAGAGTTAAAAGCCCTTGCAGACAGGGGTATAATTCCAGACGATGATGTTGTCACCCTTTCTGTCATTGTTCTGTGCGGTCTCCAGTATCTCATTCTCCGGGGAAGAAACAACAATCCCATGATGGATATTGATTATTCCAAACCTGAGATCAGAAAAAAGGTGGAAAAAGTGATCGCTTCCATGATGAAGGCCTTCTTTGAAGCCGGAGAAGGGAGCTTGTAAAGTGAAAAGATATTTGTCTGAAGCTCTCCTTCTTTCAGTGTTTCTGGCGGCTGGATGCGCAGGGGAAACCGAAGTTGAAAGAGAAAAAATTCCAGTTACTGTGTTTGTAGTAGAGCCATCAATGATATCAGAGATTGTTAATGCACCATGCAGGCTTGAAGCTGGTTCGGAAGCCGTTGTTTCAGTGGCTGTTCCGAGCGTGGTCGAGGAAGTGCTGGTAACATCAGGAGACACTGTTACAGCGGGGCAGAAACTTCTTGTTCTGCGTACTGATGATATGCAGAGAGCAATGATATCCGATGCAGCAGCAATCCTTACAGCCGCCAGAGCATCTTCAGAGTATGCTCATGGAAATCTTCGAAGAGCAACTGAACTTGCCGGGACTGGTGCCATAAGTGCCGATGAGTTTCAAAGGATTGAGACCGAAGCAAGGGCATCCGAAGCCACCTACCATCAGGCAGCTGCCAGCTACACCGCATCATCCACTTCAGCAAGGATCGGCTTTGTACTTGCCCCCTTCGATGGCATTGTGGGCAGAGTCATTGCTACACAGGGAAACCTGGCTGCAGGGCCACTTCTGAGTATCTCGGGAACCGGAGTAATAAGAGCGGAACTGCTTGTGGCTCCGAGGCATATTCACAAGCTGAGAGCAGGATTGCCTGCTGTGTTTACCACGGATCATTTCCCGGGCAGTGTGTTTCCAGGTTCGGTTGTTTCGGTTTCCGAGACAGCAGATGTGGTCTCCGGTCTGGTGGCAATGATTGTTCAATTCACCGACACCACTGGAACTCTTGTACCCGGTCTTTCGGGAATGACCATGGTTTCCCTTGAAACCAGAGAGAATACAACAGTTCTTCCCGGCAGCATGATGACATTTATCAGTGAAAACACTATGGAGGTTGTGCTTATTCAGGACGGAACGGCAACTGTACGAACAGTGGAAACTGGAATAAGAAATGGGATCACATATGAAATCATTGATGGACTTGCGGCAGGTGACTCGGTGGTCAACCTGGGACATACTCTTGTTTCGGAAGGTACACCGGTAAGGGTGGTGCAGCAGTGAATATCTCTGAGCTTGTAGTAAAGAGAAAAATTACCTTTCTGATGATATTTATTTTCATGGGAAGTGCCGGAATATTCGCTCTGACCCAGTTGGGGCTGGATTACTTTCCCAAGGTTGATGTGGGACAGATAATGATAGTGACCATTCTTCCCGGTGGAGCACCGTCGGAGGTGGAGAACCTGGTTACAAAGGTTATAGAAGATGCGGTATCCGGTGTGGAAGGTGTAACTTCCGTCGAGTCTTCTTCCGGTAACTCAACCAGCGGGATTACAGTCATTGTTTCCCCATCTGCTGATATTGAAGTGGTGGAGAGGGATATCAAAGAGGCTGTGGAACTGATAAAAAGTGATCTCCCCGAACAGGCTATGAATCCGGTGATAAATGCTATGGAATCCAGCATGAAGCCGCTGATCATTCTCGGGATCAGCAGTGATAATCTGAACAGCGGTGAGCTCAGACAACTGGTAACGGATGAGATCGAGCCGGTACTGAGCAGAGTTTCCGGGGTTGCTTCCTGCAACATTTCGGGGGGAGAGGTACGCCAGATAAATGTGGCTGTAAACCCGGTTCTCCTGGGGGAGAGAAATATTCCTCTTTCGCAGGTGTATGGAGTACTTAAATCAGTTCAGGGAAACCAGCCCGGTGGTGATATTGATTCCGAGGGTACTGAAATTTATATCAGTGTTAAATCCGGTTTCACCTCTCTGGAACAGATTGGCGAAGTTGTTATCGGTATCAGTAACGGTATTCCGGTCCACCTCAGAGATGTCGCGGATGTCACCGACGGCAACAGAGATCAGAGCAGTGCAAGCAGGCTGGACGGTGAGAATTCCGTACTGCTTATTTTAAGAAAAAGCGGAGACGCCAACACTGTAAATACATGCACTCTTCTTGAGGAGCAGATAGCTGAGACAGCAGTGAATTACTCCGGAACCCTGAATGTGGAGATGGTTTACTCTCAGAAGGACTTTGTGCTGGACTCGACCAAGAGCCTTCTTATGACTGGAGTTCAAGCCATTCTTCTTGCAGCGGCAGTGCTTATGTTCTTTCTGGGATCGGCTGTGAACGCTGGAATCGTCAGCATATCAATGCCTTTGTCTTTCATATCGACTTTTGCTGCCATGTATCTTTTCGGTGTTAATCTGAATATCATGAGTCTTGCCGGTCTCAGTATCTCCATTGGAATGATAGTGGACAATTCGGTGGTTGTTCTGGAGAACATTCACAGAAGAAGACGTCATGGAGAGTCACGGGAAGATGGCGCCCGTCACGGAGCTTCTCAGGTTGCTATGGCGGTTGCTGCTTCAACTCTTACAACTGTGGCCGTTTTTATACCCATGCTTTTTGTCAAGGGTATGACAGGGCAGATTTTCAGAGACCTGAGCATAACTATTGCCTGCGCACTGTTCATATCGCTTTTCCTGGCCATGACTCTGGTTCCGCTGCTGGCCTCCAGATCAAAAAATCTCATTAAGAAGCACAGCGACAGATCCATAGCAACAAAGATAGAAAAAGGTCTCAGGAAGCTGGATCTGAAGTACGAGCAGCTCTTGATCTACTGTACAGCCCACCGGGTGAAAGCTCTTATACCGGTCGTTCTTCTGTTTTCTATCTCAATGTTCATGTTCCGATTTATTCCCACATCATTTCTGCCGGACATTCAGGAGGGAATAATCGATGTAAGCATAAGCCTTCCAACTGGAACAAACCTTGCACAGACAGACAGTATCGCCAGGCAGCTGGAAGATTCTCTTTCCGCTGTATTTCTTCCAGGTGATCTGGGGCATCTGGTTATTGATGTGGGAAAAGCTGAAGGAATGGGTGCAATGTTCGGTTCTGACGCCACATGCAGGGTTGTAATGAGCTTCTACCTGGTGCCGGAGCAGGAAAGGAATACCGGCGTCGCATACTATGCTTCATCAATGCGGAGCATTCTCAGCAGTACACCGGGAATCAGGTACGCAGTGAAGACCGGCGACCCGATAGGCAATGAGTTTCCCATTCAGATTAATCTTTTCGGTTCCGATCTGGATACACTGAAGGCTCTTGGAGATTATGTCAGAGATAATCTTGATCTCATCCCCGGGACCACGGGCGAGGTCTCCTCACTGGAAGACTGGTTCACGCAGATTGATTACATCCCTGATGAAGGAGTTTTGTCTCTCAGGGGTCTTTCCAGGGCACAGCTGGCATCTGAAATCACGCTTGGAATGCTGGGAATGAATGTGACCAAATTGAGTGATCAAGGTGTGGATGTTGATGTAAATCTCAGATATGCAGAGAGATATCGAACAAGCAGGGAAGCTGTTGCTGCTTTAACTGTGAGCGGTGCTCCCCTGGATTTCTGGGGTACATTTACGACAACATTATCTCCCAACAAGATTGGACGGTTGGATAGAAGCCGTGTCGTGAGTGTATTCTGCAAGCTGGACGGTAGATCTCTCGGGGCCGTTGCCGGTGATGTACAAGTCATGATGGACTCTCTTGATACAGGCGGTGCCAGGTGGGAGATAACCGGTGATGTTACCGATCAGAAAGAATCATTCGGCAGTATGGGGCTTGCCATTCTTGTTGCTGTCATGCTGGTTTACATGGTTATGGCTGCTCAATTTGAATCACTTCTTGAACCCTTCATTCTTGTTTTCGAAATACCGCTGGCCCTCATCGGTGTTGTCTGGATTCTTTTCCTGACCGGAACCACGATGGGCATGACCGCGCTGGTTGGTATTCTGATGCTCATCGGTATTGTAGTGAATAATGGAATTGTGCTGGTGGATTTTGCAAACGGCCTCAGAAGGGAAAGCGATATAACAGCCAGACAGGCGATCATTAAAGCAGGCAGGGTAAGATTGAAGCCCATTCTTATGACCGCCAGTACAACCATACTTGCACTGGTTCCTTTATCACTTGGCGGCAGCAGCAGTGCTGCTCTCTGGGCCCCCATGGCACGAACTGTTATCGGAGGAATGCTTATGGCTACACCTCTGACACTGGTTGTTCTTCCCGTTCTGTATGTGATGCTGGACGGCTGGCACAGAAAGAAGATTGGTTCCAATCCGAAATTATCTTCTCAGGCGTAACGGGAACTTGCGCTCACTTTCGGATGAATCAGCCGGTAATAATTCAATTACGGGCTGAAACAGATTTGATGATTCCGGAAGCAGCAAGGGCCTGGGATATATCAACCAGAGTGTAGAGGCATCTGGCACAGGCTGCTCCTGCGCTGTGAGACTGCAAAGATCCATGCCGTGGTCCAGCCTTCTGTTGCCATAGCATGGGTTTTAAAACCGTGTGGATTCAGTCAGGAACGAACTGGAAAGATATGTATCTAATTAAAGCAGAGAAAATTGATCAGCTACTTCATAATGGCAAAATAAGCAACACTCCATCCTCTCCATATCCAGGGCTTTCCCGTTAAATATATAATTTCCGCCCACCCAGGATAATTAGAATTCCTTACCTGCCTGGCCCTATCTCTGAGATCGTTTCCATATGTTCCGATTACATCAAAGCCGGTTGGAGGCATGTTGAAGGAAATAAAATAGAATGTACTTTGTGAATTCATAATGTGCCAGTTTGAAGAAACATAAGGTAAAAGAGGATAGAAAGAATTCCCGCTATTCCCATAGTAATGTGGGTGACACGGTCCGATGTCTTGAGCATTAATGGTGCCCTGCTCTTTCATACTCAAATCGTAAAATGCATTCAATACTCCGCCATTTGTTTTATGGTGAACTATTTCATAAAGCTGAAAGGAAGAAACAAGAAAAGGTATTAACAAAAGATACTTTAGTTTGCTTTTTAATAGATATCTGATTCCGATTGAAGCTACAGCAAAGATCAGACCCATTACCGGAATGAGATATCTTGACTGGAAGTTATCATTTCGAATCACGATCAAAATGAAAGGCACAATTCCCACTGCAAAAAGGGCCAGAGTTCGGTAGTTTGAATATTCAGCTTTTCTCTTTGAAATAAACAATCCCACTGCAGTGAAGAAGCCTGTCGCCGCAAAAGATCCAGGGAAAACTATTGTTATATATAGGAGGCTGTAGAAAATATTCTTAGTCATTAGTGGAATCGAATCACAGGGAAACTCTACTTCAAGATGGTATTGATTAACTTGTCTTAAAAGTTCTTTAAAGTGAAGAAAATAATTAGGAAAAAGAATTGGTAACAACACACAAGAAGAGACAACGATTAAGAGAAGCTCTTTCCATACACCAATATAACCATTTTTTCTATCGTGAATAAAAGAGATAAGAGTAACATAAAGAAGTATCGGAATAGCAATGAGTCCAAGTTTACCTACAGAAATGATCTCGGGAAAGGCTGTCAGAAGTGCAATGCAAGAAATAACTACAAGAACAACCCAGCGCCAGTATCTTCTAGCATAAGATTTTGCCGGGGAATGCCCGGTGATTACAAGAAAGACAGGTAGTGCAAGAAGAAGAGCAGTTGGTCTTGTTCCGGCAAGAAAAGCCAGAATCAGGCCTATAAGAATACCTTGCCTTTTGTCCGGTTTGTAAATTGTCATCAGGTAAAAGAGAATGTTCATGATGCAAAGCGTTATGTTTTCAGGAGTGGGCTCAAACGACTCAATCAGAATTACAGTCGAACTTAGAACAACGACAATTGTGGAAAAGAAGCTGAAACGAAGTTGCGTGTTCTTCTTACCATGTGAAACTGCCAGGGAGAGAAAAATGAAACCGGTAATTGCAATGAGAAATTGTACCAGCCTTAAAACATAAGGTGCAAGTGGCCCGAGTTTCAAGTTGAGAAGAGTTTCAAGAATGTATGGATTGATAAGACCGTATAGCATAAATGTAGTCGAAAAGTGCCCTTGATCAGCAAGCTTTGCACCTGCTCCAATGGTGAACAAGGAATCTAAATACAAGGGTAGATAAAAAGAATTTGCGATAACAAGTATCCAGAGAATCGCAAAACAGCCTACTAATACAAGGAGAAACCTTCCAGGATTAGAACTAAGCATAGACCTATTATCTCTCCTCTATATTCGACTGACAAAGGCTCTAACAATAATGCTGCTAATAATAGTTCTATTTCCAGGATTGATCCAGTGGTAGACCCAATCCGGGAATATATATCAACCCATAAGCCGAACTAAATAGGCTATCAGTGCTTGGTGCGAGTGCCGTTATTCGTTATGTATCAGGTAGTTAACATATAAACCCTTGACCGAAAGGCGGCACTACCATGGAAAAGACTCTACTCTCATCTCACTCAACACCTAAAATCTGGAGAATACCTTAATTTCTTTTTCAAGGATCAGCCTGACATACAGAGCCGTTCAGTGGAAAACCGCCATTCCTGTTCTGTGCTGCATGATCTCTATTTTAAGGGATATGTTTTTGTTGAGTGACAGGGAGAGATTCGCAATTCATTCTAAGGACAGACGACAATCTCCGGGAAGGGGGGTGAGTTCCATTTTCAATCCGGAGTGGCTTGTTGTGAAAAGAGGCTCCCGCCTGTTTGCGAGAGCCATGTTTCAGTAAAGAAAGGTAACCAGCTCCCCAGGTAGCTGATTCTCAAACAGTTCCTACAACAGCTGTGTATTAGTTGTTGGCTTTGGAACCTTAACTACAAGTACGCGGAGGTCTGCATCACTTTCGTTGTACCAGCAGTGGGGAATGTCTTTCGGGCTGTCAATTACGGTGTCAGCAGACACGGTTTCTTTTTCATCGCCCACTTCGACAATTCCTGTACCTTCAAGCACATAAAAGAATACATCAACCGGTGTGATGTGACGGATGAGTTTCTCTCCCGGCTTCAGTGTAATGATACTGGACAGAGCATGTTCGCTCTCGTAAACTCTTCTTACATCAACACCGTGAGGATTTTTGGCTTGTGCCTGCTCGGATATCTTTCTGATTTCCACAATTTCTCCACTCGTGTTTTTGTCATTTTTCATTTTCAGAGCGAGAACCATAAGATCTTCGTCTGCTGACAGATTTCTCCAGTTTCGTCTTGTCTCCGGAAGGCACACCGCAATGTTGTCTGGTGTCAGCTCGTGTGTGTCATCGTTAACACCAAGGGTTCCCTTGCCTTGAAGAAGAAGAAAACACACCTCAAATGGCATGTTGTGCTGAGGAATGAATCCACCTGGAGGAAGGGTGAAGTGCACCATTCCGAAGGAATCAGAATCGGTAAAAGACCTTGCATTCAAGTTCTCCGCACCGGGGAAGATCGGAGCATCCGACAGTTTAAGAGTCTTCACTGTGATTCCTCCGTTTTAATCAACATAGACCTTAAGTCCTTCTTTAAGAACCCTCAGTGCCTTCCGCATCTTCTCATCCGAAAGAACGAAGGCGATTCTGATCTGATTGAGACCGAGACCGGGTGTTGCATAGAAGCCGGCAGCCGGAGCAACCATGGTTGTTTCCCCTTCAAACTGGAAGTCAGTAAGCATCCAGGAAGCGAATCTGTCTGCATCCTTTACCGGAAGCCTGATAGTCGCATAGAATGCCCCTTCGGGTTTCAGGAAGAAAATACCATCGACTTCTGAAAGTTCCTCAATGAGCACATCTCTTCTGTTCTGGTAAGTAGTTAAAATGTCGTCATAATAGTTGTCTGTAAGATGATGGTAAATCCAGGCTGCACCGTACTGAGCAAGAGTTGGCGGGCAGAGCCTTGCCTGACCAAGCTTGAGTGCAGCATCCATTATGGCTTTGTTTCTGCTTATCATGTTACCCAGCCTCGCGCCGCATGAACTGAATCTTTTACTGATGGAGTCCATTACAATGACTCTGTCTTCTATCTCCGGCAACTCCAGTGTGGACAGATGTGAACCGCCGTCAAAGACAAAATCACGGTAAACTTCATCTGACAGAAGGTACAGATCGTGCTTCCGCACAATGGAAGAGAGGGTCTGGAGCTCATCGAGAGAGAGAACCGTTCCCGTGGGATTATTGGGGCTGCAAATGAGGATGGCTCTGGTCTTGTCGGTTATCTTTGATTCAATCTCATCGACTTCGGGAAGGTGGAATCCATTTTCCACAGCACTTGTAACCGGAACAAGTTTGACACCTGCCATTGTGGCGAACCCGTTGTAGTTTGTATAAAAAGGCTCGAAACAGATAACTTCATCTCCGTGATCACAGGTGACCATGAAAGCAAAGAAGACAGCTTCTGAACCGCCTGTGGTGATTATGATTTCATCTTTATCGATGCTGATTCCAGATCGGGAGTAGTAGGTGGAAATGGCTTCTCTAAGAAGCTGCAGACCCTGACTGGGACCGTAAGCAAGAACTTCCGGCAGGCTTTTCTTCAGGGCATTCCAGTAGCCTTCGGGAGTCGGAATGTCGGGCTGTCCTATATTGAGATGGTAAACAGAGGTTCCACGAGCCTTTGCGGCATTCGCCAGGGGAACAAGTTTCCTTATGGGGGAAGCCTGCATGCCTCCGCATCTTTTGCTGATAGCAGTCATTCTTCTACCTTTCAAAAAGTCCATTGGTTGAAAATGTGTTTTTCGCACATGGGAATTATACAAGAGGAACAGACTGATGCGAAAATGTGTAACAATATCTATATTTCTCATTCGAAGGAACGGAGACTGAAGAATGATAATCAGGATTGCGGAGTTGCCTGTTTCGGGAGACTGGGAGTACTGTATTGAGCGAGCCGTTCGTTCTGCTGAACTGTCACCAAAACCTGATGTGATAGTTCTTCCTGAGTTGTTTTCTATCGGCTTTGCACTGGATAAAATTGCCGAATTTGCTGTTACTGAAGAATACCTTTTTGATCATCCCCTCGCACAGGCTGCTTCCGAGTTGGGTTTATCCGTCGTTGGAGGGACATTCCCAGTTCGAACAGAAAGAGGAATTATCAACATGCTCCCTGTCTGGGACTGCGATGGGAAACTTATTCACACAACCGAGAAAGTCCATCTTTTCCGGAACCTCGGGGAAGACTCCATATTCACCGGTGGTACCCCTTCCGGAGTTTTTGAAATCAGTGGAGTTACTGCCGGAGCGTCAGTCTGCTATGACCTCAGATTTCCAGAGTTGTTCAGAATGCACGCACTGAATGGTGCCCGAATTATCTTTCTTCCTGCTCAGTGGCCCGAACGCAGGATTGAGCTGTTTCGCAGTTTCCTCAGGGCCAGAGCAGGCGAAGCCCAGCTTTTCTTTGTTGGATGCAATCTTGGTGGAGATCATCTCGGAGTAAAGTACCGGGGCGGCGGAGGTGTTGCTTCTCCCGAAGGGATGTTGATGAAATGGACCGATGCAGATGAGCATGTGAGAGATTACGATATCGATGTAAACGAGGTTGACAGGGTAAGAGAGAGCATTGCATGTCTTGAAGACAGAAGACCTGAAATATACGGGGGATGAGTTATGACCGAAAAAAGAGTTGATCTGTTCAAAGTCTCCCTGGGTATTGTTGCCGTTCTTATTATTGCGGTGATAATGAAACTGGGTGCTCCAATATTTGTAAAAATTGCAATCGCCGGCTTCTTTGCTCTGCTGATATCTCCCACAGTGAAGAAAACAACCGAGTGGGTTGATAACCTTCTCAGGCGAATGTTTAAGAAATACCGCAGAAGAAGTCGGAAGAAGCAGTCCGGTCTTGCCGATGTTATTGGTACAACTCTGGTTCTGATAATGGCTCTTTCCATAATATCTGTTTTTTTCTTTCTGATTTATGGAACAATGAGCATGATGATAAGCAGGAAAGACGACATGGTCAGCAATGTGGTAAACCCTGTAGTTAATTTTGTTGAAACTGCTCAGACCGACTGGATCCCGGATATTTTCAGTCGTCTTGGTATGGATCAACTGGAACCGGTTACGACCCCGTCGGATACTCTTTCACACGGCGGAAAACCATCTGTAATCAAAGACTCATCATTCTCTATCAGCTCAATAGCACCAACCGCCGCCGGACTTGTGGGGTCAGTCTCCAATGGCCTGTTCAATGCGGTGATAATTATCATGCTTACAGTTTTCATGGTTAACGGAAGAAGAATATTTTCGCAGAAAATAAAAAAGATGGATACCGGAGCCCACGCCAGATACCAGGCAATGATTGGTGGAGTAGAGAGAATTCCAAGAAAATATCTTCTGGCAAAGCTTGTTACCAGTGCACTTACCGGTCTGCTTATTGGAGTTGCCCTGATTGTGATGGGTTTCCAGCTTGAAGAAGCTATCATCTGGGGCACCACCGCAATGGTGTTCAATTTCATCCCATTCTTCGGTTCTCTGGCTGCGGGAACAATGATAGCTCTTTATGCTATGTCAGTTCAGGGAATACAGCATGGCTTAATTGCTGCACTGGTAGTTCTCGTTATAAACAACCTGGTCTCGAATGTAATAGAGCCCAATTACTTCGGAGATGTACTTCCAATCGGGAAGGTAACAATTCTGCTCTGTGTGATTATCTGGGGTTATATCTGGGGGCTCCTCGGCATATTCCTTGCGGTTCCGCTTACAATTATTATAAAAGTTCTGTTAGAGTACTCAATCGGAAGAAATTCACTCGTAGTATTTATGGAGGTTTAGCATGAGTTCCGTACTTCTCGCAATTGCCCTCACCGGTGCTGTACTCAATCTCAAGTGGTCAGCTGAAGATGCCCCCCGGATTCTCGAAACACCACTGGGAGACAGAATCGTTATGGTTGGCGCTCCCTCTGTTGGCAGACCGGGCGCCCCGCTGTTTCCTCGTGTACCTCTTACAGTTGCCCTGCCTGAAGGCGCTGTTGCCGACAGCATCAAGATCACAGGCACAAGTACCATTCCTCTGTCTTATGACTATGATCCGATGCCCGCCCAGATGGGTGTTCCCATCTCAAGACCGGGAGATTTCAGTATAACACCCGCCGATGCACGGGCATTCTCAAGGTCGGTAGATACATCAGTCAGGCTGGAAGGACAGGGTACCCTCATGGGATATCCGGTAGCTGATATTATTCTGAATCCGGTATCCTGGAACCCGAATACCCGGAAACTCATTTGGACAGAAAGTGCGGATCTTCAGCTCTATTATCACTTTGAAGCTCAGCATACAGGATTACCCTCTCGGGGTATGAATGGAGCTGCCCTGGCTTCCGAAATTGTAGCGACTTCTGTAATCAACCCGCAGGATATCCCTCTTGCTCCATCCTCTCCAGCAACTGAACTTCCATGGGGTGAGTATCTGATAATTGCTGATGATGCTCTTGCAGCGGCTTTCGAGCCCCTTGCAGAGTGGAAGACCATGAAAGGAATTCCTGCCAGAATTGTAGAGATGTCCTACATCACAGGCGCGTATTCAGGTGTGGATGATGCCCAGAAACTCAGATTCTTCCTTTATGACATTTTTCAGGATTCACCGCCCGCATTCATTCTTCTTGCAGGAGACACACCGGGCATTCCCCACAGAAACTGTTATGCCACGGCGGAGGGCTATGTAGATTACCCTTCCGCCGATCTTTACTATCAGGATATGAATGACACCGCACCGGGGGTTGATGCCTGGAATCTGGACGGAGACGCCATATGGGGAGAGCTTAACGGCGACGACAACATGGATTATCACCCTGACTATATCCTCGGTCGGGCTTCTGTGGAAACTGTAGCAGAGGCTGAGATATTCGTCAGCAAGGTTCTTCTCTGGGAGAACGCCCCGGATACCGCTGACTGGTACAATTCCATTGGTTTTACAACTGAAGTTCTCTGGAGCAGCCCGTACTGTCCCGGATCAGCTGGCAAGGAAAAGGTTGACGACCTTTATGCACCTTCTTCCTGGACGATCACCAAGCTCTATCAGGACACAGGCACACAGAGTTTCACCGCATCAATGGCCATGCTGAATACCGGAATGCATTTTATCAATCACGCGGGACACGGCAGTCAAACCGGTGTTTCCATTGGCTCGGGTTTCCTGGGAGTATCTGAATTCATGGGGCTGACCAACATATCACAGAACGGGCGCCCGACTATCTGGAACACCATTGCCTGTTTGTCCGGCTCGTTTGATACAGGTACCTGTCTGGCGGAGGCATGGATCAGATCTCCCGGCGGAGGCGGTTTCTGCATAATGAACACCCGTTACGGCTGGGGAGAGCCGGCAGAGCCTGGTGATCAGTGGAGCGAACTGGTTGATCAGGAGTTCTTTGCCAACTTCTTTGTCGACGACATGTACAACCTCGGCGTTGCTTACATGATGGCCAAGGATGACTTTATCGCCCTGATTCCATCAGACACACACTATGACTGGATAGCAAAATGCAACACACTGTTCGGCGATCCTGAACTGCCCATGTACTCCACAACTCCCGAGGAAATGGCAATCGGAACTATTGCTTTGTATGAAGGCCTCGAGAATCTTACAGTCAGTGTGACTTCCGGTGGCAGCCCTCTTGAGGGTGCAAGAGTCTGTCTCATGCAAGGTGATTGGGATGCTCCGGAAACTTATGCCGTGGGTACTACCGATGCATCCGGGAATGTAACACTTGCATGGACTGCCGGAATGCCTGCAAGCCCCGATGAAGCAAGATTGACCGTATGGGCCAGGGATCATGTTCTTTTAACAGGTATTCATGAAATAAGCACCAGCGGGGTGGAAGAGGAGAGCCAGCAGACCATTCCGACCCTTTCACTGATTTCGTCAAATCCAGTGACTGGAACCGCTGCCATAGGGTGGTCAGTTCCCGAATCAACTACTGGAGAGCTTGCCATTATCGATCTTGCCGGCAGGACTGTTGAAAGACACAATCTTCAGGGAATCGAAGGTGTATTCACATGGCAGGCTGATGAGAATCCCGCCGGAATTTACTTTGCAAGAATGACCACAACAGCAGGTCATATTCTCAAAACCCGCATGGTTGTGGTTCACTGACAGGAAGAAAGGTATTGAAGTGAAAGAACTGAAGAGAGAGAATGGCCTGGTTATTCTCCGGTTTGATAAAGGGGAGGACTTCATGGGAGGTCTTTCAAAATGGTGCATGGAAAAGGATATCCAATCCGCGGCAATACTCTGCGGTATAGGAATGCTTGAAAACATGGAAATAGGCCGATACAACGGCTCCGAGTATACCAGAATGACCGAGAGCGAGTCATGTGAGATCCTCTCACTGCAGGGCAGTGTATCCATGAAGGAAGGTGTTCCATTCGTGCACCTTCATGCGTCTTTCGCAGATCACAATTTCAGAGCAATTGGTGGACACCTCTTCAACGGCAGAGTATCCATGACCATCGAACTTGTTGTGGCACCAATGTCTCCGGGGCTTGTGAGAAAACCGGCGGGAGGCGTTTTCTGGCAGATGGACAGCTGAACACTTGACGCAGGCGAAGCACTTATTATTATACGGTCGCTTTGCGATGGGGCTGTAGCTCAGTTGGTATGAGCACTTGACTGGCAGTCAAGGGGTCGCGGGTTCGACCCCCGCCAGCTCCACCATGTGAACCGCCACTCTCAACAAGTGGCGGTTCCCTTTTGACCAGTGCGACAAGGGGTTGCACCCTGTTGTGCTATTGTCTATCTTACCTGCTCCAAGTGATAGGAATTAAGATGACAAATCGGTTATAGATGTAAGTGTTACAAGGAGTAACGACAAGAAACAGGAGGAAGAAATGACCAAGGCAGATATCGTTGCCAACATTTCAGATGAGACTGGTCTCACAAAGAAGGAAGTTGCCTCTGTGGTCAATCAGTTCTTTGTGGAGGTAAGAGGCGCTCTCTACGATCACGAGCACATTGAAATTCGCGGATTCGGTACATTCAAGGTTGTCGAAAGAAACCCCAGAATGGCCCGTAACCCCCATACAAAAGAGCCCGTTGCAGTTCCTCGCAGACATGTACCTTTCTTCAAGTTTTCAAAGACCGTGAAGAACAAGGTAGCAAAGGCGGAGAAATAGATGCCAAACGGAAGAAAACGCAAGCGGAAAAAAATTGCTACTCACAAACGGAAAAAAAGACGTCGCGCAAACAGGCATAAAAAGAAAATCCGCTAGAGTTTGAAAATAGCTGTTCTTTCTGATACCCATATCCCGGCAAGGCTTCAAACCTTGCCGGGACTTGTTTATGAGGCTTGCGCCGATGCCGACCTTATCATTCACGCGGGGGATATTGAAGACAGGAATGTAATCAATGATCTCCTCAGGTTTGCTCCCGTTAAGGTCGTTCACGGCAACATGGACACAGAGAATCTTCCAGAAATGCTCACTCTTGAACTCCAGAACTTCACTGTTTGCGTTGCGCACGGCTCCGGGCCGTACCACAATGTAAGAGAGAGACTGCGAAAGAAACTCAAGCACTGTAAGCCTGATATCATCATTCACGGACACACACACATATTTCACTGGAAGAAAGAACACGGTATCTGGTTCCTCTGCCCGGGGGCGGTCTCAAATTCAAGAGGAAGCCGCTCAGTAGCCATCCTTACCCTTGAAAAAGGAAAATCTCCACAAGTTGAGAAAATCCCCTTCTGACTTGGAAACCAAAGCAAAATTGACTATCTTCGGGCTCACAACACATCAAAGCGGTGTCCCCGTAGCTCAGTTGGATAGAGCGCCGGCCTCCGGAGCCGGAAGCCTGGGTTCGAATCCCGGCGGGGATACCACATAATACTATTGGCTCTACACCGTAATTTCCTAAACTCACCGGCTTAATCTATTTATCGTTGTGTACATTGCCCGCATTTCCTATTATTCTTGGCGATAAACTAAATTCTTTTTTTATGGCTATGTGAATTCCCAGGGAGGTTATCTTGCCAGCAGACATTCAAAGTATTACATCAAAGTTATGGTCAGCAGCAGATGAATTCAGAGCTAACTCAAAACTGAAGGCATCGGAGTACTCAGTTCCTGTTCTTGGTCTTATCTTTTTAGCCTATGCAGAAAATAAGTTCATTGCAGCAGAGAAGCTGCTTAAAGGGAAGAGTACTTCAAGGAGGGCTCCCAAGTTATCATCAAGATTCGTCCTTTTGCCTCAGCCTGAAGTTCAAACCCAGTTTGAGCGTACGCTTCCCACTAACCGGGCAGACTGAGAGATGAACATCCCACTCCCTTGGTTTAAAACCACCGTCTCCCGAAGCAAAGACCGATCTTGACCGAAGGGCATGGAAGAGCAATGTATACATGAGCTTCTCAATCCCGAAGCTATCTTAGAGAGTGAAGGGAATAATGGGGTTTGGTCAGTTCCTCAAGCTGGCTGGTATACTTGACATCATAGGTTGTTGGAGGAGTTGATCGAAATAGTAGCCTCAGAATTCTCTAAACACTCAAGGTAGTCCGAATTCGAGGAGCACTGATTGAAATGTGAGGAGTTGTTTCGATAAGTCATGAATAGGGAGAACATATGAGTGAGCAATCATATGCGGTATTGACGGGGGATCTTGTCAATTCATCGAAGCTGACCAGTATGCAGAGCGCAAAGGCTATGCAATGGTTGCGAGATGCAGCCAAGAAGTTTGAAACCCTTTATCCGCAGAGCATCTCTGGAGAACTGGACACGTTTCGCCATGACAGTTGGCAAATGTTGATGATAAAACCAGAATTGTGCCTTCGGGCATCTGTTTACCTGAGAACCGCACTCAAGCTTCATTCTGACACCAAAGCCAGATATGACAGCCGAATTTCTATTGGCTTCGGTGAAGTGGAAATGATTGCGAAGTCTCGTGTTTCCGATTCGCGCGGTCATGCTTTTGCAATCTCTGGGAAGAATCTGGACACGATGAGTCGAAATAGGTTGATGTGTGGAGCACAATTTAATGATTCGGTTGCATTTAAACTGTTTAGCAATGTCGCCTTACCTCTTCTGGATTGCGTGGTGACGGACTGGACTTCTACTGAAGCGCAGGCGGTACATGGAACACTGGAAGGGCATACTCAGGAGAAGCTTGCAAAGTTATTACCTCCGAATCCGCGTACTGGTAAAGACATAACAAGGCAGGCTGTATCTGACTCTTTAGAGCGCGGCTATTGGGCAACAGTCGCAGATGTCCTCAGTAGAATTGAAAGTAATAGCAAGCTTTGGAGCTTGCTATAGCTGATAGCAAGCTCTGAAGCTTGCCTTGGGTACGTGCAAGCTGTATGACTTGCAGAGCAAGAGAGAATTTAACATGGAAAAAACAATTGCAGTGCTCGTAGCAGCCCATTTCCTGGGTGATTTCATGGTGCACCCGGGCTGGTTGGTCGAGCGTAAAAAGCAGATTCATTTCATGCTCCTCCACGGATTTGTTCATGCGCTACTCGTGTATTGCCTCTATCAGGCTTGGTTGTGCTGGGAATTACCGCTAACTATTCTGGTAGTACATCTAGTGATTGATCTAACTAAGCAGAAGTACAAGATAGTCACTGCGAAGGTGTTTGCATGGGATCAGATCGCACACATTCTCAGCCTGATCGGCATCGGCTGGTTGCTGATCGAAAGCGGTTACATGCAGCCTTTCAGCGGTTTTGGTTATACTCTGATTATTGGGTTCGCCGGGTTCATCGCAACCGTATTTGGGTCAGGTTACTTCGTGGGTAAGGTTGCAATAAGGCTGAAAGAACAAAACCAACTCGAAATTGATGGTCTCGTGAACGGGGGCGCTCTGATTGGCAATCTGGAACGGGCTCTGATCTTTCTCCTCATTTTTATCGGACAACCGGCTGGAATCGGTTTCCTAATTGCCGCAAAATCCATTTTGCGCTTCGAGGAGGCCAAAAAGCAGAAGCTGGCGGAATATGTTCTTATTGGCACACTGTTGAGCTTTTCGCTGGCTATTGCCATCGCATCCATCACTCAATGGGTGATGAAGCTTGAGGAGTAATATGCTCCTGAACAACAGGCGATCTAAAACCAGTCAGTGTCCGAATTCCGGACGCTCCGACGGAGCTTAAAAATAGCAGATATCTTACCCCTCGGACTGTCCGGCCAGATGGGAAGCTTGCGCCCGGACCGGCCCGATGCTGTCTGGTCTCCGAATTTTATGAGTGATTCTCTCTACTTTGGAAAACGATTCAGAACGCCGAACATAATGGATGAGGGAGTTAGAGAGATCCTTAACATCGAGATAGACACACTCTTACCTTACCCGGAACTAGAGTTCATCAGTCAAATGAAGTAATAGTAAAAACAATACATTGCAATAGATAGGGGGGTACAAGATCATTGCGCAGTCACACTTGTATGAGGATGTTGTTTGGTTATGAATAGCGTCTCAGATATGGGCCCTTGTGCTTTTAGTTCTGTCAAATTCGTCAATTCTCTCAATATAGTCATAAGCTTATCGCAAAACTTTTTTCGTTAGACAATTATCTCGAGCACTGTCTTAGCGATCCGCAATCTGAGCTCCTTTGGCAAATCATGTCAAGCATTCATTATAAGCTTGAGATCCAGCGGTACGCTTTCAATGTGGACGCAAACGGTACACATCTCTTGTGGCAGAACTGTTGCAACCTGATTAACAAGTGCAGCTAACTGATCTGTTCTCGCTCTGGTATATGTGTTCATAGTGATATTCATAATTATCTTGAGATCAGGTAATGCAAATCTAATGCAGAAACGAGTCTGACCGGGAATCAACTGAAATACTATGACATTCTTACTATCCCTTCTGCCTACTTTCATTCCCTTACCCTATGAAGAATACCTTAGAATTGGAAAGAGAAACTAGGGAGCATATACTTCCTATTCTCATGCTGCACCGTCAAATCGCAGCTCATTGAGCATTGTGATCCATGGGATGAAAAGTTTCCAACTGGCAATTATGAGGGATCCCATTCGTTCTGGCTCTTATCAAAAGCTCTAAGATGTAATGCTTTTAATTACCTCCTGGTTTCGAAAATCGCCAGTTTTCGTGTACACCAGTCTAATTGGACAAATGGTATTCTGAATGAGTCTGCGATTTTCTGCACTTCTTCTCCATAAAACTACCCTCTTTCTGCCTTCCGGGGAGCGGGAATGGCTTACTGTCTTCAGGAAAAGACCCAGAAGAAAGGAAAGCCGCTATGAAGCCTGTTTCTGGTATGAACAGACTTGAGGTGGCATTCTAGATCGCTTCAAGTCTGCGGGAGTGCGAGATTTCGGTTTTTCTGAGCGTGGGTTCATCAGTTTTCTCTAAGCAAATGATCGATGATTGACATGTATCCTCATATGTTGAATTATCCATTTGTATGGAGGCAGTCTATGTATTCACTTATTTCACTATCGATCCTTTTCTTATCTCATGTGACATTTGCATTTTCAGCAACCCAAACCGATTGGTCAGGTGGATACGGGGGTGTGGGGCCTGTACCCTTCTGGTCGAAATTCTCACATAGCATGCATTTTGCAGACTACTACAACACTCCCGGTGAAGTATCGGCCTCCTGCCGGGCCAATCTTTTCCGTGACGGACTCGAGAGAATGTATTCAAGTACAGGAGACATCGACATGGACGGTGATGTCGATGTTGCAGGGAGATGCCAGTATGTAGATGGTTTATTCTGGCTGGAGAACTGTGACCTGGGAAACAGCTGGCAACAGCACTTCATTACGAGCACAGGCAAATACGCATGGTGGCTGAAACTCTGTGATTTCGACGGCGATGGGGATGAGGATCTTCTGGCGAGTTGGGGAGAGTACAATCCCAATGCTGGTGAAATCGTGATCTTCGAGAATACCGGAGGCGTATTCTGGCCTGAATGGACTGTTGCAGAGAATGTTCCTGGAACGATGAGCAGTTATGATCCTTTTTGCTACCCTATCGATGTCGATGGAGATAACCTGATCGATATCGTAGGTGAATACTGGACCGGAGAACCTCCGGATCACACTTTGCACATTGCCTGGTGGAAGAATCCCGGACACATGACGCATAACTGGGTAGAGAATACTATCTACACCAGTGATATCTGGTGTGTTGTGGAATCGATGCATGCCGGAGATAAAGATCAGGATGGAGACGCAGATGTCGTTTTGAACGTAGAGTGTGTTCCCGAGGACAGTACCTTCTGGATAGAGCAGGGTGGAGCGAATTCCTGGATACTCCACCCGGTTGAAGATGAGCACGTTTACATGCTGGGGTTCTTTGATTTCAACGGTGACTCCTTCCTGGACATTCTGGTAAACGAAGGGGATTACATGTACTGGTTGAATGAAACCGAACCCGATACCTGGGAATACACGCTTATAGAAGACAGTATCAAGAATTCTTCGTTAACCTGGGCCGAGGATTTTGACGGAGATGGCGACCTGGACATCTACGGTAGCGGATGGGAACTTTCCTGGTGGGAAAACATTGACGGTTCAGGCTCAGAATGGGAAAAACACCTGCTTCATCCCTACCAGTGCTATGGGAATTCCAATCTCAGTGATTTCGATCTCGACGGATATACGGATGTGGTTCTTACCGGCTGGAACGATGCCTACTGGGTCGAAACCGAACGCTACTCGAATAGTGCCATGATAGAATCACAAATTCTGGACGTTGGTTCTTACGTTTACTGGGACAGTATTACCTGGGCTGAAGACCTTCCACAGGGAACAGAGATTTACCTTCAGGTTAGAACGGGTGTCGACGGAACCACCGAGCCATTTATGGAAGAGTGGTCGGAGTGGATTTACGAGCCTGATGACTTGTCTGAATATGTTTCGAACTATCGACGGTACATTCAGTACACCGCTCTTCTGAAAACTTCCGATCCAGACGTTACACCCGTTCTTCAGGAGATAGCAGTATCGTGGTTCGGGTCAGAAATCGACGAAACCGCATATCCGATGCAGTCAAGCGGTTTGATGACTATCTCTCCCAATCCTTCAACCGTTCCAATAATAGAATACAGACTTTCCGGGGCTTCACCCGTAGAGATCAAAGTATTCGACTTATTCGGCCGGGTGGTGTTCGATCATAGATCTGAACTCGTAAACTCCGGAAATCACGAAATCTTTCCTGGGGAGCTACTCCCTGGTTTGTACTTCTGCCGTATGGTCTCTGATGGAGTAACCGACTTTAAGAGCTTCGTTGTTATAAAGTAGATTTTCCGTTAGCCTACTCTAATCCAGTACTATCGCCCGCTGAAAAGGAGTGTTGGTGTTTCTATCTCCCAGGAAATAGACTCCGGGAGGTAATTCGATGAAAGCTTCTTCACCGTCAGTCATCGAAATGTCGGCGACACTTCTTCCGGTTATGTCGACTACACAAATTTCAGCAGAGACTTCACAGAAAATACCAATACCACCTATGCAGGGGGAAGAAGACAGTTTGATCGAAGCTTCTTCGTATATCGGAACATTTTCGTTCTCTTCTATTTGAACCTGCCAGGAAGTTCTAACTGCGCATACTCCAGGGCTTGAGCCATTCATAGCAACGCACACCAGGGGGGTTGGAAACTGATCTGATTCCAGAAGACACAAGTCTGTGGCCGATGAAGATGGCAGGGGTATGCTGGGTTCGGTTTGAGGGTCGGTCAGAGTAAGAATGGGACAATGGAGATTTGCAGCGGTCAGGGCAACCAGTTTCCAGTTCTCGGTGTCCTGGAAAACGTCCAATGTGACGATGCCCGAAGGAAATGCATAGGAATCTACATAGTTGCCCTGATTTCCCATGATGAGCGTTGCTTCGTCATAGCCCCATGCGATTAGCTCAGGGTATGGTGATTCTGGTCCGGAGATGTTCGGGATGTATTCAAGATTTTGAGCAATGAAATCGGCTTCATCATTACTCCAGACAGTGATGCCTACTAACAGGTTATCAACCCAGATATCGGGTTCCCAGCCGAAATGGCTCACAGCCAGACACGGTATGGGGGAATCTGAAAGGTCCATCGTGGGGAAGTAACATGTACCGCATCCATAGATTGACTCCCCTGTATAGCCGTCTCTAACGGAAACGCTTCCGCTCATTACGCTTCCACGGTCGATGGAGAAACCCATCTCAGACCAGCCATTGCAATTAACATCCACATCGGTAACCTTCATCCATTCGTCCAGTGTGGAGATGGGGTATGGGTCACTCCAAACAGGTTCTCCGTTTTGGCCGTTCAGGCCGTAGAAATAGCACCAGTCGGATCCGTCATTGCCCAGAACGAGTACGATAACATCCCCCGGGTTTGGTCCGTCCGATTTTTCAATATAGGCAACTACGTGCTCCTGAGGTGAAGACCAGATAATGCTGCCATCTGCACCTGAAAACAATGTTATTGAAGGAGTCAAACCTGTTCCCGCTGCGAGATCCTGAATGCCGTCCAGATTAACATCTCCAACCGTTCTAAAGCAATCGGTGAGCCATACACCGGGAATGGTGTCGTTCTGCCAAAGAATTTCTCCTGTCAACCCGTCAAGGCAGAATACACCGCTACCGTTGTACTCGGAAGCAGCGGTGAAGCAGTCCTCAGTGCCGTCACCGTTTACATCACCAGCGCACTCAACCGAGATTTGTCCTGTGGCAAGGGCAGTCCATTCAATATCCATTGGACCAAGAAAAATAATAACAGAGAATAAAGCATTTATCACACGCTACCCCCTCTCAGCACTAATATGCTAACAATCTAATCCATAGCAAAGAGCTTCAACAATCTTGCAGAGGGTGTTTTACTTCTGCACAATGCAAGCTGGAGACTTCACAGCAACAGAGCCGGGTGGTTGTTTTGAAGTAGTAGAGCCATTTACTGCAGAGATACTAAAGAGCCCCTCCGGATCTTTAAAAGGAGGGGCTTTCATCTTCATAAAAAGTCAGGTTCTACTACTCTATGGTATGTACAGTCCTTTATCGAGGTGGTGGAGGAAACACTGTAAAAATATCGTATAATCATGCCACAGTGCTGATTCCCGCGCCTGAGAGCTTTCTTGCCCATTTAAGAAAAGGGTTCCAACTAAGAATCATGCGGGATACCATCTGTGATTCGTCTCTTTCAAAAAGAGCTCTAAGATGTTGAACGTCATTGTGATTTCCGGGTTCTTAACTTGTTTTATGTTACGACTATTCGTGACTCTATTTAGCTGTCTAATTCTTTGGACCACTTGCATATTCCCAAAATGGGTGGTATTCTTCCCAATATGGGAAGAAGGAATATGCCTGCAAAAACCTGTAAAGCCGACTATCCGTCACTGGGGATAGCTCAGAGTCTATTCTCAGAAGTGCAACTTAAAGTACTCGCACTTCTCTTTGGACAGCCGAATAGAAAATTCCAGATGTCAGAGATAATTAGTCTGGCAAATTCAGGTGTAGGAGCTGTACATCGCATAATTATGCGGCTTGTAAAAAGCGGCCTGGTAAATGAGGACATAATAGGAAGAACGAAGTTTTACCATGCAAATACCGAATCCCCTGTATTCCAGGAGTTATACGGCATTGTGATAAAAACTGTTGCTTTAACTATCCCACTGCAATCAGCATTGACTCCCTATATGAACTCAATATACTCAGCATTTATCTACGGTTCTATTGCGAGAGGAACCGATAACGCATCCAGCGACATTGATATCATGATCATCGGGGAAGAACTACGATACACAGATATACTAAATGCATTACAGCCTGTAGAAATAGATATTAAAAGGACTATCAGCGTGAAGATTCTCACACTCAAAGAATGGAAGAGTAAGGTTGAGGGACAAAATCCATTTGTAACAAGAGTACTTAATCAGCCAAAGATATTTCTGAAAGGTTCTGAGTATGACATTAGAGAACCTTGAGAGAATAGAACTTCTACTTCCGCTCGAAAGATCCGAGACAGAATTTTCACAATTGATCGAGAAAGCAAAGATGTTTCATACCGATTCCATGAGGAGTGAGTTATCGATTCAAAGCAGATTCCAATTGGCATACGAAGCCTCGTTTGCTTTTGCGCTTGCGGCACTACGCTGGCATGGTTATAGGCCATCAAGCAATAGGTATGTAGTCTTTCAGGCTTTAAGTTACACCATAGAATTCGGGAGTGAAGTTGCATTGCTCAGTAAGGCTCATGGAATGAGGAATGAAGTAGAATACGATGCTGAACCGTTTGATGACCTTAAGTTTCTAGAAGAGCTAATCGCTATTAACGAAATCCTGCTTGATCGTGTACCCCTTCTGCAAGGCTGAAGGCAATGCCGTTGCCTGAATTCAATCATAGAGGGGGTGGGGGGAAGGAATTCAATGCCTGGGGTGTTTACAGGAAGCTCTTTATGCGGGTGCAGGAAGGTCATTCATCATGAAATCCTTAGGTGAGCCACATTCCGAATCCAAGTCAGAAACGGGTTCCAACAAAGAATTATAAGGGATACCAAAAGAATACTATCTGTTAAGCAGTGTGATACGCTGTATAAAGCCTGATACCCCAACTA